>JBCBBB010000074.1:0-15494 GCA_038532095.1 Pseudomonadota bacterium
GGTCATGATCGACGCCTGACAGCGGACGGACGTTACGCCCTATGTCAGCGCGGATGCCTCATCCGGCAGGATCTGCACGCCCTGGCTGAGCCAGAAATGCGGGACGTCGATGAAAACCCAATTCTCGGCCAGTTTGTCACCGGCCCGCCGATAGATATCGATGACGCGGAACTCACCCACCTGCCCGGCTGTCGGCAATCCCATGTAGTCTTCGGTCAGGCGCGCGGTGAAATTCGGCCAGCCAAAGAACCCGCCATACTGACCCTCGGCAAGGCGGGCGATGTGGCCGATGAAGTTGCGATCCGAGAACACCCGCCGGAAGGGTCCTGAATGTTGCCGCGCATAACGCGGGATAGTGTAGGTCGCACCGATGCCCGTTGGCCCCCACCAGATCATGTCCTCGTGCCAGGTTCTGCGCAGTTCCTCTTCCAGCGGAAGTCCGAGGTCCCAGTTCCCGAGATCCCCGATCATCGCGTTGATCGCGTCAAGTGTGGCTTTGCCCGCCTCCTCCGGCTGGGGTTCGAACAGCAGGGCATCGTGGGGGTGCGGACCGGGTTGAACCAGTTCTGCCCCCAGTTGGGAGGGCATCGGAGTTAGGCCCGCCTGAACCATCACTTGCGGGATATCGAAGAACATGGCGATGTCGGTGATCTGCGCGCCGTCGGCCTTCAGGAAGGTGGCGTATCGCAGAAAGACCATTCGCCCGGTGGCCGGAATGCCAAGCCAGGGCGCGTCGAACAGACCGACCAAATGGCCCATGGACACCACCCAGGTTGAGGTGAACCCGTCCATTTCGTTGAGCCCTGCAAAGAAGGCATCTTCGCGACGTTGCAGGTGCTGAATGCTATCGTGCAGCGGCTGCCAGAATCGCTCCATCGGAGCGTCGGGTCCAACCATCTCATTGAACGGATGATAGCCACGCCAACGGCACTCCGGCGCAATATGCTGCGCCGCGGCGCTCCAATCTTTTGCATCGAGCGCGGCATGATACGCCCGCACAATGCGTTTTTCTCTTTGAAAGTTCATGGGTTACCAGTCTTGGAGCTCATATGCATACGTTTGCAAAAAGACCTTGCCAAAACGGTTTGCCCAAGTCTAGGCTTCTTGCAAGCGTATGCAAGAAAAGCGCCTTCCGGGGGGTCCATGGCCGATATTCAGCTTCGCAAGATCTCCAAGCGTTGGGGCGATTTCATCGGCGTGCACGAGTTCGATCTCGACATTCCTGACCGTGAGTTTCTGGTCCTGCTCGGACCGTCCGGCTGCGGCAAGACCACCACAATGCGAATGATCGCCGGTCTTGAAGACCCGACGGATGGGGAGATTTTTATCGGCGGGAAGGTCGTCAACGATCTGGAGCCCAAAGACCGCGACGTGGCGATGGTGTTTCAATCTTATGCGCTCTATCCGAACATGGATGTTTACGAGAACATCCGGTTTCCACTGAAAGTCCGCGGCATCGATCCGGGCAGCCATGACGAGAAAGTGCGACGCGCTTCGGCCATGGTGGAATTGGACGACTTCCTGCATCGCAAGCCCGCCGCACTGTCCGGCGGACAGCGCCAGCGCGTTGCCTTGGCGCGCGCGATTGTGCGTGAACCGAACGTGTTTCTGATGGATGAGCCGCTCTCGAACCTGGACGCCAAGCTGCGGGTTTCGACCCGGGCTCAAATCAAGAACCTGAGCCACGAACTGGCGGTCACGACGATCTATGTGACGCATGACCAGATTGAGGCGATGACGCTGGCCGACCGCGTGGTCGTCATGGAAAAGGGCAAGGTTCAACAGGTCGGCTCCCCGACCGAGATTTATGACCGGCCCGCGAACACGTTTGTTGCCAGCTTCATTGGCAACCCGGCGATGAACCTGATCGATGGCGAGATGCAGGGCGGCGTGTTCCGCGCGGTTGGAACGGAAATCCATGGGCTGGATGCGCCGGACGGTAAAGCGACGCTGGGCTTCCGGGCCGAAGATGCGGATGTGGTGCCCTCCGGCGGGCAGATCAACGCGCCGATCTATACGATGGAGCTGCTGGGCGACGCGACGATGGTGAGTGTTCGCATCGGCGGGCATCTGGTGAGTTGCAAGGCCGACAAGACCTATCGGGCCGAGATCGATGAGCAGATCTCGATCCACATACCAAAGGAAATTTGTCACCTGTTCGATGGCAAGACAGGTGAACGGATCGGGGGCTAACCCCGGACAAAACCCCGGTTGCCAAGCCGGGATAAAGGGATGTGCGATTGCAAGGCACATCCGTTAATCAGGGAGATAAAAACTGATGTACTTGAAAACGATAGCTCTGGCTGGTGCTGTGGCGCTGATGGGCTCGACCGCTTTTGCCGGTGGCCATGCGGCGTGTGAGATTGGCGCACGTGTATCGATCGTAGGCAATGAATTCCCGGCGATCCAGACCGTGGGCGCAGGGGCGCAGGAGTGCCAGGGCGCGGAGGTTACAACGAACCTCACCGCCGATCACCAGAAGATCAACCTGCCCGGCATGCAGGGCAACCCGGCCGAGTACACATCGGCGATCATCGCCAACTCTTCCATCGTGGCCCTGATGAACGAGGACGTTATTCGTCCGCTCGACGATCTTGTGGCCGAGCACGGTGAAGGTCTGAGCCCGAACCAGCTGATCACAATCAACGGTCAGGTGATGGCGGTGGCGTTCATGGCGAACGCGCAGCACTTGGTCTATCGCGCGGACGTGCTGGAACAGGTCGGCGCAGACGCACCGGCGACCTATGAGGAGATGCTCGAAATCGCAGGCAAGATCCGCGAAGCCGGGATCATGGAAAACCCGGTCACCGGTGCCTATGCGGCGGGCTGGAACTTGGCACAGGAATTCAACAACATGTTCCTGGGCTATGGCGGCACCCATTTCAAGCCGGGTTCTGCCGAGCCGAACATTGCCACCGAAGAGGGCATCAAGACGCTCGAGATGATGAAGGCGCTGTCGGAATACATGAACCCCGACTTCCTGACCCATGACTCGAACGCTGCCAATGCGGAATGGCGCGCTGGCAACGCTGCGATCATGAACATGTGGGGCTCGCGCGCTGCGGTTTTGACGGACGCAGAAGGCACGCCGCAGGAGGTGATCGACGGCACGGCGATTGGTGCGCCGATGACCGTGGGTGGTGGCACCACTCCGGCTTCGACCCTTTGGTGGGATGGCTGGACCGTGGCCAAGAACATCTCTGACGAAGAGGCGGAAGCCACCTTCATCGCGATGACCCACGCCATTCGTCCGGACATGCTGAACGAGGAAACCTCGCCCTTGGCGGTCTGGCTGATCGACGGCTACGAGCCGACCGAGAAGGCGCAGGGTGTGTTCGCCGCCGCGCAGTCCAAGACGATCCCTTATCCGATGCTGCCATATATGGGCCTTCTGCACACGGCGCTCGGCAACGAGCTGGCCGATTTCATGCAGGGCAAGGAATCCGCGGAGCAGGCGCTGAAGGACGTGGAAGCGGCCTATATCGCCGCGGCCAAGGAAAAGGGCTTCCTCTGAGGCCAATGGCGGGCTGAAGCCCGCCCTACTGCACCGATCGTAAGGCGGGTTGAAGCTCGCCTTACACAAAACGCAACCGAGCGGGTGTCATGAAACACAAGACGTTCTTCTGGTTCTTCCTGCCGACCGGGCTTGCGATGTTCCTGTTCATCGCTTTGCCAATCGTGTCGGTTGTCATCCAGTCGGTCTATGCCCCGCATGAGGCCGTGATCATCGAAGTGGAAAACTGCGGCCCCTTCGGCTGCACCACGGAGACCACAATCGATCAGGACGCCACCGCCGCCATTCGCGAAGCCCAACCGCTCGGGCGCTTCGTTGGCCTCGACATCTATCTCGACCGGGGACATTTGGCGGTCAATGAGATCCGCGAGGCATGGGCCACGACGGAGAGCTGGAGCGCATTTGGGGACGTGTTGTTCAACCTGCCCTTCTACCGGGCCATGGCGTTTACGCTGACCTATGTTTTTGTCTGTACGCCTGCGCTGATTGCCTTGGGGCTGACGATTGCGCTTGCTGTGAACTCGCTGCACCGCCACCTCAAGGGGCTTGCGATCTTCTTCTCCCTCCTGCCGATGATTGTGACGCCACTGATCGGATCGCTGATCCTGTTCTGGATGATCGACAGTCGCGGTATCCTTGGAAACTTCATCTCCTACCTTGCGGATGATCCGGATCTTTCGCTGAAGGCGTCGACGCCGCTGATGTGGATATCGCTTATTGTCTACGGGATTTGGTCGTCGGCGCCGTTTGCGTTCGTGGTCTTTTATGCCGGACTTCAAACGCTGCCGCAGGACCAGATCGAAGCGGCGCAGATCGACGGCGCGACCCGCTGGGAGCAAGTGCGATATGTGGTGATCCCGCACCTGATGCCTTTGGTGACCTTTGTCGCGCTGATCCAGATCATGGATAACTTCAAGGTGCTTGAGCCGATCATCGGCTTCCAGGCCCAGGCGCATGCGACATCCCTGTCGTGGATCATCGTGAATGATCTTGGCGGCGAAACCCGGCAACTGTCGGCGGCGGCCACGACCTCGGTGATGACAATCATCGGTGTCGCGATCCTGCTGTCGCCGGTTCTGGTGCGCACTTGGCGTGACTTCCAGAAAGGAGGCCACTGATGGCGTCCAAAGCGCAGCGCATGCCGGTTGGCCTGAAGCTTGCCACAAATGGCTTCATCATCTTTTGGCTGATCATTGCGGCCTTCCCGTTCTTCTGGACGTTCTGGGGCAGCTTCAAGGTCGAGCTTGATTTCTTCTCCATCGCCGATTGGACCAATGCGCTCTTCGGACCCAATACCGAGACCACCCATGGCGCGCCCTTCACCGGCGCGGGGTATGAAGGCGCCTGGATCGAAAACGAGTTCTGGCGAAACGTGCTGAACACCTTCATCGTTTGCGTGTTTGTCGTCTCCATTTCACTGACTATGGGAACGCTCGGCGGCTATGCACTCAGCCGATCCGGTTTTCGCTATGTGATCTGGCTGTTGATCATTGCGCTGATCTTCCGCGCCTTGCCGCAGGTCACACTGGTCGCCGGCTATATGCTGCCGTTTTTCGAGTGGAACGTGTGGGGCATCATCCCGACCGCGATCATCGTGCTGGTCGCCATGAACCAGCCCTTCACGCTTTGGATGCTGCACAGCTTTTTCCAGAACATCCCGAAAGAGCTGGATGAAAGCGCCAAAGTCGATGGCTGCACGCAGTTTCAGGCGTTCCGGCATGTGATCATCCCGGTGATGTGGCCGGGCGTGATCACAACAGGGCTGTTCAGTTTTCTGTTGGCCTATAACGACTTCATTGTGACGTCGCTTCTGCTCTCGGAAAGCAACCGGACCATGATCCCTGAGATCGCCGCCTTCCTTGGCACCACACAGACCGAAGGCAATGTGATGTTTGCCGTGGCCGCCGTGGTTTCGGCCACCGCGCCGCTTTTCGTCTTGGTGATGTTCTTCCAGCGCCAGATCGTCAGCGGCCTGACCGCGGGCGCCGTCAAGGGATGAGCCGCGTCGCCTCTTTCGTACTCGGGCTCGCGCATCCACGTCGAGGCCAGTCCCCCATAGAAACACCATGTCACTCAGGATAGTTCCATGCCAATCGAGCATCTGAAAAAATCCAAACCCGAAGCCGAGAAGAAAGAAGAGGACGCAAAAGTCCGCGCCACTGTCGAAGCCACGCTGGCTGACATCGAAGCACGCGGCGACACGGCGGTGCGGGAATTGAGCCAGAAGTTCGATAGCTATGCACCCGAAAGCTTCCGACTGTCGGATAGCGAGATCGAGGCCGCAATGCAGAAGGTCTCGACCCGCGACATGGAGGACATCAAATTCGCGCAAACGCAGATCCGACGGTTTGCCGAAGCGCAGCGCGCCTCCATGACGGATATCGAAGTGGAAACGCTGCCGGGCGTGATCCTCGGGCACAAAAACATCCCCGTGCAATCGGTGGGCTGCTACGTTCCAGGCGGCAAGTTCCCGATGGTGGCAAGCGCACATATGTCGGTGCTGACCGCCTCTGTC
This sequence comes from Pseudomonadota bacterium, assembly GCA_038532095.1. GTDB lineage: Bacteria > Pseudomonadota > Alphaproteobacteria > Rhodobacterales > Rhodobacteraceae > JAJDOD01. Next base: position 6,030 of record JBCBBB010000074.1, read on the forward strand.
GCGGGGGTGCCGCGCATCATCTCCTCTGCTCCGCCGGTGAACGGCGCCCCGCACCCGGCCATTGTCGCCGCCATGCATATGGGCGGGGCACATGAGATATACGTGATGGGTGGCATCCAGGCCGTGGGCGCTATGGCCATCGGAACCCAGACAATAGACCCGGTTCACATGCTGGTCGGCCCCGGCAACGCCTTTGTCGCCGAAGCCAAGCGTCAGCTTTACGGGCGCGTGGGCATCGACCTCTTCGCCGGACCGACCGAGACGCAAGTGATCGCCGATGACACGGTGGATGCCGAGCTTGTCGCCACCGACCTTCTGGGTCAGGCCGAGCACGGATACAACTCACCCGCCATGCTGATCACCACCAGCCGCAAACTGGCAGAGGACACGCTGGTTGAAATTGACCGTCTCCTGCAAATTCTTCCGACATCCGAGACCGCAGCCACATCCTGGCGCGACTATGGCGATGTCTTCCTCTGCGATACGCATGAAGAGATGTTGCAGGTCGCGAATGACACCGCCTATGAGCATGTGCAGGTGATGACCGACCGCGATGACTGGTATCTGGAGAACATGCAAAGCTACGGCGCGCTGTTTCTCGGGCCGCGCACGAATGTGGCGAACGGCGATAAGGTCATCGGCACCAATCACACGCTGCCCACCAAGAAGGCCGGGCGGTATACCGGCGGGCTCTGGGTCGGCAAGTTCCTGAAAACCCATAGCTACCAGAGAGTTACAACCGACGAAGCCGCGGCGATGATCGGCGCATATGGCTCCCGCCTTTGCATGCTGGAGGGCTTCGTCGGGCATGCCGAGCAATGCAACATCCGCGTCCGCCGCTACGGCGGCAAGAACGTGGCCTACGGGACAGCTGCCGAGTGAAGAACAGCGCCGACATCAAGGCGGCGTTGGCAGAATTTCGAACTGTCACAGGCAGCTATGAGCAAGGTTCGGTCGAACAGGTGCTCGGCGCATTGTTCTCATCAGATGCGACGGTGCATCTTTGCCATCCTTTCGGCACTGGGCGCGGCGCTGAGCCCATACGCGCTGTTCTGGCGGCTCTTTCCACGGCGATGCCCGATCTCGAACGGCGCGACATAATCGTCACGGCAGGCACCACGCCCGAAGGTCAGGACTGGATCGGGTGCATGGGCAATTACATTGGGACATTCCTCGCGCCTTTCCTCGACATTCCGCCAACCGGGCATCTGGCGCATATGCGCTATCACGAGTTCTTCCGGATCGAGGATGACACCGTGACCGAGGCACAGATCATCTGGGACATTCCCGAACTGATGATGCAGGCCGGCGCCTGGCCGATGGCGCCACAGCTCGGCGCCTTTCTCTGCACCCCGGCGCCCATGACGCAGGATGGTTTAAACACGCAGGGCGATGGGACACCGGCCATGGATCACGTCATCGCCATGCTGACCGATCTCTGCCGCCATCCGGCGGAAGGCGGGCCGGAGGTGATGCAACTCGAAACCCACTGGCATCCGCACTTCAACTGGTATGGCCCCGCCGGGATCGGCACCGCTCGCGGCATTGCCGGGTTCCGGCACTGGCACCAGATCCCATTCCTGCGCGCCATGCCCGACCGCAAGCTGGATGCGATGGGCGATCTGATGAGCCACTGGATCGCCGAAGGCGCCTATGTCGCCGAAACCGGCTGGCCCAACATGCGGTTGACGATCACCGGCGACGGCTGGATGGGGATCGCGCCCTCGGGTCAGGAGGTGACGCTCCGAAGCCTAGACTTCTGGCGCCTCGAAGACGGGTTGATCCGGGAAAACTGGGTGCTCGTCGATCTTCTCGATCTTTACCGGCAGGTCGGCGTCGATGTTTTGGGACGCATGCGGGAGTTCAACAAAGCCCGCTCACTCGCGCCAATCGGACTGGAGAGCGGCTCGTGATCTCCATTGACCTGAAAATATCCCGGGGGGTGAATGGACCGCAGGTCCAGAGGGGGGCAGCGCCCCCCTGCCCCCGGGCGACTGCAAAGCAGGCGCAACATGTCTAAGGTCACCTCGCTCGAAGTGGCGCGCCGTGCAGGTGTCAGCCAATCGGCCGTGTCGCGCGTCTTCACACCTGGCGCCTCAGCCAGCGCGAAGACAGTCGAAAAGGTCAAGCGCGCCGCAGAAGAGCTGGGCTATCGTCCCAACGTGCTGGCCCGCGCCATGGTCAGCGGCAAAAGCCGGATCATCGGGCTCGTCGTGGCCTATCTTGAAAACCAGTTCTATCCGGTGGCGCTCGAACTTTTGTCGAACGCGCTCCAGGAACGCGGTTATCACATCCTGATCTTCACCGCGCCCAACTCCACCGATGGGGTGGATCGGGTTATCGGCGACCTGATGGATTATCAGGTGGACGGCATTATCGCGGCCAGCGTGTCCATGTCGTCCCCGCTCGCGGAACGGGCGCGCGATGCGGGCGTACCGGTCGTGTTGTTCAACCGGGGTCAGGAAGGCCATGCGTTTTCCAGCGTGACATCCACCAACTTCAAAGGGGCTCAGACGGTCACCCGGCACCTGATTGCGACCGGCCACACAAAGATCGCGCATATCGCAGGCTGGCAGGGCAGCCAGACGGGGCAGGAGCGCGCCCGGGGGTACGAAGCGGCCTTAGCCGCCGCCGGCCAGCATCCGTTCGCGCTGATCGATGGGATGTACAACAGAAAAGTCGCCGCCGAATGCGCGCGGCAATTGCTGAAAGGGCAACAGCCGGATGCGATTTTCGTCGGCAATGATCACATGGGGTTCGCTGTCCTCGATGAAGTCCGCGCTCACGGCATGATACCGGGTCAGGACATCTCGGTCATCGGCTTCGACGACGTGCCGCAGGCGGCTTGGGGCGCCTATGACCTTGCCACCTATCGCCAGCCCGTGAACCGGATGGTGGAAGCGACGGTCACCCTCATGCTGGAGCAGATCGAGGCGGGGGTTGCGCCTGCGCAAAACATTGAAATTGAAGGGAAACTGATCCTGCGCGGATCGGTGCGCCAGAGCGAAGGAGTTGCCCCATGAAGGGCTTTTCAAACCGGTTCACGGACTTTCCAGACTATATCATCGGGATCACCAAGGAGATCTGGGAAGACCGCGGCATCGCGACGCTGAACCATTACTATGCCGAAGATATCCCGGTCCGCTCGCCCATGGGCATCCAACGTGGCAACGCGGCGGTCATGGCCTCGACCCTGGCGACGATCCATGAGTTTCCTGACCGGGAGCTTCTGGGTGAGGACGTGATCTATTCGGACGACCCGGAGCATGGGCTTTTGTCGTCCCACCGCCTGCTGACCAAGGGCACGCATACGCAGGACGGGCAATTCGGGCCTGCGACCGGCAAGTCCTGGGTCGTGCGGGTGATCGCGGATTGTGCTGCGAAAGAGAACACGATCTATGACGAGTGGCTAGTACGCGACTATGGCGGCATTGTCCGGCAGTTGGGCATGGAGCCGCGCGACTTCGCGATGCAACTGATTGAACAGGAAGGGGGCGTTGCCAACGCCTCGCGCCCGTTCACGCCGGAGACCGATGTCGACGGGCCGTATAAGGGGCACGGAAACAGCAACGCATGGGGCACGAAATACGCGCAGACCCTGGCGCGCATCATGGACATGGACATCAACCACATCCTGACCGAGTACGACCGGGCGGTGATTGGTGAATATGCAGGCGCTCAGACCGCAATCGGACGCGAGGCGGTGAGCGAATTCTGGGTCGGGCTGAGATCGTCTTTCCCCTCTGCGCGTTTTACCATTCACCACCAGATCGGGATGGAGGCCGACATGCTATCGCCGCGCGCCGCGATCCGCTGGTCGCTGGATGGGGTGCATGACGGGTGGGGCAGCTTTGGCCGTCCGACCGGGGCGCCGGTGCATGTCATGGGGATGAGCCATGCCGAATTCGGACCCTGGGGGTTGCGGCGCGAGTTCACGCTTTACGATGAGGTGGCCGTCTGGAAGCAGATCGCGCTCCATACGGGATGAGGGGAAAAATTCTGACACAGAATTTTACGGGGGCCCTGCCCCCCGTTGGCTTCGCCAACGTCCCCCGGGATATTTGCAGGTCAATGGAGACCTGAGGCCATGAAAAACTATGCCGAGTTGATGTTCACCGAGGCCGTGCGCGGGTTTCAGGAAGCGGCCGGGACGGCTGATCTTTATGCCGAGACATACCCCGGACGCACAAAGCCCCAATTGGGATCGGAGGAGCGCGCTTTCCTGGAAAGCCGCAGCACGATTTACATGGCCAGTGTCTCGGAAACCGGGTGGCCGTATGTGCAGCACCGAGGCGGTCCGGTTGGATTTCTCAAGGTGCTGGACGGTGAAACCGTCGGGTTTACCGATTATCGCGGCAACCGGCAGTTCATCAGCCAGGGCAATCTGGCACGGGATGATCGCGTCTCTCTCTTTGCAATGGACTATCCCCGGCGGGCCCGGTTGAAACTGCAAGGCCACGCCGTGGTGACGGCGGCCGCGGACGCGCCCGAGCTTGTCGAGCAGCTTGCGACGGATGGCGAAGGAAAAGTTGAACGGGTGGTGCGTATTCGCATTGTGGCCTTCGACTGGAACTGTTCGCAATACATCACACCGCGCTTTGACGAGGCGGAGGTGCACGCGCTGGTTGCCCCGCATCTGGCGGCGCGCGATCGCGCCATCGCGCGCCTCTCGGATCGTTTGCGCGCCCTGGGCGAGGACCCGGACCCATACTTGAAGGACCCTGACAATGACTGACCTGTCTGACCGGATCGTGCGTTATGGCGAGCTACAACCCTGCCGCACCGCTTTTATCGATGCGCATACGCCGGGCTCCGACCTGAAAGAAAACTTCACCATCATTGGGGGTGGTGTCTCGGAAAGCGCGGACCAGCACGTGCATATCGCGCTGCCGCATGGCTTCAATATCGGGGCTGCTGGTCAACCGCCGAGATGCCGGAACTCGCTCCACAGTCACCGGACGGCGGAGGTATTCTTCGTGCTCTCGGGCCGTTGGCGGTTTTTCTGGGGGCGTTGGGGCACCGCCGGTGAGGTGGTTCTGGAAAAGGGGGATATCTTCAACATTCCGACCGGCATCTTTCGGGGGTTCGAAAACATCGGCGATGACTATGGGATGATCATGGCCATTCTTGGTGGCGATGATGCGGGCGGCGGCGTGGTCTGGGCGCCGCAGGTCATCGAAGACGCCGCCGATCATGGGTTGGTGCTGGCGGAGACCGGCAAGCTTTATGACACCAAGAGAGGTGAGGTGCTGCCGGAGGGTGTGCTGCCGATGGAGAAACTCTCGGACGATGCGGCGAACGCGTTTCCGGAGCCTTCGACCCGCGACGTCGTCGGCGGGTATGTGCGACGGTATTGGGACATGGTGGCGCTGGCCGACACTGCGCCTTGCAAGGTGATTGGAGAGCGCGGGATCATTCGGGACAAGCCGGGCTTCGAGGTCGATCTGGTCACACGCGCCTCGGCCACGGACGCGATGCATATGCATGACCGGCCGTCCGTTTTGATGCCGGTGACCGGGCATTGGCGGGTGTCGTGGGAAGGCGGCTCTACCGTGCTGGCCCCCGGTGACACGATGTCAGTGCCCGAGCGTTTGATGCACAACGCCGTGCCGTCGATGACGGGGGATGCCGCGCTCTATCACATCGTCGGCACCGACGACCCGGCTGGCCTGACATGGACCGGATGAAAGGTATAGTTCTGAGCGGCCACGGTGGGTTGGAGATGCTGGAGTGGCGGGAGGACCTGCCACGTCCGGTGCCCGGTCCGGGGGAGGTGCTGATCCGTCTTGGCGGTGCCGCGGTTAACAACACGGATGTGAACACGCGACTGGCCTGGTATTCCAAGGGTGATGGCGAGGCGGCAGATGCCACGTGGAGCGGGAAGCCTTTGGAATTCCCGCATATTCAGGGTGCTGACGGGTGTGGTGAGGTTGTTGAGGTCGGCGCGGGCGTCGATGCCGGGTTGATCGGCAAGCGGGTGTTGATCGAGCCTTGCCTGCGGGAGGTTGCGGGTCAGCCGGTGGAGCCGTTCTGGTACATCGGATCGGAAACGCCCGGCACGTTTGCGGAGTACACGACTGTGGCCGCGCGGCATGCGCATGTAATCGAAAGCGATCTGTCGGATGTGGAACTGGCCTCCTTCGCCTGTTCTTACTCGACGGCTGAGAACATGATTGTTCGGACGGGCGCTTTGTCAGGGGAGCGGGCCATTGTCACCGGAGCCTCAGGCGGCGTTGGGTCGGCGGCCGTGCAACTGCTGGTGGCGCGCGGTGTGGAGGTGACGGCCGTGACCTCCCTTTCCAAGGTCGCAGCTTTGCGGGCGTTGGGTGCGGCGCATTGTCTGGATCGAACCGACGCGCCGGAGCCGAACAGCTATGATCTGGCCATTGATCTGGCGGGTGGCCCGGGATGGCCGGGACTGATCGCCGCGCTCAAATCCGGGGGACGCTATGCGGTTTCCGGCGCCGTGGCCGGGGCGGAGGTGCCGCTGGATTTGCGGGACCTCTACCTGAACGACTTGTCGTTCTTTGGATGCACGCGCCTCGGCGATGGTGTTTTTGCCGGGTTGGTGCGCTGGATTGAGAGCGGCAAGATCAAACCGCTTGTGGCCGAGACTTTTGACCTCAAGGATATTCGAGCGGCCCAGAGCGCGTTTTTGGAACGTGGGCATATTGGTAAGATCGGACTTAGAATACCGTGAGAGTGGCATGATGCGAAATTTGGTCAGAGCCATCGCCGCAATGGTCGCGTTGACGGCAACCGGTGGGCCTGCGCTTGCGGAGTGGCAAACCGTGCCCGGCATGGCCCGCGACCCGGGTGGAACGTTGTCGCTGTCCTGCACGTCCGGCACGGACCCTTTCCTTGCGACACTGGAAGTTGCGGGAAGCCTTGTGCCGCCCACCACCAGTGACCGGTTGGCCTTTACGTTTTACCTCGACACGCAGGGGTACCAATTCCCGTCTGCCTTCTTCGACCCCGCTTTGGACAGGTGGCAGATGCCGGTCAGCATGAGCGATCCCTTCGTGGTCGAACTCTTTGAAACGGAACAATTGATCGTGGACGCAAGTCGGGGACAGGCGTGGTCTTACGACACCGACGGGCTGGCAGCGGCTTTGACCGACGTGTTTGGGCCCTGCGTGGACACATGGCGCGCTGCCGGTCATCCGGTGCCGGCGGCTCTTGCTGCGCTTGGGAGCCCCGGTCCGGCAGCAGCCGCTGGTCCTCCCCCGACACTTGCCGCGCATATCGGGCGTGGGTGCAATGGCAGCTACACCATGGATGCCACCGAGCTCCTTGTGGGATTGATTGATGGCGATGATGTGCCGGATTATGTGCTCGACTGGAACATCGTGCGCTGCACGCAAGGGTTCGCGCGTCCGTTCTGCGGTGCTGCGAATTGTTCGATCGACGTGTTCCTCTCAAGCCGGGGTTATGTCCTGCGCGAGGGCGACGGGTTTCTCGGGATTGCGCCACAGCTTGTGCCCTTGTCCAACGGTCGGATGGGTATGAAAATCTCGGGAACGGCTGGCGCTTGCGCGACCGGCTTTTGCGACCGGCCGTTTTGGTGGGACGGGACACGGCTTAGACAATGACGGACACACATGACACCGCAGCCACGCCCGAGGCGACGCGCGACATCTATGACCGGCAGGCCGAGGTTTATGATGCCGAGCGCGGGCGCGCGTTCTTCGAGGCGCGCTGGCTTGCGCGGTTTGGCGATGGATTGCCGCGCCGAGGCCGCGTGCTTGATCTTGGGTGCGGAGCGGGTCAACCGATTTCGGGCTGGCTCATCAATGAGGGGTTCCGGCTGACGGGCGTGGATTTCTCTGCCAAGATGCTTGAGATCGCCCGGGGTCGCTGGCCGGATGGCGATTGGCGCGAAGGCGATATGCGCACCCTATCGCTCGGTGAGCGCTTCGACGGCATCATCGCTTGGAACAGTTTTTTCCACCTCACACCGGATGAACAACGCGCCACCCTGCCCCGGTTTGCCGAACACCTGAACCCGGGCGGTCGGCTTCTGGTCACGGTTGGCGCGCGCGCGGGCGAAGTGACCGGAACGGTCGGCAGCGAGACGGTCTATCACGCCTCGCTGTCACCGGCGGAATATGCGACCCTTCTTGAGACGGCGGGGATGACCCTTACCGGTTTCCTTGCAGAGGACCCGGGATGCCAGGGCCATACTGTTTTAATGGCAAAGAAAGGTGAGGCATGAGCCACGCACAGTTGATGTCGGTCGCGCCGCAGTTTGCGTCCCACGACTTTGACCGCACGGCGGTGTTTTACGCGCAGTTCGGATATCGCGAGGTATTTCGGCTCGAACGTTACATGGCACTCCGGCGTGACGGGGTGGAGCTACATTTCAACAAGTGGGACAGTCCGGTCGACCCGACACGGAACTTCAACTCAGCCTACGTGCGCGTGTTGAATGTGACGGGCATGGCCAAGGAATGGGACGTTTTGGACCTGCCCGACGCAGGCTGCCCGCGCTATGGGCGACCGGGCCGTCAGCCACACGGCATGATCGAAGCCCACACGGTGGATCCGGACGGCAACCTGCTGATCTACGGGTCCGCAGATGAAGGCGGGTTCTGGGACAAACGGGAGGAGTGATCCAGTGACAGCAGTCAAGACAACGCATGTGGGCTCCCTGCCCCGAACGCAGAAGGTGGTAGATTTCATTTTCGCACGCGAGCGGCAGGAGGCGTATTCAGAAGCCGAGTTCGATGCTGCCATGGCGGACGCGGTTCTTGAGACAGTTGGCAAGCAGAAGGAAGCGGGTATCGATATCGTCTCGGACGGGGAGACGTCGAAGATCTCTTATGCGACTTATGTGAAGGATCGCTACACCGGGTTCGATGGGGACAGCCCGCGCAACGCACCTGCCGATTTAAAGCTGTTTCCCAAGTTTCTGGAACGGTTGGCGAATGACGGCGGCACGCCGAAATATGCGCGGCCCATGTGTGTGGGCGAGGTCAAGTCCAAGGGCCAGGGCGAGCTTCAGAAGGATATCGCGAATCTGCAAGCGGCGATGACCGCGCATGGTGTAGAGCGGGGCTTTATGAATGCCGCGTCGCCGGGTGTGATCTCGCTCTTTCTTCAAAACGATTACTATCCAAGCCGGGAGGCGTATCTGGCCGCTTTGGCGGACGCAATGAAGGCGGAGTACGAGACGATTGTGGCCGCCGGGCTGGACCTGCAACTTGATTGCCCCGACCTTGCCCTGTCGCGGCACATGCTGTTCACCGATCTGTCGGATGAAGAGTTCCTGAAGATCGCCGGAGCGCACGTTGAGGCGTTGAACCATGCCCTGGCCGATGTCCCTGCCGAGAAAGTCCGCGTGCATATCTGCTGGGGAAATTACGAAGGCCCGCATGTCTGCGACATCCCCATGGCCAAGATGTTCGACACGCTGATGTCAACCAAGGCGCGTTATGTACTGTTCGAGACGTCGAACCCACGGCA
>JBCBBB010000075.1:0-15113 GCA_038532095.1 Pseudomonadota bacterium
ATTGTAGTCGTCCGTGACCTGATACCCCGCCTGGCGGCCGGCTTCGACAAAGGCGTGATACAAAGGATTTTTGCGCGCGCCCCGCGTGACATGCAAAGGTCCATCGCTACCCCGCCAGTCAGAGTGTACAGGGCCGTGCCAATGCTCCATACGTTTGAAGTACGGCAAGACATCCGCGTAACTCCAACCGGTCGCGCCCATCTGCGCCCAGGTGTCAAAGTCGCGCGCATGCCCGCGCACAAAGATCATCCCATTGATAGAAGACGATCCGCCGACCACTTTACCACGTGGTGCCGCCAGAACCCGGTTGTTCAGATGCGGTTCCGGCTCGGTTTTGTAGCCCCAGTCATAGCGCGGCATGTTCATCGGATAGGAAAGTGCACCGGGCATGCGTATGAACGGCCCCCAATCGCTGCCCCCATGCTCCACCACAATGACCGAATGCCCGGCTTCGGCCAGGCGAAATGCGACCGCACAGCCACCAGACCCCGCACCAACAACGACGTAATCTGCTTTCATCATGGCAGGATGGGTGTTCTCCGGCATTAAGGCGCTGGTTGTAGAAACCGCTTTATGAAGCGCAGAAATGCCACGCTTGCGCGGTCACAACACGCGGGAAAACGCCGGTTTCTGTCGCATTAGCGCCGCGTTTTCCTGTTACTTCGTTACAAAGTTAACAGCTTATGGCTTTTTAGCAGATGTTCTGAAAGAAATCAGGTAAAACGTCCCTCAACGGGGTCGATCAAGCTAGCGATCAACAGGCAGAGGCTAGACAGATGTATCGAAGAACAGTTTTGCTCACAGCGGCCTGCACCTTTCTTGCTGGGTGTTCAGGCCAGTGGAACGTGAACTACGAAGAAGCGGTCGATCCGGCTCTCAGCAAATCATGGCACGTGCACAATGTCCGGGTCACCGTTCCGGAAACTCTTACGGTCAGCGATGACAACACCTACGCACCCAATGCCGACATTGTCTGGCACGGCGAGGTTGGCGGTGATCGACGCGAACAGGTCGCCGCAATCCTGCGCGACGGCCTGACGGAAGCCACTTCATCCCTCAGCGGGCCACGCGGCATCTCGGTCCGGGCCCAGCTTGAACACTTCCATGCGGTCACACCGGCTGCGGTCGCCCGGGCGCCTGCCGCTGTCCACAACATCGCGTACGTCATACAGATTTTCGACGATCAAACCGGCGAGGCAATCACACCACCCGAACGCATCGAGGCTGATTTGGAGGCTTTTGTTGGCTCCGCAGCCATCACCGCAGCCATCCAAGGCCAATCACAGCGTGTTCGGATCGTGGACCACATCGCAAGCGTCACACGCGGATGGCTCGGCACGGGCCCTGATCAACGCAGGACGTTCCAAAGCATTGGACGCTGACCAAGCTTGGCTTTGGAGAGGGCATGAAACTTTTCGTTGGGCTCGGGAACCCCGGCGCGAAATACGCTGGGAACCGTCATAACATTGGCTTCATGGCCTTGGACCGCATTGCCGAGGATCACGGATTTGGCGCGTGGCGCAGCAAGTTTCAGGGCTCTATCGCTGATGGCACGCTGGGCGCGGAGAAGATCATTCTGCTCAAACCCGAAACCTTCATGAACAAGTCTGGGCAATCGGTCGGAGAAGCGGTGCGCTTCTACAAGATCGATCCTTCCGAGGTCACCGTTTTTCACGACGAGATTGACCTCGCCCCGGGGAAACTGCGTGTCAAGCAGGGGGGTGGACACGCGGGACATAACGGCCTGCGCTCCCTTCACGGGCAAATCGGGGACGGATATCAGCGCGTGCGTATGGGGGTTGGGCATCCCGGGCACAAGGATGCGGTGCCGCATTATGTGTTGAAGGACTTTGCGAAGGCGGACCAAGATTGGCTCGATGATATGCTGCGGGGCATTTCAGACGGAGCCGCGCATCTTGCGTCAGGTGACACGGGGCGGTTCCAGAATGCAGTCGCATTGCGTATTAACCCACCACGGTCTTCAACTGGCGAGAAGTCTTCGTCAAAGGCCAAGGTGAAAGCGACTGAACCGGCACCAGAGGTAAAAGATACCCGGTCACCTCTACAGAAACTGATGGATAAGTTCTCGTGAACATCCGCGAAGCCTTCTCTGCGCAAGGTTTTATCTGCGAAAGCCTTGGCTCGGCATTCATGGGGCGCTTGATGCCTTTGATTGGTGAGCGCCTGACGCGCGGCACGCCGGTTGCCGACCGGATTTTGGACTGGCCCGGCGATGTCACAGCGGCGGGTGACAGTGTTCCGCTTCGCCTGGCCGGGGCATTGCACGCTTTGAAGATCAATGGCCTTGCCCTGAGCGATGTCTACCCGCCTGTGGACGCCAGCGATGACAACCTTTGGACGGCGCTTGAAGCTGCATTGGAAGACCACCAGGCACATATCATGCATTGGCTCGACAGCGCACCCCAAACCAACGAAGTGCGCCGCACCGCCTGTATCCTGCCCGCTCTCGCCGAAGTGGCACGGCTCTACGATCAACCGGTTGAGTTGCTGGAGGTTGGGGCAAGCGCGGGTTTGAACCTATGCTGCGACCATTTCCGCTTGGTTTTGCCGGGAGGTGGCATTGGGCCGGAAAACTCTTCGGTCCAAATCGCACCAGACTGGACGGGCCCCTTGCCCGCAACCAAGCTGCCCAATATCGTGGCCCGCAAAGGCAACGATCTGAACCCGCTGGACCCAAAAAAACCCGAGGATCGCCTGCGGTTGCTGGCCTATCTCTGGCCCGATCAACCCGAACGGTTGGCGCGCACCGAAGCGGCAATTGAGCTGACCGCGTCTATACCGACAATAGTCGAAGCTGGCGACGCTGGAGATTGGATCGAAACTCAGCTTGCGGACCCTGCACCAGACCGTGTGCGCGTCCTGTATCACACAGTCGCTTGGCAGTACTTCCCCAAAGCAACGACGGCCCGCGCTTTGGCCGCCATGAAGCAGGTCACAACGCCTCTCGTACAGATTGGAATGGAGGCGGATGGCGGCAAAGGCGCTGCGATCACGCTGACGACTTGGCCCGACGGGGAAACGCGCCATTTGGGGCGCGCCAGTTTCCACGGCATTTGGATGAACTGGAGTGGTTGAACGCCGCGTTTGTGTTTTTCAACCATACGGTTGAATATCCCAGTTAGTGCTCATATCGAATTTGAACGCCTGCGACAAATCTTTACATATTGATTTTAAACGATTTTTCCTCAATCTGCTGGAATTGACTCCTGACACCCGCTTGATACACCGCTGTCGAGTTCTCATGGGAGCGAACGCCATGGCCGAAACCGATGCAGATCGGAAGGCCCGGCTGGCAGCGCTGGAGGCCAAACTGGCCGAAAAGCGTGACGCCGAGCGGCCGAAGCGACACCAGGAAGAACACTACAGCCAAGCTCAGAACGCATGGCGCATGGTGATCGAACTGGTGGCGGGCATGGCGGTTGGCTTTGCCATGGGATACGGGCTGGACCTGCTTTTGGGCACGAAACCGTGGCTGATGGTTGTGTTCCTGCTTTTGGGATTTGCGGCAGGCGTTCGCGCAATGATCGCCACCGCGCAAGACATGGCGCCGAAAGGCGGAGAAGAAGGGGACTGACACGTGGCAGACGACGCACACAGCGAAGGTGGCGGCCTGGTATTCCACCCGATGGATCAGTTCATCGTGAAACCGCTTTTCGGCGGCAGCGATATCGGAACCTTTACGATCACCAACGTCACGCTGTGGATGGCTCTGACCGTGCTGGTCATCGTGCTTTTCTTCGTTGTGGGCTCCAGCGGTCGTGCACAAATCCCGACCCGGATGCAGTCGATCGCCGAACTCGCCTATGGGTTCATTTACAAGATGGTGGAAGACGTCTCGGGCAAGGACGCTGTAAAGTTCTTCCCGTATATCTTCACGCTGTTCCTGTTCATCCTGGTTGCCAACATGCTGGCGCTGATCCCGACCAGCTTCTCGACCACGTCGCACATTGCCGTCACGGCCGTCATGGCCTTTGCCGTCTTCCTGACGGTGATCGTTGTCGGCTTCGTCAAGCACGGGCTCGGCTTCCTCAAGCTGTTCTGGCTGACCTCGGCTCCGCCGGTCATGCGCCCGATCTTGGCTGTGCTTGAATTCATCCTGTTCTTCGCCCGCCCTGTCAGCCACTCGGTTCGTCTGTTCGGCGCGATCATGGCCGGCCACGCAGTGGTCAAGGTGTTTGCAGGCTTTGCACAGATCACAGCGGCGGCGCCCCTCGCTATCGTAGGCGTCACGGCGATCTATGGCCTTGAGCTGCTCGTCGCAGCTATCCAGGCCTACGTGTTCACTATTCTCACATGCGTGTACCTGAAGGACGCGCTTCACCCTCATCACTAAGGCTTTGGCGGAACATTCCGCCGAACATCAACTTCCAGCGTAAGGAGACACATCATGGAAGGCGATATCGCAAACATGGGTCAATTCATCGGTGCAGGCCTCGCAGCTATCGGCTCGGGCGCAGCAGCTATCGGTGTGGGCCACGTGGCTGGCAACTTCCTCGTCGGCGCCCTGCGGAACCCGTCGGCAGCCGCCGGCCAGACCGCAACTCTCTTCATCGGCATCGCATTCGCAGAAGCGCTCGGGATCTTCTCGTTCCTCGTCGCTCTGCTTCTGATGTTCGCCGTCTAAGCTCCAACGATCCTTACGCTCTCCGGTGCCGCTTCAGGCGCCGGGGATGATCCACAAGGTTTCAAGGAGGTCGCCATGGCGACAGAAACAGACGCAGCCAAAGCCGCCGAAGGCGCAGGCCTGCCACAGCTTGATGTGACGACATTCTCGAACCAGATTTTCTGGCTCGTGGTCACGCTGGTGGTGATCTACCTAATCCTGTCGAAAGTGGCGCTGCCCCGGATCGCCTCCGTTCTGGCTGAACGGCAGGGGACCATCACGAATGATTTGGCCGCGGCCGAGGACCTGAAGGCAAAAGCCGCTGAGGCGGAAGAGGCGTACAACAAAGCCCTTGCCGACGCCCGCGCCGAAGCCCAGCGGATCGCCAACGAGGCCAAGGCCGAGATGCAGGCCGAGGTTGACGCCGCCATGACCAAGGCCGACGCGGAGATTGCCGCTCGGACTGCGGAAAGCGAAGCGCGCATCGCGGAAATTCGTGACGGTGCCGCAGCCGCGATCAAGGATGTGGCCAACGACACGGCAAAAGAGGTGGTGTCCGCGCTCGGTGTCGATGTCGACGCTGCCAAGATCGGTGCCGCCGTCGCCGAACGGACGAAGGGGTGAGGTCCATGAAAAAGACGTTGACCCTTCTCGCTGTCGCCGCTGCTACGCCTGTTGCGGCTGCCACGAAAAACCCGTTCTCTGCCGAGTTCTACTCGCTGAAAAACACCGACTTCGTTGTCGCGATCTCGTTCCTGATCTTCATCGGCATCCTTCTCTACATGAAGGTGCCATCGATGCTGGCAGGTATGCTGGATAAGCGCGCCGAAGGTATCGAATCCGAGTTGAACGAAGCACGCGCCCTGCGCGAGGAAGCGCAAGCCCTGCTCGCCAGCTACGAGCGCAAGCAGCTCGAAGTGCAGGAGCAGGCCGACCGCATCGTGGCGCAGGCTAAGGAAAGCGCCTCGGAAGCTGCGGAGCAGGCCAAGCTGGACCTTGCGGCGTCGATCGACCGTCGCGTGCAGGCCGCCGAGGATCAAATCACCTCTGCCGAGCAGCGCGCTGTGAAGCAAGTCCGGGACGAAGCCGCCAACATTGCCATTGCGGCAGCCTCGGAAGTGATCTCGAAAGAGATGAGCGCCGCCAAAGCGGGCAACCTTATTGATGACGCAATCAAGACGGTCCAGTCCAAGCTGCACTAAGCCACTCCATCAAAACCGTTGAAAACCCAGCCTATTCGGCTGGGTTTCTTCGTTTTGAACGACGTTAAACCTGAGTTTATGGAGTTCTGTCTGGGGTTTATGGACCCCGGCTTAAACTTCGGCTCAATGGTGTCATGGTGCGCAACGGGCAGAGTGTTCTCACACGGCGGGAGACGCCGTTTCACATACCCTACTCACTCACGGAGACACTCAAATGTACGTATCGAAGACATTGCCCGTTGCCACCGCATTCGCCCTCTGGACCGCTGCGGTGCACGCCCAAAGCACGACAGACGCCATCATCACCCAGTATCAGGACATGGGCTTCCAATACATCGACATCGAGGAAGGCTACACTCAGACCAAGGTCGAAGCCATCATGGCCGATGGCCGTAAGGTCGAGGTGGTTTACGACAACGATACCGGGCGCATCCTGAAGCAGGAAAACGACCGCGCGGATGCCGACGAACGGCGCTTGAGAGGCGTTGACGTCGACCGCGAGGATCATGACTTCGTGGACGCGTCTGGGCGGGAGTACGACGAGGACGACGACGATGATGATCGTTATGCGGACGCATCCGAATACTCGGAGGACGACGACGATGATGATGGTGACGACAACGATGACGATGATGGCGGCGATGACGATGACGACGGGTACGATGATTAATTCGGGCCTTCTTCGGCATCGCGTCTAATTAACAAGGTCAGGCGTCGCAGGGCGCCTGACCTTTGGAGTTTTTGATGAAACGCCTGATCTTCGTCCTTTTCCTCGCCTTCGCGCCGGTATCCGCGGCGGCTGACGACGTGATGCGGGATCGTATCATCCGCGAACTGCGCGATGACGGCTATACGGACATCCGCATTTTTCGCACCTTCCTTGGCCGCCTGCGCTTCATTGCGCGGGATGAAACCACACGCCGTGAGATCGTTTTAAACCCTGCGACCGGCGTTATTCTGCGCGACTACTTGCGCTTCATCGACACAGACGACGGCGGCTCGTCATCTGGTTCAGTGGGCTCACGCCTGTCTGAGTCCGGGTCTGATGGCGACAATGACGACGACGGAGATGATGGAGACGACGATGATGACGGGGACGATGGTGGCGGTTCCGACGATGATGGTGGTGGTTCCGACGATGACGGCGATGACGACGACTGATCGGTGATTGGAAAAACCAGTGAACAACCGCATCGTCCTTTCGTTCGTCGTCGCGATACAGGTGCTCTGCGCCCTGTTCTTCGTCGGCGAGATTGCCGTGTCGGTGTTCGGACTGCCGATTGGCCCGCTTGACTGGACAGTTCATGAACTGATCGAGGTTGGGGCTGCCCTCGGATTGATCATTGGAAGTCTGATCGGTGGCCTTGCGCTGCGAGAAGCCCGCAGGCGCAGCCGCGCAGCGGAGGAAGCGCTGAAGCACGCGCGCAGTGCGTTTCGCGATGTCCTCGACATGCGCTTCACTTCCTGGGACCTGACGCCAGCAGAGCGCGATGTCGCCCTGTTCGCCATCAAGGGCTTTTCATTGCAAGACATCGCCAACCTGCGCGGCGTAAGTGAGGGCACCATCAAAGCGCAGTCAAATGCCATATACCGAAAGGCCGGCGTGACCGGTCGTGCCCAGCTTCTGAGCCTTTTCATCGACGAGTTGGTCGAAGACGACTAACTGTCTTCGTCCTCCACCGCGTATTCCATCAGCACTTCAAGCGGCACCACATCCAGTGCGCGCCGATGCGTCGAGGCCAGCTTGATCCGCGGTGCCGCCCCCTCTTCCGCCGCTTGCAGAAACCGGCCAGCACAAAGGCACCAGCAATCGCCGGGCTTCAAACCCTGAAACAGATACTCCGGTCTCGGCGTCGAAAGGTCGTTCCCAAGATACTTTGAGAACGCAAGAAACTCGGCTGTCATTATCGCGCAGACCGTATGATTTCCTTCATCCTCAGCGCATGTATTGCACGCTCCGTCCCGGAAAAATCCGGTGACGGGGTCGAAGGAGCACGGCAAAAGCGTCTCCCCCAGGACGTTCAAAGATTTGTCTTTTTCCACGTCATGTCCCTGTCGTTCCCATGTGGGGCGGGCAACTGCCCCATAGAAAACCTAGATCACACAGCAAAAAGGCAAACGAGGCTTGACGCTGGCGTGGCCCGTCGCTTACCCGCACGGGCGTGAAACGCGAAATTCCTCTCGATACGGTCTTCTCCGCCCTTGCAGACCCAACGCGTCGTCGCATCCTGACGATGCTTCTGGAAGACGACATGGCCGTCACGGACGTGGCAGAGCCGTTTGAGATGTCGCTTGCGGCCATCTCCAAGCATCTCGGCGTGCTCAGCCGGGCCGGCCTGATCACTCAGGAACGCCGAGGCCGGGTGATCTGGTGCAAGCTCGAACCCGGTGCGATGAAAGACGCCAGCATCTGGATGCAAGGCTTCGGCCAGTTCGAACCTGTCGACCTCGACGCGTTCGAGACGTTTCTTCAAACTGAGCTGTCCGACGGCGACACAGCAGACTGATATCTACCAGCCCTTCGCTTCCTCTTTGAGGAACGACAGGAAGGCTTGCACTTTCGTTGTGCGGTGCAGATCGACATGTGTCACCAACCAAAGCGGCGCGGACCATTCCGGTTGCGGCTCAAAGAGTTTGACAAGGCTCGGATGGCGTTCCGCTTCCCAACAGGTCAAGGCTCCGATGCCGACCCCTTCAAGGATCGCATCGCGAATGACCCGATTGTCAGAGGCCCGGAACACAATGTTCTTTGCTGGGACCCGGTCCACCAACCACCGCATCACAGGCGCGCGCGAGTTGAAATCATCAAGGCTGACAAAGCGGTGACCGACCAAATCATCTGTGGTCGCTGGCCGACCGTTCTTGGCGATGTAGTCCTCCGAGGCATAGAAACTGACCGTCAGCGGCACGAAGGGTTGGACAACATTGTCTGGATTGTCCGGCTTCACACCGGCCCGCAAGGCAACATGCGCCTCACCATACTCCAGTCGAAGCACTTCCTCCCCCGTGAGGAAACGGACCACGACGTCCGGAAAACGCTCCTGAAACCGCGCCAGTGTGGGCGTCAATCTAGGGGAAACGAACGCAAGCGATGTCACGACCAACTCGCCCGACACCTCATCACCCCGGCCACGGATGCGACTGACGAGCTGCGAAAACTGATCGTCTGTTGCCTGTGCAACCTGCAACAGATCCTGTCCGGCTTCCGTTGAACTGTACCCGCGTGGATGGCGCTGAAACAGCTTCACACCAAGGCGGTCCTCAAGCGAATCTATGTGCCGAATGACCGTTGCATGGTGCACACCCAGAGCATCCGCTGCGCCGCTGACTGTGCCGGCACGCGCAACATGGTAGGCGGTACGGATTTCGTCCCAGGTGCTGATCGACATCTTTTTTCCCCGTGATTTGCCACGTGTATCGTGCGCAAAGCCGCATACTTCAATAATGCACGCAGGACTTCACACAAAATTGCACAGCAGCAGTGAGATTTCTTCGAATTCTTCAATGGCTCGCATCGACCTAAGTCTTCGAACAGCCAAGTTAAAGGAGACCACGTCATGTCGACCCACATTCTTCGCATCGATGCCTCTGCCCGCCGTTCGGGCTCGATAACACGCGACCTGAACGACAAGATCATTGATCGCTACAGCGCGGCGGGCCCCACCGAAGTGACCACCCGCGATCTTGCCAACCCGCTGCCCTTGCTCAGTGAAGACTGGATCGGAGCAAACTTCACCGACCCGGCAGAGCGCACCGAAGAACAGAAGCAAACTCTTTCATTGTCAGACCAACTGGTCGCCGAACTGAAGGCCGCAGATGTCATTCTTATTGGACTGCCGATCTACAATTTCGGCGTGCCCGGGTCTGTGAAGGCATGGATCGATCTTGTAGCACGCGCGCGTGAGACCTTCCGCTATAGCGAAACCGGGCCCGTCGGGCTTCTCGAAGGGAAACGCGCCATCTTCACCGTTGCCTCAGGTGGTACGGAAGTTGGCTCCCCCATCGACTTTGCCACAGGCTATCTGAAACACGTTCTGGGCTTCATTGGGATCACGGATGTCGTCTTCGTTCAGGCCGACCGCATGATGGTCGATGCAGACACAAGCCTTGCCACGGCGATGGACCAAATCAGGACACTGCAACTTGCGGCTTGATGAGAGCGTCCGGCCTTTAGCCTGAGACATCGCGTATCGCTTTTTGCGTTCGAACGCCGTGAGAGGCAGGGAAAAGCGATTCAGGTGTTAGGCCGGGCGCCCTAATCCGAGATAGCGAACGTCGCGGTCACCGTCACACGAATGGTCAGCTCCCCTGAGGCTATGGGCACCGCCGCGGCTTCCATCATGGCCCCCCGCATCATCGGTGCGGGGGCGCTGACAGCGCCACCTTCCGAGATTGTCTGAACCGGGCCAAGGGTGACCCCGGCAGCACTGGCGAGCGTTTCGGCCTTCTCAGCTGCACGGGCAACCGCATCCGCGCGCGCCGCGCGTTCCAGTGGCGCGGTATCCGCGATACCAAAATTCAGGCCGTTCAGCTCATTTGCGCCGCTGCCAACAACCGTGTCCAGCAACGCGCCCAACCGTTCCAGATCACGCACCCGGATGCTCACCCGCGTCGAGGCCGCATACCCTCGTATTTGCGGCGGACGCGTATTGGTCGGCTCCCAAACGGGGTTGAGATTGACCGATGTCGTCTGCACGTCGCGTTCTGCGATACTGGAGTTCGTGACTTCTACCAAAACAGCTTGAGCGGCTTCAGCCATCGCATGCATGGCCTCCGCGGCTGTAGGTGCCTCACGCGATACGCCAACGGTAACGGTCGCCATATCCGGGGTCGCATCCGCCGATCCGGTTGCGGAAACTACAATCTGTCGCTGACTGTCTTCAGCCCAGGCCGATACGGGCAAAAATACAACCAAAAGAAGAGCCAAGCGGAGCATGTATGATATCCTTTTTGAAGTCGTGCCAAGAGCTTACCTGAAAAGTTTCAATTGACGCGAAATATCTGACGTGTTCCCCGTGACGGCTGATTCTTGCCATGATAGGGATCGATCATGAAGACGCGATGGGGTCTTGATCTGGACATGAGCGCGGTCCGGCGCATGCGCCGGGAGGGCAGCGCGTGGATAGAAGAAGCTGTCGAGAAAATTGACAGCCCAGACATCGAAGACCGTCTTGAGAAACTGATCGCTCCGATCGAGGATGGCGGCCCAATCATCCTGTTCCTGCCGCGCGACCAAATTCTTTACACGCGGGTCGAGCTTGATGCCAGCGCCGAGCCCAAGACCCAAATCGAAAAGGCCATGGAAGGCCGCACACCGTACACTCTCGACGAGTTGTCAATCGATTGGGAATTGACCGGGGACAACGGTGTGCTTGTCGCCGCAATCGCGCGCGACACGCTTGACGAGGCGGCGGCTTTTGCGGAGGTGCGGAACCTCAGTATCGCAGGCTACTCGACCTTGTTCAGTGAGGGTGACTTTCCAAGGCTCCCCAAGTTTGACGGACCAAGCCTGGAAGAGGTTCAGCCGGAAGACCCTCCCGTTGCCTTTGCAACCGCACGAGTTCCATCTCGCCCACCAGACGCGGCCGTGGCTGCCGCGTCGGCCGCGGCGTCTGCCAAGGCTCGGTTCACCCCGACACCAAGCGCCGCGGAACGCAGTGTTACGGATGAAAGAAAGCCCGTTCTTGACGTCGAAGACACAACGCCGGTTGTGCAGGTAAAAGCGCCCCAGGTCCCATTGGACCCCGGCATTCCGATCTCTGCCCCGAATGCGCCGCCGCGCGTTCGGACGGACATAGCAGCCGCGTCCGTTTCCGGACATGCGGCCAGCTTAACGCCACCGGGCGGCTCCGTTCGGATCAGAAAATCCAGCAAATTGGCGCCAACACTCGCTGTCTTCGCCGTTGTATTCCTGCTGACGATTGGCGTTGCTGTCCTTGTGTGGAACACACTGCCCATGCGTCCAGGTACGACCGCAGACGCACCGGTGGATACCGGGGCCGTGCCGGACGCTGTCGTCGAAGAAGCCAACCCGGTGCTGCCAGATCCACCTGTCGAAACGGTGGAAGCCGAAGTGCCTTTAGAACCGGACCTCGCGCCCTTGGTTGCGGAAACCGCCGTGCCGATCACTGAGATCGCCAGTTTGGACGCGCCTAGTGTTGAGGACAACGCTTCAGCCGCCCCAGACGTCGCGGCGCCAACGCCAAACTTTGGTGAGCAAACGGCACTGCTGGAAGCACCAAGTGTCGATACGATCCCCGACGCAGATCGTGCAACGCCATCCCCAGCGCTGCCGCGCATGACCGCCAGCGTCCAGACGGCGCCACCGTTTCTTGGCCCGGACCCGGACATTGATGAAACCAGCGACGAGATTTACTTCTCTGCCTTTGAAATCCCCGAGATTGCCGGAGATGCGATTGCACTTCCCGCCGGGGCGGCTCTGTCTCCCAGCAATTTGCCGAACGTTTCAGGTGAGGTTACGGCTTCCCTTCAGGAAGAAGACCCAGACGATCCCGTTGCGTCGGCGGTTGCCCAAGCGCTTGCGGACGCGCTCGTCGGCCCTGCGGGTTTGATCCCAACCGATTTGGCGCGGACTGTTCCAGACACCGCGCCTCGGGCCCGGCCCGACCAGTTCACCGACCAGATTGAGCGTCAGCAATTCGGCGGTCGCACACGCGCCGAACTTGCAAGGCTCCGGCCTCCGGAGCGCCCCGCATCCGCACAGACCTTGGCGGCCGCCACGCCAGAAGCCAGCGAACTGGCCGTTGAAGCCTCACTCACACCGCGTTCAAGGCCTGGTGACATCGCCGCAATTGTCACCGCCGCACGTGTTCAAGCGGAGGCAGCCCGTGTGTCCGCATCCGCGGCTCTCAGCACGCCTGACACGTCACGCGCGATTGAGGCTGCTCTGGAAGAAGATAGCGAGCCGGAAAACCGCGCCGTTCGTCCACGCGCCTTGAGCATACCGACAACGGCGTCCGTTGCGCGGCAAGCGACAATCGAGAATGCGATCCGGTTGAACCGGATCAATCTGGTCGGTGTGTATGGCGCGCCCACCGACCGGCGCGCCTTGGTCCGCCTGTCATCAGGCCGCTACGTCAAGGTGAAGGTCGGTGACAGGGTCGACGGAGGGACCGTCGCCCAGATCACCGATAGCGAACTCTACTACCGCAAGGGCAACAGGACGCTGTCATTGCAAGTGCCGCAAGGCTGACCGGTTACTCTGCCGCAACCGTGTCGTAGTCGCCATTCGCCATTTCCTCAGCTTCGATCGACTCGAACAGCGCCTTGAAGTTCCCTTCCCCAAAGCCATCATCGCCCTTGCGCTGGATGAACTCGAAGAAGATCGGACCAATCACGGTCTTTGAGAAGATCTGGAGGAGAATCTTAGTCTCTCCCCCATCTACAACACCTTCCCCATCGATCAGAATGCCGTGCGTCTTCATCCGATCAATCGGCTCATCGTGGCCTTCCACGCGCGTTTTCGACAGCGTGTAGTACGACGGCGGCGGGCCGGGCATGAACTGGATGCCGTTCTCGGAAATCGCATCCGTTGCTTCGTAAATGTTGCGCGCACCAACCGCGATATGCTGGATGCCTTCGCCATTGTACTTCTTCAGGTAATTGACGATCTGCCCGGTTTCACCCCGGTCTTCGTTGATCGGAATACGGATCTTGCCACAAGGTGAGGTCAAAGCCCGGCTGAAGAGGCCCGTATACTTGCCCTCAATGTCGAAGAACCGAATTTCCTTGAAGTTGAAGAGATCGCCGTAGAACCCGAACCAGACATCCATGTTCCCTTTGAAAACGTTGTGCGTCAGGTGGTCGAGATAGTGGAAACCGACACCTTCGGGATGTGCATTCGCCACCCAGTCAAACTCGGAGTTGTAAGGTGACGTGTCATAGTACTGATCGATGAAGTAGATCAGGCTGCCACCAATGCCTTTGATGGCGGGCACGTCCATCATCTTGCCCGGACCATCATAAGGCTCTGCGCCCTTGGAAACCGCGTGCTGAAACGCATGGTCTGCATCCACCACACGCCATCCCATAGAAGGCGCACAAGGGCCGTGATCTTCGATGAACCGCGCCGCATGCGTACCCGGCTCCGCATTGATCACATAGGTGATGTCACCTTGCTGCCAGATCTCGATGGCCTTTTCCTTATGCGTCGCCGTGTGCTGGTATCCCATCTTGGAAAAGAGATCGCGCAACACCTGCGGGTCAGGATGCGCAAACTCAACGAATTCAAAGCCATCCGTCCCAGCCGGATTTTCCGAAGTGATCGTGGCCCGCGGGGCGTCGTGTGGAAAAGGTCCCATGAACAACTCCTGTTTGATTAAAGACCATACCGCGCCGCACGCACCGATTTCGTGCGAAGAACCTCAAGATCATTTCAGAATACGCGAGTCATTTGCGTATTTATAAAAATAAGCGCATAAATCTCGCATGCATACACTTGACCCTACAGATGTGGCGCTTTTGACCGCTCTTCAGCGCGATGCTCAGCTCACCGCAGAAAAGCTCGGTGAGGTCCTGAACCTTTCGGCCAGCCAGGTTGGACGGCGGCGCCAGCGTCTGGAGGCCGACGGGTTCATCGAAGGCTACCGCGCGCGTCTGGATGCGCGTCGTGTGGGGCTTGCCGTTCAGGCCTTCGTTTCCGTGCAGATGGCCACCCATGCGCCCGACAAGGTGGCCACGTTCACGCGGATCCTTGAGACCAACCGGCAGGTTGTCAGTGTCTGGACCCTGACCGGAGAGGCGGATTACCTGCTGCGGGTGTACTGCGAAGACTTGTCGACCCTGAACACGCTCATCCATGAACAACTTCTGCCAAATGCGGCAGTCGCCCGTGTCCAAAGCCAGATCGTGATGCACCAGTTGAAGACAGACGCGCCCCTGCCGGTCTGAACGCGCGCTAACGGCGCGCGGGACCAAACAGTCCGGCAAGCAAAAGGATAAGCCCTGAGACCGTCCCAATCATGCCGGCCGCACTGACAGCGTTCCGGTAGCCAAGCCACAGCGGACCATAGCCCGCCAACACGAACCCAATCACGGCGGAGGCAATCGCAAACACAACCGACCAGACCACTTGTGCGCCCAATCGATGTGTCATCAAACGCGCGGCCGCAGGCGGACAAATGAACATGGCGATGACAATGATGGACCCCACCGCATCAAACGCTGCTACAGCGGCAATCGCAGCGGCGACTACAAGACCAAGACCGATGGCACGCACAGGCAAGCCCAATGTGCCGGCAAAGCCTTCGTCAAAGGTCGTGACCGCG
>JBCBBB010000076.1:0-15104 GCA_038532095.1 Pseudomonadota bacterium
CGCGGACGCCACCGGCAGAGCGGGATCTGAAAGAGATGCCATCGACAGGCACGCGGATCGACTGTCCGGTGGAAGTCGCGAGCATGATCTGGTCGCCCATCTCGACGGGGAAGGACGCGACCAGCGGACCGCCCCGCATCGCTTTGTCCATGGCCATCACACCTTGACCGCCACGCCCGCGCACCGGGTAGTCATGGCTGGAAGACAGCTTGCCCGCACCGCCGTTGCTGATTGTGAGGATCAGGTTTTCGGCCGCCGACATCTCCGCATAGCGTTCGGGCGAAAGCTGGCCTTCTGCGACAGTTTCCTCGTCGTCATCGGCCTCGACCTCTTCCTCGGGCGCGCCTGCCATCAGGCGGCGTTGCTTGAGATAGGCGGCGCGCTCAGCCGGGTCGGCTTCGAAATGTCGGATAATGGACATGGAGACCACCGTATCGCCGTCGGCCAGCTTGATGCCGCGCACACCGGTTGAGTCGCGGCCCTTGAACACGCGGACTTCTGTGGTCGGGAAGCGGATCGCGCGACCGAGGGCGGTGACGAGCATCACGTCATCTTCTTCGGTGCAGATCCGTGCGTCGACCATGGCGACGTCTTCGGGCAGTTTCATCGCGATCTTGCCGTTGGACTTGACGTTGGTGAAATCCGAGAGCGCATTGCGGCGCACATCGCCTTCGGTCGTCGCGAAGAAGATCTGCAACTGGTCCCATTCATCTTCGTCCCGGTCGACCGGCATGATCGCCGCAATGGAGACACCGGTGGGAATGGGCAGGATGTTGACGATGGCCTTGCCGCGCGACGTGCGACCGCCGAGGGGCAGACGCCAGGTCTTGAGCTTGTAGACCATGCCATCGGTGGTGAAGAACAGAAGCTGCGTGTGGGTGTTGGCCACGAACAGCGTGGTGACCACGTCATCTTCTTTCAAGGACCCGCCGGAGAGGCCTTTGCCGCCACGCTTCTGGGCGCGGAACTCGGCCAGGGCAGTGCGCTTGATGTAGCCGCCCGCAGTAACGGTGACGACCATATCCTCGCGTTCGATCAGGTCTTCGTCTTCCATGTCGCCGGACCACTCGACGATCTCGGTGCGACGGGGAACGGCGAACTGGTCTTTCACCTCGCGCAGTTCGTCTGAGATGATCGAAAGAATACGCTCACGGCTGGAGAGAATATCCAAGTAATCCTTGATCTTTGCGGCGAGTTCTTCAAGTTCATCGGTGATCGTTTTCACACCGAGTTGGGTCAGGCGCTGCAATTGCAGATCGAGGATGGCGCGGGCCTGTCGTTCGGATAGGTGATAGGTGCCATCCTCGTTGACCGTATGGGTCGGATCGTCGATCAGCTTGATGTAATCGGCGATGTCCTGAGCGGGCCAGGCGCGGTTCATCAGCTTCTCGCGCGCCTCCGCAGGGGTGGCGCTCGCACGGATGGTGGCGACCACCTCATCCACGTTGGACACGGCAACGGCAAGACCGCAAAGAATGTGGCTGCGTTCGCGCGCCTTGCGCAGCTCAAACGCGGTGCGGCGCGCTACAACTTCTTCCCGGAAGTCAATGAAATACGTCAGGAAATCGCGAAGCGTCAGTTGCTCCGGGCGCCCCCCGTTCAGGGCCAGCATGTTGCACCCGAAGGAGGTTTGCATCGGCGTGAAGCGGTAAAGCTGATTGAGCACCACATCCGGTGTCGCGTCGCGCTTCAACTCGATCACCACGCGGACACCCACACGGTCGGATTCGTCTTGAACGCCCGAGATACCCTCCAGCTTCTTTTCCCGCACCAGATCGGCGATCTTTTCGATCATCGACGCCTTGTTCACCTGATAGGGGATCTCATCGAGGATGATGGCGTAGCGGTCTTTGCGGATTTCCTCGATCCGGGTCTTGGCGCGGATGATGACACTGCCGCGCCCTTCCAGATAGGCCTTCCGCGCGCCAGAGCGCCCGAGGATCACACCGCCGGTCGGGAAGTCGGGCGCCGGGATGTGCTCCATCAGCGCTTCGGTGGACATGTCCGGGTCCTCGATCAGGGCGAGCGTTCCGTCGATGACCTCGCCCAAGTTGTGCGGCGGAATGTTTGTCGCCATGCCGACCGCGATGCCACCCGCACCATTGACCAGCATGTTGGGGAAACGGGCGGGCAGAACGACGGGTTCTTCATCTTTGCCGTCGTAATTGTCCTGAAAGTCGACCGTATCCTTGTCGATATCGGCCAGAAGCGAGGCGGCGGGCTTGTCCATCCGCACTTCGGTATAGCGCATGGCGGCGGGGTTATCGCCATCCATCGAGCCGAAATTGCCCTGGCCATCCAGCAGCGGCAACGACATCGAAAACGGCTGCGCCATGCGCACCAACGCGTCATAGATCGCGCCGTCCCCATGCGGGTGCAGCTTGCCCATGGTTTCGCCGACGGGGCGGGCGGATTTCTGGTACGACTTGTCGTGGGTGTTGCCCATGCGGTGCATGGAATAAAGGATCCGGCGGTGCACCGGCTTCAAACCATCGCGCAAATCCGGAATTGCCCGCGAAACGATCACCGACATCGCGTAATCGAGATAGGAGGCGCGCATTTCCTCCTCAATCGACACGCTCGGCCCGTCATATGGCGGGCGAGGTGGCGCGGAATCTTCTTCGTTTTCAGGTGGTTCGGGCGTGTCGTTCACGATCTGCTCACTTTTTTATCACCGACCCAATATCTGGTTAACTGCATCTTATCAGACCCCAAGGAATAGGTGCAATGCCTAGGTGTTCGGGGATTTGGCAGCCGTCGGGCAAGAGTGCCAACATGCTGTTTTCATTGAAAAGTCATAATTCTCGTGCCTCAATTCTGTCATGAGCACGCCCGGCCAACAGAGAATCGCTGTGGACTGCATCTTCACGTGCAGCACGGACGACGCATAAGTCAAAGGTCTGCGCGCGCTCGAGAGCAGAACAAGAGGTTGCCCATGAGTGTCTCGGAAACCGAGCTTTTACTGAAAGGATATGGCCTGACGACGGCGGAGTTCTTCTATCGGATGCCCGACTTTCAGAACGTGTTGAATACCTTCGTCTGGCAGGAATACGACGTCGCGCCGGATTATCCCAAACTCTTCAAGTTTATCGAGTTCTGGCAGGAAGAACTGGACGGGCCGCTACACTCGGTCCGCTTCGTGCATCGCAAGGAACTGGCGAGCGGCGAATGGCGGAACATCACCTGTGA
The DNA here is from genome assembly GCA_038532095.1 of Pseudomonadota bacterium. Taxonomy (GTDB): domain Bacteria; phylum Pseudomonadota; class Alphaproteobacteria; order Rhodobacterales; family Rhodobacteraceae; genus JAJDOD01. Next base: position 3,190 of record JBCBBB010000076.1, read on the forward strand.
ATTCACGCTGCACTAGGGCGCGTCAGCGCGTATAGCCAGAAACCTGCCAGGGTCAATGAAATCAATGCGTTCCAGGACGCCATTGAGGCGCCGAACAGGGACCAAGCGACCTCGTCACACATGACCACATCGCTTGGGCCGTCAAACGACAGAAGTTGATCCCCGCTCAGGCCAGCCAAGCCGTCACCGCCGCCCGAACACGATGACGGGCCTTCCCACCAGCCGCGCTCAACGCCGGTGTGATAGGCGCCGATCCCGGCGGTGATCAGCGCGGCGAGCGCGCCTGCGATGCCGAGCAGTGCCAGCGGGCCCAGAAGCAGGACCAGCCCGCCGATCCCGATCGCGGCGGCATGCGGCCAGCGTTGCCAGAGGCAGAGCTTGCAGGGGGCGAAGCCGAGCGCCTGAAAAAGGAACGCGCCTGCCAGCAGCGCAAGCGATCCAAAAGCGGCAAACAGCATTATGTTGCGTGCGGTCATATTCCGAGCCATCCTTTTATCAGACTGGCGAGGGTCGCGCCCGCGAAGATCAGTGTTGCGATCCAAACTGTTCCGATTAGCGCGCCCACAAGCACCAGAATGCCGTCGCGTTGTAGCAATCCCATGGCGACAAGAACGACGGCGAAGCCTGGAACCGTGTTTGTGCCCGGCAGCGGCACCAGAATGGATGCGCTGAAGAGCACCAACGCCACGCCCACGACCCGGTCGAGAGGCGGATGGGTCAGCGCTGCAAGGCGCGGACGGCTCAGCGCTTCGACTTTTTCCAGCCAGGGTCGCGCCCGCTCGGCAAGGCTGTGCAAGCCGGATTTGGAGATGTCCCGCGCCCCAAGTCGTGCCGGCAGCCAGGGGGATGTCCGCCCCAACAGAATTTGCGCCGCAACGAACATCAGTGGCAGCGCCACGATCTGCGGGATGCCGTAGAGGAACGGGATGCAGCAGGGCAGGGCGAGGATCAGCAGGAACAGCCCGAAGGCCCGCTCGTGAAGCTGGGTCAGAATCCAGTTCAGCGTGACGGTTTCGCCTTCGGCGTCTTCGGCCAGTTTGTAAAGCCGGCGCGAGATCGGCATCTCGTCAAAAGACTGGGCGGTCACGCGGGAGGCTCCTTTTTGATTTTGCCTGCGCCCCGTGCCCTATCAAACCGGCGTCGTGCAGACCATACGTCAATTCCATCGTGGCCGTGGGTGCGGTTCATGCGGCGCAGGCGTGGTGCTTTGACCCACCGTCGCCGTTGCTGTCGCGCTTTGGCTTGCGCAAGATGCCGATGACATAACGATGGGTTGGAGGGGGTGCGATGCGCTGGCAAGGTCGCAGAGGAAGCTCGAATATCGAGGATCGGCGCCGTTCGCCGGTGCGCTCGGGCGGGGGCCTGGGCATCATTGGCATCCTTCTTGTGCTTGGCCTGGGCTATGTGTTCGGCATCGATGTAACGCCGCTTTTGCAGGATCAGGGCGGGTTTTCCAGTTCGCAAAGCAGCGGCGAACTGACGGAAGCCGATCAGCGCGCGGGGCAGTTTGTCAGCGTCACACTGGCCGATACCGAGGAGATATGGGCCGATATCTTTACGCGTCAGGTTGGGCGGCCTTATGATCCCGCGGTGTTGGTGCTGTTCAAGGGGGTGACACCGTCGCCCTGTGGCAATGCCAGCGGAGCGACGGGGCCGTTTTACTGCCCGGCGGATGAAAAGGTGTATCTCGACACCAACTTTTTCACGACGCTGGAGCGTCAGATGGGAGCGGGTGGGGATTTCGCCGCCGCCTATGTGGTGGCGCATGAGGTCGCGCATCATGTGCAGCAGGAGCTTGGCATATTGGGGCAGGCGCACCGGCTTCGAAGCCAGGTGAGCCGGGCCGAATCCAATGCGATTTCGGTGCGGATCGAGTTGCAGGCCGATTGTTATGCGGGGCTTTGGGCGCGTCAGGCTGAGGCGCGGTTCGGGTCGCTGGAGCGGGGCGACATTGCGGAAGCGATGAACGCGGCGAAGCGGATTGGGGACGATGCGTTGCAGCGGAACGCCGGGCGGGTGCCGCAACCGCATACATTTACGCATGGCACGTCGGAGCAGCGGCAACGCTGGTTCGCACGCGGGTATGAGACCGGTGATGTTCACGCCTGCGATACGTTTGGGACCAACCGTCTTTAGAAACTGATATATCAGATTTTTTCGAGCGCTTTGATTGATATATTAATATATCAGTACGATTTTACTGATATATCAATGGTTCATTGCGCTTGAAGGGCCCGTCGTATGATCCGGGCGCGCGGGGCGCATCCGGGCTAGAAGCCCAAGCGCGATCGAAACATTGAGTATGTTCCACGCAATCCCGTTCCAAATGGCCGCCGCGTAATCTCCGGTCTGATCGTAAAGCCAGCCGGTGATCCAGCCGCCAAACGCCATGCCCATGATCGTGGCCCCCATGACGATGCCAACGCGGCGACCGGCTTCAACCGGGGGCATGTATTCGCGGACGATGATGGCATAAGCCGGCACGATCCCGCCCTGGCTTAACCCGAAGACCAGTGAGATCAGATAGAGCGAGGTCATGTCCCCCTGAACGAGGAACAGACTGAGCGCGACCATCTGCAAGGTGCCGCCAATGGCCAGCACCATCAGACCGCCGAGCTTGTCGGACACGGCCCCAAAGAACAGGCGGGAGGCGACGCCGCCGGCGAGCATGAGGCTGAGCATTTCAGCCCCCGCCTGTGGCCCAAAGCCCCGGTCGATGCAAAGTGCCACGATATGGACCTGCGGCATGGACATGGCGGTGCAGCAGCCGATCCCGGCAATGGCGAGCAGAATTTGCAGCGTGCGCGGCTGCATGCGGAGCGTGGCCGCCTTGTGCGCCGCCTCGCTGGTGGCGCGCTCGGTCGAGGCGGCATCGATCTGGCGGCGCAGCAGCAGGGCGCCCGGCACGACGATCAGAAGGATGACCAGCGCCAGAAGCAGGTAGGCGCCTTGCCAGCCACGCTCGGCCATGACCCATGCGATGGGCGCGGGCCAGACGGTGCCGGCCAGATAATTTCCGCTGGCCGCGATGGCGACGGCAATGCCGCGACGGCGCAGAAACCATTGCGAAACATCCGCGATCAACGGCCCGAAGCTGGCCGCCGCGCCCAGGCCCAGCAGCAAATGCAAGAGAGAGACAACCCACAGTGACGGCGTGATCGCGGAGAGCGCAAAGCCAACCGCCTGCGCGAATGAGGCCGCGGCGAGGACAGGCGTGATTCCCCAACGGTCGACGGCACGGCCAAGGGCAAAGTTCCCAAAGGCAAACCCCACCATGCAGAAGATGTAAGGCAGCGTCGCCCCGGCCCGGCTGATGCCGAAATCGTCTTGCATGGCGGGTAGGACGACGATCACCGCCCACATGCCGATGGAGCCAACGACGCTGAGCGCAAGGCTGATGGCCAGCCGAGCCCAGGAATAGCCGCTGTCATGTTGGGTGGTCTCCATGAGGCGGACGTTAAAGCATCCGGGCTGAAACCTGAATCGCTTTTCACGGCCTTATCCTTCGGGGAGACGCAAAAGGCGACAATCGATGTCTCAGGTTTAAGGCCGGACGCTCCAGTGCATCCGGAAAGCCGAGGAAAGATGGGCAGTTTGAGGCAAGTCAAAGCGCCAGGCGTTCCGTTTGGTTAAAATGGGGTGAAGGGAGGGACTTAGGGCTGATGGCGCTGGAAGATATCAAGGATACGGCTCGCCCAACGCGCGCTGAGATGGATGCGCTGGCCGAGGATATGCGCTCGGCACCCATCAAAGCGTCGCGAGTGGACGCGGAGCTGATGCAGGTTCAGCCGGACCGCCAGACGCTGCGCGCGGATGATCTGTCTGGTGTCAAAGAGTGTTATGCGCACCTCCACACGCTCCGGGCCGATCATGCGCAAGCGCGGCGTGGCGCTGACTGAGTTACCCCAAATCTTTGATGCGAGGAGAGAGTGTATGAGCAAAACGAAGAAAACCCAGCCGACGCCGGAGGTTGAAGTGCCTGCTGCTATGGCGGGCATGATGGCAGTCAATCCGATCATGGCGAAGGCGTGGATGGATATGATGACCGAGTGCTCGCGTTTCGTGACGGAGCGGCTCCAGCGCGACATGGAGTTGCAGCAGCGTCTGTTGGCCTGTCGCACCCCTCTGGAGTTGATGCAGGTTCAGCAGGCGTTTCTTCAGGAGACGATGGACCAATATACAGAAGGGGCGGCACGCGCGTTCAAGATGATGTTCAAGTCCGCAAGCGACATCGAAGACGATGTCCGCACAGGCCACAAGCGCGCCTATAACGACATTCCCGTCTGAGAGGACGCTCGTTTCGGGCCTCTACAAAGTGTCCGCGCGACACCCAAGCCAGAGGTGCCGCGCGGTGTTGACGTTCAGCGCCCGCCGGTGCGTCCCGGGATACGGGGTGGCCGTCCGCCTTGTGGCCCGACGGACCCACGGCGGTCCGCCGTGTTGCGGAGATCGAACCGGGGCGGTGTGGCAAGGCGGCGGGCCGTGTCGGTTGCACGGGTGAGCGTGCCGCGTTTGCGGCGTGGGGGCTTTGAATTCGGCATGGTATGTGCCTTTCGGAAAAGTGACTGGGTGCGGGGCGTCGCCCGCGTGTGACGGTCAGTCGGTCTTGTCCATGGTCAGAGCACTCCTGAAGAGAGTGGGGCCGGCGGTGCGGCTTTGAGCGGCGGGTTACGCGTGCTGGTCCATTTGATCAGGCTCCTCTTCAGTGAGGGTTGGGTACCGCGTCAGGCCGGGTTCCGTCAACCTTGCGCGGGATCACAACTCTGCCGCTTTCTTGCGCTATCCTGACACCGTCATGTTCAAGTACTTTCTCGTCGGGCTTCTCTTTTGGGCCTTTGGCACGCTTTTCCACGGTGGCAGCGCTGCATTTCAAAGCCGCTCCGAGCCGGCGATGCTGCTGGTGGTGGATATGCACTCAAAGCGCGATACGGAGGGGGACATCACCTACAGGCCGGTTTTCGTGCTGGCCGAGGCGCCTGAACCGCGCGACGAATATGCGGGCAATATCTGGGTTTTCCCGCAGCCGCACGCGCGCGGTGATATGGTGCCGGGTCGCTACGATGCCGACAGTGGTGAAATGCGCAGCGACAAGATGATGGAGCGCAGCGTCGTGATCGGGCGCATTGCTCAGGTCCTTGGGCTCGTCATTGCGCTTCAAGGGATTGCACTGCTGTTTGGTGTGCCAGAACGCCTGTTGCCGTTGAAGGTTAGGGCAGGGCGCCATCGAAGATCAGTGCCCCTTTGGGGCGGACGCTAGAGCGGAAATCGTTGAATCTGACTCAAAGTCCGCTGCCTCTCAATCAGCAAGAACCTGATTTCGAACGCTGATTTTGATACGCCTTGTGGCAGATAAAAACGATTTCTCTCTAGATCGCCAACCGCCCGGCCTGCGCGCCGCGTTCACGGTACGGAGTGGTGTTGTACTGCGCGCGGTAGCATTTGGAGAAATGCGACGGTGACGTGAAGCCGCAGGCCAGCGCCACGTTGATCACGCTCATATCGGTTTGCATTAGCAGGTTGCGCGCCTTTTGCAGCCTGAGTTCCATGTAGTACCGCTTCGGTGAGCGGTTCAGGTAGCGCCGGAAGAGGCGTTCGAGTTGCCGCGTGGACATGCCCACTTCCTTGGCGAGGATCGACGGGCTTTGCGGCTCTTCAATGTTGTTTTCCATCATCTGGATGACGCTGGAAAGCTTGGGGTGGCGCACGCCGATGCGGGTGGGCACCGAGAGGCGTTGTGTGTCTTGATCGGTGCGGATGGTGGTGTAGATCAACTGATCGGCGACCGCTCCGGCCAGTTCTTCCCCGTGATCGTCCGCGATGAACTTGAGCATCAGGTCGATGGAGGCCGTGCCGCCCGCCGTGGTGAAGGTCTTGCCGTCGGTGACGAAGACCGACTTTGTCAGGGTGACGTCTTCGAATTCTTCGATGAAGCTGTCCTGGTTTTCCCAGTGGATGGTGGCCTTCTTGCCGTTCAAGAGCCCGGCCTTGGCCAGCGAATACCCTGCTGTGCAGAGGCCGCCGACGGACACACCGCGCCGGGCCTCGCGCCGGAGCCAGTTCAAGAGCGCCTTCGTGGTGGCTGCGTTTACGTCGATCCCGCCGCAAAGAACAATGGTGTCGTCACGCGCGGTTTCGCCAAGATCGCCTTCGAGTTTGAACGATGTTCCGGCCGAGCAGGTGGCGGTCTCCCCGCCTTCGCCAATCACTCGCCATTCGTACAAGGTTTGCCCGGCCATCCGGTTGGCAATGCGGAGGCTTTCGACCGCGCAGGCGTAGCAGAGCAAGGTAAACTGATCCAAAAGGACAAAGAAGAAGCGGCGAGGCTTCTCCGGCGCGTCCAGCGCCACCGTTTGCACCGTTACGTCTGCCATCGCTGGACCCTTCTGCGACAGGTGTATGTGCCATCTGAACACCATTCCAGAAGCGGCGGCAAGATGCGGAAAATTTATGCGTCCACGCAGGAATTGGCCGTGGCCGTTGAACTTCGGTTGCTGAAGCGGCTGGTGACACCTATCGTGCGCCTGAGGGATGAAGTTGAATTTGCGAGGTTGCTGCCTGTGCCTGTCTTCTCGATTGCGATTATTGAGTTTGACGATTTGACGCCCGGCTTCAGCACGACTGAAACCGTTGGCGGGTCTGTCGTGGGCGATACCTACACCGTTGACAGCGATGCCACCCCAATCACGCTGCGCATTGAAGATGACGACACCGATTTTGATGACGGGTTCATCGACCCTCCCAACAACACCACCGGGGGGAACAATCAGTTGGTGGCCGAACCTGTCACGGTGAATGGTGTGAACTACGGTCCGCCGACGGCGGGCGGGGCCCCACGGGATCAGGTGGAATTGGAGTTCGCCTTCACCACATCGGACGGCGATACTTACTATGTTGTTCGTATTGCGGGCCAGAATGTTGGATTGACCGGACCGACCCTGCCACAGGCGGGGCAGACGTTTACGATTTCCTCCACATCGGACGGGCAGGATGAACCCTATACCGATATTCCGTGTTTCGTGGCCGGAACCCGCATCGAAACCCCTTTTGGGGAGCGTTGCGTCGAGACGCTGGACGCCGGTGACCTGGTGGAAACCGTGGATGACGGGCCTCAACGGCTGCTGGCCAATTTAAGCACAACGGTTTCGGCGGCGCGCATGTCTGAGCTGCCAGAGTTGCGGCCCATCCATTTCGATCAGGGTGCCATTGGAAATGCGCGCGCGATGCGTCTTTCCCCGCAGCACCGTGTTCTGGTCCGTGGGTGGCAGGCGGAGCTTTACTTTGGCGAATCGGAAGTTCTCGTTCCCGCGAAAGCGCTTGTGAACGGCACCGATATCCGGATCGTCGAGCCGGTCTCCAGCGTTCAGTATCACCATCTGTTGTTTAACAAGCACCAGTTGGTCATCAGCGATGGGGCGGTCACCGAAAGCCTGTTTCCGGGTGGGTCCCTGGCACAAGGCCGGGATGTGATGGGGCTGCGGGAGTTTGCGGCGCTCTTCGGTACGGATCTGGTGGGTACGGTACGCTCTGCGGCGCTTGTGCGCCCTGTCATCGCCACGCAGGAGGCGCAGGCCTTGCGGCGGTCTGTCACGGAACGGGACGCGGTACGCTAGCGGTTTGCAACCGTTCGCGAACGCCGTATAACGCTGCCTCGCAACCTTCCGATTGAGGACAAAACGATGAGCGAATGGCAGAAATCCAGTTGGCGCAGCAAGCCGCGGGTGCAGATGCCGGATTATACGGATGCAGCCCGGCTGAATGCAGTAGAAGCACAGCTTGCAAAGTATCCCCCGCTCGTCTTTGCGGGGGAAGCGCGGTCTTTGAAGGAACGACTTGACGCGGCCTCGCGCGGGGACGCGTTCTTGTTGCAAGGCGGCGATTGTGCGGAGAGCTTTTCCGAGTTCTCGGCCGACAACATCCGTGACACTTTCAAGGTGATGTTGCAGATGGCGATGGTGTTGACCTATGGCGCCAAGGTGCCGGTGGTCAAAGTCGGTCGCATGGCCGGCCAGTTCGCCAAGCCGCGCTCGGCCCCAGTTGAAGTGAAGGATGGCGTGGAATTGCCGTCCTATCGCGGCGACATCATCAACGAGTTGGACTTCACGCCGGAGGCGCGCATTCCGGCGCCTGAGAAGATGTTGCAGGCCTACACACAGGCGGCGGCCACGCTGAACCTGCTGCGCGCCTTTTCCAAAGGCGGCTTTGCGGATGTGCACCGGGTGCATGCCTGGACTCTGGGCTTCACAGATGGCGACGAAGCCGAGAGATACCGCGATATCGCCAATCGCATTCAGGACACGCTGGATTTCATGGCCGCAGCGGGCATGACAGCGGCGACCAACACAGAGCTTGGGACGGTGGACTTCTACACCTCCCACGAGGCTTTGTTGCTGGAATATGAAGAGGCACTGACCCGCGTCGATTCAACCTCCGGCCAGACCATTGCCGGGTCGGGTCACATGATCTGGATCGGGGACCGGACGCGTCAGCCGGACGGCGCGCATGTCGAGTTCTGCCGGGGCGTGGCCAACCCGATTGGCCTTAAGTGCGGGCCAAGCACGACGGGGGAGGACCTGAAAGTGCTGATGGCCAAGCTGAACCCTCAGAACGAAGCGGGTCGGTTGACGCTGATTGCGCGCTTTGGCGCGGGCACGGTGGGCGAGCATCTGCCACGCCTGATCCGGACGGTGCAGGAAGAGGGGGCGAATGTCCTTTGGTCCTGCGATGCGATGCATGGGAACACGATCAAGTCGGCCTCGGGCTACAAGACGCGGCCGTTCGAAAGTGTGCTGCGCGAAGTGCGCGAGTTCTTCCAGGTGCATGCTGCTGAAGGCACGATCCCGGGCGGTGTGCATTTCGAGATGACGGGTCAGGATGTGACCGAGTGCACCGGTGGTGTGCGTGCGGTGACGGATGAGGACTTGGCGAGCCGGTATCACACGGCCTGTGACCCGCGCCTGAATGCGTCGCAGTCTCTGGAGCTTGCGTTCCTGGTTGCCGAGGAACTGGGCGCGCGCCGCGCGGCAGGGGCTGCCGCAGCGGTGGGCTGAGAACAGCGGGGCGCCACGCGATGCGATGCGCCCCGTTTTTCCCTATGCGCTGCGCGGTTGGCGCGCTGGCATAATCTGAGGACGGTCCGGTTGCTTTGGATGCTGAACGGTGTCCGGGGCCACGGCTTGCGGCTTTTGTATCGCTGCTTGCGGCTGTGGAGCGGGGGCGGTTGCCGGCGTTTCCGCTGGCGGGGCGTCGCCTGACACGAAGAGTTCCTTGGCAAGACCAATCAGCGTTGTCAGTTTTTCTGACTCGGCGCGCAGGTCCGAAATCTCGGCCTCGCGTTGCGCGATCCGCTGGTCCAGCTGCATCTGACGGTCCTGTGCCGCCTGAATCATTTCGTTCATCATCCCTGCGCTCCTCATACACCAAGCGTTAACCTTAACGTCGAGGGAGACGAGACCCGCATTTCGTGGCTTTTTTGGGGCAGGGAGGCCGGTAAAGCGCGCGTTTCGCGCAGGTCTTCAGCATGTATTTTTCGTTGGGGAAACAATGCGCTAGGAGAGCGGTGTGTTGTTTCGAAATTATGAGAACCACCACCGTTCGATCAGGCGGGCGCCGTCGTTTTCGGCGTTCGATCCGATCTGGCCGCCATGGCTCAGAGGGGCGCGGTAGGCCGACAGGTCATTCGCCCAGGCCAGCGTGACCTGAAGGCCTGAGCTTTCGTGCCTTGTGTCGCGCGTCCAGCGTAGGCTCAGGTCGACCGGCCTGTCGCCCGGGTTTGCGATGATCTCGACCTCATGTCCTGCCTCGGTCAGGCGCGCGGCGACCAGACGGGCAATGTCCTGGCTGCGGGGTACGCCGTCTTCGGATACGCCAAGCCGCAGGTGCTTGGGTGAAGCCGTCACCGGGGTTGGTCGGTTTTCAGGTAGACCGCAGGAGCCATGACCGAGCAGAAGCCTGTCGACGACCTCTGCATCCGGCAAGTGGTGCAGGATGTGATCGCAGAGGCCTGCGTCCGTTTCGTGTAGCTCCACGGCGATATGGCGACCGGTCGCAACGTTGAGCAGCGCAACCTCGGGCGTGTGCTGCAACAGGGCCAGCGCGCGCGGGTCGATGCCATCCGCATAGTCGGCATCGTTCATCATGACCGCCTGCTGTCGGGCGGAGACATCGGGGTAAACGCGCATCTCGATGGCGTCGAAATGGGCACGCCCGGCCTTCCAGTAGTCAGGATTGCGTGTCAGGCGCGCATGGGTGCCCGGCTCAAAGAACTCAAGACGATATGGCCCTGTGCCAACGCCACCGGTCTGGATCGCGAGTTTTGGGTCGGCGAGGTGCCGGGGTAGGTCCGGCTCTGGCTTGGCGAGCGTCAGAACGAGGCGGTGCGCCCCGTCGGTTTCGATGCCTTCGAGTGACGGGATCATATGCGCTGCGCGGGTCAGGCTGGCGGCCACATCGGCCGCGGTCAAGGCCGCACCGCTTTGGAACTTGGCGTCTGTGCGCAGGTGAAACTGCCAATGCGTTTTGTCCTCGGACGCCGAAAAATGATCGGCCAGTTCCCCGATGACGTCGCCCTCTGCCGTGACTTCGGTGAGGGTGTTGCCACGGGCGAAGGCGAGCAGGCGGGTGAACGCATTGTCTGCCGCGACCGGGTCGAGGCTGTCGGTCAGGGCGCCTTCAGACAGCGCGAGACGCAGCGTGCCGCCCGGCTTCGGCGCATGGGCTTCGGCTTTTGAGGCCAGCGACAAAGCCGTTGGCATGGTCACACCGGCCGAAAGCGCGGACATCACGAAGCGGCGACGGTTTATCTCTCCGTCGCTGAGGCGCTGGGCCTGTCGTGTGATGTAGCCTTTGCGGTGGGCCATGTGGCGGTCTGTCTCCTCAGGAGCGCGCTATAGGAACCTTCTTGGAAGCGCTTTGGCAAGTCTTTGCTATAGGTGGTCTTCGCGCGCCATATTGCAATCAGGAAGACAAGGCCTTCTGAAGCAGCGAGAGCGCATGCCGGACGGTGGCGTCGCGCACGCCTTTGCGCCCGCGCGGGCCAAACAGGACCGTTTCGGTGTTTGTGCCTTCCGCCGTCGCGACGCCGAAACACACCATGCCTTCCGGCTTTGCGTCGCTGCCGCCGGGCCCTGCGACCCCGGTGACGGAGACGGTGAGGCCAGCTTTCGAGCGCAGAAGTGCGCCTGTCGCCATGGCCTCTGCCACGGGTTCGCTGACGGCGCCATGGGTTTCGATGAGAGTAGGGTCCACGCCGAGCATCTCGGATTTGGCGGCGTTGGAGTAGGTGACGAAACCGCGGTCAACCACGTCGGACGCGCCGGGAACGTCGGTGAGCGCGCCCGCGATCAGCCCGCCGGTGCAGCTTTCCGCCGTGGCAATCATCACGCCTTGAGCGCGGGCGAGGTCAAGGACGCGGGCGGCAGTCATCCGGGCTCCGGGAAATGTTCGGCAAGATAGGCGTATCCCCCGTGTGCCAAGAGCGCCAGCAGGACGACCACGAGCGCGGCGAAGAAGCCCGCGATGACATCATCCAGCATCACGCCGGTGGCGCTGTCTTTGCGGTCCGCCCATCCCACGGGCCCGGGCTTCCAGATGTCGAACAAGCGGAAAAACAGGAAGGCTGCCAGCAGGCCCGGCCAAAGATCGAGGGGTGAGGCGCCGGTGCGCGCTGCACCGAACGCAACGGGCAGGAGGGCGATCCACTGGCCCACCACCTCGTCAATTACGATCCAGCCGGGATCATGTGCGCCGGTCTCATCCATTTCCTGCTGGGTTGCGGCGATGCCGAGGGAGAAAAAGAGCCCCAATGTAAAAATAAGCAGATAGGGCCCGCCGAGTGTGACGAGCACCCAAGCGGCTGGGAAAGCTGCAAGGGACCCCCAGGTGCCTGGCGCGGGCTTCAGATAGCCCACGCCGAAGAA
>JBCBBB010000077.1:0-15075 GCA_038532095.1 Pseudomonadota bacterium
TAAGGGAGTAGGCGGGAAACCGTCTCGAGGGTTCGAATCCCTTCGTCTCCGCCACAGGCTTTTCGAAGGAAGGGCTGACATTCTTTAGATTTGAGTGCTTGGCGGCAGTTGTTCCCAAAGAATGACGAGAGGTTTCAGGGTCCGAACCATGTCCCGTCGGCCTGGCGCTTTAAGCATTTAAATAACTGAAATCAATCCGGAAATCTCCTTTGAGTTTTCCAATCCCCATCTTAGCCGTCAAAGTAGACTGGATCATGACCTGCGCCCCGGAGAGGCCGCCATTCTCAGTTAGCTCTGTTCAGGGCTTGGTCTTCCTTTTACCGATAAGCATGTTCGGTTGGTGCCAAGACCGGCTTGATGCTCGCGCACGACTCCCTTCTCGGAACCACGCTGCGCATGCGCCTGCCGGGCAATGAATGATCTTGTTTCCAGGGGCTTTCGCGGCCCCACTTGGCCACGGTCGCCGTCTCAATCACTGAAACGGCTTTTCTTCATCGTCTGTCTCCTCAGTCGGAGAACAGGCTCACCATAAAAGACAGACTTTTCAGGGGAGCAGGTCACCAGTCCTGCGCTCACACCTAAATGGGACCACCAAGGTGGGGCGGATCAACCCGCGGCGGAAGGGAGGTGCGCCCCTGGAGGCCGTCATGGTCGCTTGCCGACGGCAATCCGTGTATGGAGCGCAAGGCGTATGGAACACGATGGGCATAGTCAGGTGCAGGGCGAAGAGACGGTACTTTCCTGTGTAAGCTGGAACATCCACCGCGGGCGGGGGCAGGATGGTGTCGTCAATCCAGCGCGCACTGTCGACGTGCTGGCGGAAGAGGTCTGCGGGCCTGAGAATGAGCTTCTGCTGCTGCAAGAGGCGGATGAGGAATGTCCACCGCATGGCGGGTTTCTTGACATCAGCGCCATCGAGGCGCGCACCGGTCTGCGCTACGCTCACACGTCCGAGCACACCCGCTGGGGCCCGGCGAGCCATGGGTTTCTCGGTGTCGTCTGCTTTGTGCACCCAGCGCTGGAGTTGCGGGATGTGAGCGTTCTCGACCTGCCGGGGCATTGCCATCGGGGCGCGGTCATTCTGGAGGCTGCGAAAGACGGGCAGCCCTTCCGCATGGTGTCGATGCATCTGTCGTTGTCGCAACCGCTGCGGATCGTGCAAATGCGGACGCTGGGTCAGCACCTGTTTCGAAAACCCGACCGTCCGACCGTGCTCTGCGGCGACATGAACGAATGGCGACCTTGGGGCGGGTTTGCGTTCTCGAAGACCGCGCTCTGTGCGGCGTTCAGTGGACCAGCCCCGGCCACCTTCCCGGTTGGACGGCCGTTTCTGCCGCTTGACCGGTTTCTGGCGTCAGGCGGTGCGCGCATCGACGCGGCGGAGGTTCTGGACGGGCCGGGTATCCGCGTGGCCTCGGATCATCGGCCGCTGTCCGCGCGGGTCGTGACCGACGCAAACCCCTAGCGGGAGCCACCGCCAAGCGGGGGCCACATCCGCGAGAAGACCCCGTCTTTCTTCACAATGCCGTGATGTAGCGCGGCGCCGATATGCAGCACGATCAGGGCGGCAATCGCCAATCCGCCGAAATAGTGAACCGACTTTGCCACCTCCGCGAGCGCATCCGAGCGCGGTGCAAGCGACGGTATGCCCATTGCGTCGAGTGTCTCGATCGGGAAGCCGCCTGCCTTGACGCGGATGTAACCCGACAGAGGCACCACAAAGAGCAGGACATAAAGCGCGCCATGCGACAGTGCGGCGATCTTGTGTTGCCAGTCCGGCATGTCATCGGGCAGTTCTGCAGGCTTGTGGCTAAGCCTGTAAACGATGCGGATCAGGATCAAAACCAGAAGCAAAACGCCCGTGTTCTTGTGGAAAATGAACAACGTGTTCTGCAAGGACCGGTCCAGCCCTTGCTGCGTCATGATCACCCCGGCCGGGATCATCAACAGGATCAGAACGGCCATCAGCCAGTGGAGCAGGCGTGCTGGCAGGCGATATCGGGTGTCGGAAATTGCCATACTATCCTCGCGTTAACCAATAAGCGGCAAACGGCGCAGTTCACAGAAATGCGACGCCGCCCTTGCTTGACAGTGACAACAGGCGAGCGATGTTGCAACCATGACGTCAACTTACGAGACCACAGTGCGTCCGCGCCTGCGCAGGCTGGTCCTGCCCTTGTTCGAGGGGCCGTCGGGCGAATTGGCACGCGCTGCTCTGCCCGCCACCCTCGGTGTGGCCGGTCTTGCGGCAGTGCTGCCGGGGTCCGGGTTGGTGTCGAGCCTTCTGGCTGTCGCTGTCTTTTGCGGCGCAAGCGTCGTGGCGACGATTTCGGCCGCCCGGCACTATCCCCACGATCAACTGGGCCTTTGCAACTACGTGACCCTGCTGCGTCTGATGCTGGTCTCCGCGCTTATGGCCCCGCTTTTCGCAGGCGGGCATTTATCCTGGGCTTATTTCGTCGTGGCCAGCATTGCGCTGGCATTTGACGGGGTAGATGGCTGGTTGGCGCGACGGCACGGGAGGGTTTCCGCCTTCGGTGCACGGTTCGATGTGGAAACGGACTCGGCTTTGGCGCTGGTGCTTGCCGCGAATGCCGCTTTGGCGACGGGGCTCGGTTGGATGGTTCTTGTCCTGGGGCTGCCGCGATATGCCTTTGCGGTCGCTGTAGTGTTCCTGCCCTGGATGCGCCGTGACCTGCCGGAGCGGTTTAGCCGAAAAGTCGTGTGTGTGCTGCAAATCGCTGCGTTGATCGCGCTTCAGGCGCCTTTGTTGCCGCCGTTCGTCGCCACGGTCATGGTGGCCGCCATTGCGGCCTTGCTGGTGTGGTCCTTTGCGCGAGACATCTTGTGGCTGTCGAGGCAGCGGGGATGATCGGCCCGGCTTTTCGTTTGGGTCTGGCGACGGTTCTGTTGTTCCTCGTGCTTGTGCAACCCAATCACCCTGCGGCCATGACCTGGGGTGCGCTGCGCGTGTTCCCGCTGGAACTGCCGGTTATTCTCGCCGCGCTGATCCTGTTGGGTGGGGGCGTTGCTGGTCGCTGGCTGAGGATCGCGCTTGTCGCCCTGATCGCGCTTCTTTCGATCCTGAAAGCGGCCGATTACGCGATGTTCACGTCGCTTGGGCGCGGCTTCAATCCGGTTGCCGACTTCCCTCTGATTGATGCCGGTGTGCGACTGATGCTGGGCGCGGTCGGGTCGGCTCTGACTGTGCTGGCCGTTCTTGCTGCGCTCACCGCGGCGGTTGCGCTGGTCGCGGCGCTTTGGTGGGCGACGGGGGTTTGGGCGCGTGTGCAGCTCTCAGGGCTGCGGGGCGGCGCCGTCGCTTTAGTGGCAGTTGTGTTCGCCGCGGTCGCGACGGCGGAAGTCGGTGGTGCAATGGGGCGCTGGTCATTGCCCGCGCCCATCCCGGGTGCCGCGTTCACCGCGCGCATCGGGATCGAACGGACAGTTCAGGCGCGCGCGACGATCGCTGAGTTGCAGAGCTTCCGCCAAAGGGCTGCGACCGATGCGTTCGCGTCACGCCCGGGTTTGCTGAGCGCCATTGACCGGGACGTTCTGATTGTCTTCGTCGAGAGCTACGGCCGCACCAGTCTTGACACCCCGCTTTATGCGCCGACACATCGGGCGACGCTGGCCCGGATGGAGGAGAAGCTGGCGGGGCAGGGGCTTTCGATGCGGTCGGGGTTTCTGGAAGCACCGACCCGCGGCGGGCAAAGCTGGCTGAGCCATGCGTCGTTTGCCGGTGGGTTCTGGATCGACAATCAGACGAGTTACCGCGCGGCGCTCGTCAGCGGGCGCCGGACGCTGTTCCACATTGCCGCCGAGCATGGTTTTCATACCGCCGCCGTCATGCCGCAGATCACGATGGATTGGCCCGAAAGCTCGGTGATGGGGTTCGAGACGATCCTGGCCTCCGATGATCTCGGGTATCGCGGCAAGCCGTTCAACTGGGTGACCATGCCCGATCAGTTCACCTTTGCCGCGATGGACCGGCTGTTGCGCGATGGCCAAAGCGACCGGCCCATGTTCATCCAGATGGCCCTTGGGAGCTCGCATGCGCCATGGGTGCCTGTGCCCGATCTTGTGGAGTGGGATGCGGTTGGCGATGGCACGATTTTCAACGCCATGGCGGAGGCGGGCGATCCGCCGAAGGTCGTCTGGCGCGACCGTGACCGGGTACGCGACCAATACCGACAGGCGGTGGATTACGCGTTGAACGTTGTCTTCGACTACATCGCACGACATGCGGAAAACCCCCCATTGGTCTTCGTCATCGGCGATCATCAGGCCGCGTCCTTTGTGGCCCTCGACGACCGGCCGGATGTGCCCATTCATGTGGTCGGTCCGGCTGACCTGGTCGCGCGCACCGCCGCCTGGGGCTGGACGCCGGGCTTGCTGCCCGACAGCACGATTGTGCCGCGCCGGATGGACGGCATGCGCGATCTGATCCTCGAAGCCTTCTCAGAAGCGCAACTGGTGGAGAACGGCCTGTGATCCGCGCGGTTCCAACATGGCTTGTACGGGCGCTGCAACTCGGTATCGCTTTGGCCCTGTTGGCGCTGCTTTGGCGCGCGGCCGATGGTCCAACCGTGGCGAAGAGCCTTGCGGGCGCCGACTGGCGCTTTCTGGCGCTCGCCCTTGTTGCGCTTTCCGTTCAGACGATCCTGTCCGCCCTGAGATGGCGTTTGACGGCGGGACAGCTTGGCATGTCCTTTGAGGTCGGGCACGCGATCCGTGAGTATTACCTGTCGCAAGTGGTCAATCAGTCCCTTCCCGGGGGCATGATCGGTGACGCGGGCCGGGCGTATCGCACGCGGGCAGAGGCCGGTCTTCTGGCCGCCGGGCAGGCCGTGGTGATCGAGCGTCTGGCCGGTCAGATTGCCATGTTCCTGACGCTGGCCGTTGCGTTTCTGTGTACCACGCTGGTCGCGGGCGGTCTGGACTGGCCGCGATGGCTTGCCGTGCCATTGGCCGTTTTCGTGGTTGCCGGTCTGGCGGCGCCGCTGGTTCTGTGGGCCGCGTCGGGTATCGGCGGCGCAATTGGGCGCGCGATCGGACGGCTGCACGAACTGCTCACGAAGACCCTGACGCAGCGGGATGTGCTGCCGCGCCAGGTCGCGCTGAGCATCGGCACCGCGATGTGTAACCTGGCCGCGTTCGCCTTCTGTGCCCGTGCTGTCGGTGTGGAGTTGTCGCTTGTTGCGGTGACGGCCCTTGTTCCGGTGATCCTGTTTACCATGCTGATCCCGATATCCATCTCTGGTTGGGGCTTGCGCGAAGGCGCCGCTGCTGCGCTGTTCCCGCTGGTCGGAGCGTCAGCTAGCGGTGGGCTGGCCAGCAGTGTGGCCTTTGGCCTCACCTTCCTTGTCGCAGTTCTGCCCGGGGTTATCCTGCTTCGGCTGAAAACGGAGGCACCTGCGACGTGAACGCCCCGTTCTGAGCGCCGATGCGCTTAGGATGACGAAACACCCGTTCGGCCCTTGCCGGTCACGGTCAACACCATAGAATTGAACGAAAATAAGAGGATTGTTGGAAATGCCACAGATCACACGACGTCATCTTCTGGGATACGGCGCTGCCGCCACCGGCGCGTTTGCGCTTGGCGCGCACCCCAAACCCGTTCACGCTCAGACGGCTGTCAACTTTCAGCTCTCCTGGCTGCATTCCAGTCAGTTTGCAGGCAGCTACATTGCGCAAGATCGTGGCTGGTGGTCGGAAGCCGGGCTAGAGGTTTCGCTGCAACCAGGTGGCCCTAACGCGCCGGTCGAACCCCCCGTTGTTTCCGGCACGGCGTTGGTTGGCATCTCCGCCGCTGATTACACCGCCGCCGCTGTCGAGGAAGGCGCACCGTTCAAGATACTCGGCGTTGCGATGCAGAAAAATCCATTCGTCATTGCGTCGCTTCCGGCGAACCCGGTGAACGAGCCTGCCGATTTGGTCGGCAAGCGCATTGGTATGGCCCTGGCCAACACGCCTGTTCTACAGGCGCTGTGCACGCTGAATGGCGTGGATATCAATGGCATCGAAATCATACCGACACAGTATTCGGCGCAGCCGCTACTGGCCGGAGAGGTTGACTGCTTGCTCTGCTGGGAGACTGATCTGCCGGTCGCGATGACGCTGCAAGGGGTGGATAACCTGACCATGCTGATGGCCGATTATGGCTATGCCGTGCATTCGCAAACCTACATCGCCACCGAAGACAGTCTGGCCAATCGCCGCGCGGACCTTGTTGCGTTGATGTCTGGCGAAGTGCGGGGTTGGGATGCCTATCGCGCGGACACGGATGCTGCCGCCGCGTTGACGCTTGAGAAATACCCCGACGCCGGTCTCGATCTGGAGACACAGAAATTGCAGGCCGCGCGTCAGGTGTCGCTGATGTTCTCTGAGCTGACCGATGCCAGCGGGTTCGGCTGGTGGACCGATGACACGGTTGCGGCCAATATCGAAACGCTTGGGCTTCTGGGTCGGACCGTCACGCCCGATCTGTGGGACCGTTCGATCCTTGAAGAGGTCCATGGCTCCTGATCCCACGCCTCCGCCGGAGATCGTTTGTACCGGTCTCCGGAAGACCTTTGCCGATGGTACCGAGGCTGTTCGCGAGACTGATATCACCTTTGCAGCCGGGCATACGACGGCTTTGGTCGGGCCTTCGGGTTGCGGAAAGTCGACGCTGCTGAGGATGATCGCGGGGTTGGAGACCCCAAGCGGTGGTGAGATCAGGATCGCGGGCGCACCGCCTGCCGAGACATTGAGGCGGGCAGGCCTTTCTGTCGCGTTTCAGGACCCGTCCTTGCTGCCCTGGCGCAGTGTGCGCGGGAACATCGAGTTGGCCCTTGGGCTTGCGCGTCGGCCTGTCGACCCGGCGGCGATTGATCAGTTGATTGCACTGGTTGGGTTGGACGGGTTCGGTGATACGCGCCCGGCCGCGCTGTCGGGGGGCATGCGCCAGCGCGCCGCCATCGCGCGGGCGCTTGCAACAAAACCGGGCTTGCTTCTGCTCGATGAGCCCTTTGGCGCGGTCGATGAGTTGACCCGCCAGCAACTGGCGCAAGACCTGCCGCGCATTTGGGAGGCGCAAGGCACAACGACGCTTCTGGTCACGCATTCAGTGAGCGAAGCGGTGCACCTGTCGGACCGCGTGATCGTTCTGTCGCCACGTCCAGCCCGGGTCGTGGCGGATATCGCCATCGACCTGCCACGCCCGCGCAACGTGGACGGGCTTCGAACGCCCGAAGCGACGGCGTTGATCGAGCAGGTCTTCGCAGAGCTGGCGCACGGCATAGCGGCGGCGGACAAGCCGTTGGCCGCACAATGACAGCCACGACCGCGGGCGGTCTCTCATCGTCAAACACAACGCGCGAGCACGTGTCATCCTGGGTTGGTGTTCTGGTCTTGCTGGCGGGTTGGGAGCTTGCGGCGCGCCTGTTGACCGAGGCCTATGTGCTTGCGGCACCGCTCGAAATCCTGCGTTATCTTGCAGGCGACTGGCAGTTGATGGCCCGCGCCCTTTCCGTGACGCTCGGCAATGCGGCGGCGGGGTTTGTCATTGGCAACCTTGCCGCGCTGGCGCTGGCCGCGCTCGCGCTGGTCTGGCCGCGCAGCGAGCGTGTGATTACCGAGCTTGCCCTTCTTGTCTTCTGCCTGCCGCTGGTCGCGACCGGACCGATCCTGCGTGTCATTTTCGGGCCTGGAGACGGGCCGCAAATCGCGCTGGCGGCGCTGGCCGTCTATTATACAACGCTCATTCCGGTGCTGGTCGGCTTGCGCGCCGCGCCGGACAGCTGGTTTGACCTTGTGCGCAGTTACGGGCGCGGCAAATGGTCGGCCCTGATCCATGTTCGGGCCATGGCCGCCTTGCCCTATCTTTTCACCGGTCTTCAGATTGCGGCACCAGCCTCGTTTCTGGGGGCGATGGTGGGTGAGTTCACGGGCGCCGAACGGGGCATGGGGGTGTTGACCGTCCGCGCCATTCGCGCGCTGGATGTGGAGATGACCTGGGGCATTGCAACCGTCGCGACGGCTGTCGCGATCGTGGTTTATCTGGCCATAGGAGCACTTGCCCGCCGTGTGCTTCTGGCCGATCCGCCGGTGCTTCTTGCAGCGCCCCCACGGCAGGGCGCACAGCGGCGGGCTTGGGTCACCCTTTCTATCGTGATCGTGCTTGCTTTGGGCCTTTGGGCTGGGGCGATATGGTTGTTCGGCCTCAACCCGTTCTTCGCCAAGAGCCCCGTGCAGGTCTTTGATGCTGTTTTCCTGGCAAGCGACGCGGCCGAGACACGGGCGACACTTGCGCGCGCGCTGGGAGAGACTGCC
The DNA here is from genome assembly GCA_038532095.1 of Pseudomonadota bacterium. Lineage (GTDB taxonomy): Bacteria > Pseudomonadota > Alphaproteobacteria > Rhodobacterales > Rhodobacteraceae > JAJDOD01. The sequence continues at coordinate 8,317 of JBCBBB010000077.1, forward strand.
GTGTTCCTGTTGCCCGGCTATGTTGCGGGCTTGTTGGCCGGTGCAGGGCTGGCCATTTTGCTGACGCTTGTGCCGGCGCTGGCGGGTGCGGCGATGCCGCTTGCGATTGCGCTCCGGTCGGTGCCCATCGTGACGACTGCACCGCTGATCGTTCTGCTTCTCGGGCGCGGCGCGACCGGCACGATTGTTCTTGTCGCCGTTATGGTTTTCTTCCCAACCTTTGTCGCGTGTCTGCATGGCCTGCGGCAGGCTCCGGGACAGATCATGGACGTGTTCGACAGCTACGCCGCAAGTCCGTTTGCGCGACTGATCCGCGTGCGCATCCCCGCGATGCTGCCTGCCTTCTTCGCGGCTGCGCGCATGGCCGTTCCAGCCTCTGTACTTGCCGTCACGGTGGTCGAGTGGCTCGCGACCGGCGCGGGGATCGGCAGCCTGATGGCGCTCTCGTCCTCACTTTCGGACTATGACATGTTGTGGAGCGCGGTTGTGCTGGTCTCCGTCCTGTCTGCCCTTGGTTACGCGCTGGTCGGCATGGTCGAGCGTCGCGTTCTTGCCACCTATGCGCCGGAGCAATTGTCGTGACACTCCGGCCTGCGGCATTTGCGATCCCGGGCGACATCACGACCCGGACCGGGGGGTACATCTATGAACGCCGTCTGCTGGAAAGCCTGCGCGCTGTGGGGCGGGAGGTGCGTTTTCTTCAGATCGGCGGCTCGTTCCCTGACCCAACGGCGGAGGATATGGCCGACCTGATTGCGCAACTTACAGCGCTGCCGGAGAGCATGCCGGTGATCCTCGATGGGTTTCTGTCAGCAACTATTGAGACGCGTGCGCTGGCGGCTTTGCGCCAGCCCACCGTCGCCATGGTGCACCATCCGCTCGCGCTGGAAAGCGGGCTCGACAGCGCCCGGCGTGACTTCCTCTATCGGATCGAGCGGGAGAACTTGAGCCATGTCTCGCACGTTCTGGTCCCGAGCCCGCATACGGCTGCAACCTTGACCGAACGCTACGGTGTGGAGGCTGAGCGCATTACTGTTGCGCGGCCTGGCACCGACAGGTTCGATTTGTCCGGCACACCGTCCGCGCCGCCGCTGATCCTTTCCGTTGGTATCCAGCATCCGCGCAAGGGCCATGATATTCTGTTGAAATCGCTGGCGGAATTGACATCGCTTGACTGGAATGCCGTTGTTGTAGGTGCGCCCTACGATCCCGGTTTTGCCGCCGAACTGGACGCCTTGGTGAGCGACCTCTGGCTTGCGGGCCGCGTCCGGATTGCGGGCGGGGTGTCCGATGACGCTTTGAGAAAGCTCTATGGTGACGCCACGATTTTCGCCCTCGCGACGCGCTATGAGGGCTACGGGTTGGTCTTTGACGAGGCACTCGCCGCAGGTCTGCCCATCGTGTCGTGCCGGACAGGGGCGGTTCCCGATACCGTGCCGTCTGCCGCAGGTGTCCTCGTCCCGTCCGACGACCCGTCCGCCTTCGCAGCCGCGCTTGGCGACCTGTTAACGGACACCGCGCGTCGCGAAACACTGGCCGCTGCGGCACGGGAGGCAGGCCAGCGCCTGCCGACATGGCTGGACACGGCGCGGACTGTAGGCGCGGTGTTGGACAGCGTCACTCATGACGCAAGTCGCGCATAAACATCGCCGGAATTGGCGGAAGCGGGCAAGGCGTCGAGGACCGCGTGCATCTTGTCTGCGCTGGACCAACCGGGTTGCAGCGCATGCGCCTCCCCAAGGCTCAGGTTGAATTCGTAGGCCCCCAACTGCTGCATCCGGTTGATACAGGCATGGGCCACGTCGCGTTGAATGGTCGTCATCTCGAAAGAGAGTGCCTTTATCGGCGTGCTGAGACCGGCCAGAACCTCGGCCTCATGGCCCTCAACGTCGATCTTTATGAAATCGGGGGTGCCGTGCTGCGCGATCAACGCATCAAGGGTCGTGACCGGGACCGTGACGCAGTCGTCCCAGACCTGATCTTGCCATCCTTCCGCGCCTTGAGCGGCCGCGATGAACCCGGTTTGCACGGTCGCGACTGTGGGGTTGCGCCGGTTGAGATGTAAAGTGATCTCGCCCTCCGCGCGACCGACCGCCGCGTTAAGTAAGACCGCATCCGGGACACGCGGGTGCAGAAGCCGGAGCGCACGAAAGACGCGGGGTTGCGGCTCCACGGTAATGACGGATGCGCCGAGCCGCGCGAAACTCGCGGTCCGGTCACCCACATGGGCGCCGATATCGAAGGCCAGACCGCCTTTCGGCACAAAGCGCGCGTTCAGGGCGTCCATCCGCCGGGTCCGCTCGCCGTCCCGACAATAGATGTCGAGCGATCGTCCAATCCCTGTATTCCCAGATGCCGATCCGTTCATCGCTGCCGCAACCTCGTGTGAGTTTGTCGCGACATTAGAGGACGATATGCGGCTTATGCCAGTGGTTTGCTTTGGCTCCATCGACCGAGAAGCCACCGGGTCAGGTCATTGCTATACCGGCTCGTGGGACCGAACCCGACGGGGCTGGCCTTACCAGTGGAGCGTGCCCGGTGCGCCCTTGACGATGCCGGTGAGGTTGGGTGTCACCCAACCACCGTAAAAGGCGCCGGGTTGCGGGCTGGCCTGTGTCCCGCCCACTGTGCAGCGATCCATAAGGTGCACGTACAATGCAAGGTAGCCCGCGATGGCGGCAAAACCGGTCGTCGGGGTCTGGTAGGTCCACGCGGCCCGGGGGGTGTTTGCTGTGCCTGCTTGCACGTCAAAGTAACGCGCGGCGCCCTTCCATTCGCAATGGCTGCCGTGCCCTGCCGGAGTCAAAGCCGCGGCAACTGCGTCGGGCGGGATGTAATAGGTCGGCGCGTGGTGGGTTTCGAGGACGCGATAGGCAGCTGTTGTCGAAACGATGAGTTCTCCGCCCAGCGTGATCTCGATCCGCTGTGGCACGGGTTCAAGTGCTGGCGGGCGCGGGTAGCTTTGGACATCTTCTTCGGCCAGGTCGGTCATGTGCGTTCCAGAATGGCTTGGGCGATGGCCGTGCCGCTGGTCCAGGCATCTTCGACCTTTGATCCAAGGCACCAATCACCGCCGAGGTAGAGAGAGTGATGGTTCAGATAGGGTTGACTCACCGGCGTGCCAACAATGGCATAGCGCCAACGGTGCGCGGACGCATATCGGACATGGGATGGGTCCGCGCTCATGCGGTCGCAGAGGAGTGGGAGCATGCCTTTGGCGATGCTCTCTTTGTCTTCCTCCAGGTGTTCCTGGCTGTAGGGGAGGCTGGCCTGAGCGACCCAAGCGTCCATATCGGGACGACCCGGCTTGGAACTGTCATGTGCGATCCAGGCGATCGGGTCATGCGGGTCGCGGCGGGTGACAAAACCTGGCGTGGGGCGCGTGTCGCCAAAACCGACCATGAGCGTCAGGTTCGGAAGCATCTTGGCCGTCTGGACCTGCGGGAAGAGCGGGTGGTCGGCGCCGATGAGAGCTGCGGTTTGCGGCGCCGGTGCGGTGAGAATGAGTGTATCCGTTTCGAAGGACTGGTCCGCCGTGTTCACGGTCCAGCACGTGGCCTTATGCTCGATTGATGTGACTTCCGTACTGCTCTGGATGTCGAGGCCTGTTGCCAGCGACTTGGCGAGGCCGCTCATCCCGGGGGTTCCGACCAGCGGTGCGGGCCCCTCGTTGATGTGCCAAGGGGAAACAGCGGCGTCTATGGCGGCAGCGAAACCCTCTGACCGCGTGCGAATGTACTGCGCGCCGTGGTCGAAATGCCAGCCTTCTTGAGTTCTTCGCGTCGCAAGGCGTCCGCCGATGCCGCGCCCTTTGTCGAGGATCAGCGGGTCCCTTCCCGCATCCTTCAGGACGCCCGCGCAGGCGATACCGGCCATGCCAGCGCCGATGATGATGGGGCGGGTCATTTGGAAGGTACGGCCGAGCGGCGAGTGTCGACGTTGCGTGGGCTGTGAACTGTATCCTTGCCGGCGAAGCGCTTTGTGTAGAACGAGGAGCAGGTGCCAAGCCTTCGGTGCATTCTCCGGTCGAGTTTGTCGTGTCTCATGCAAACGCAGATGGCGCGATTGCCTTCGAGGTCCATGCGGCTCTGCCATTTTTGCGCGGTTTTGTCGAAGTGTCTTGGTTTTGACGCTGTTGCGGCATGCGAATGCCCATAGCTGCGTCAGGTGCCCGCGATAGTGAACAGCCGGTGAGCGCCTGAGCAGCCTTTGATGCGCCCCACCTCTTGCAATTGGCTGCGCCGCGCCATCTTGCAACCTGCCACACAATGCAGGTGCGTGAGACCATGCGAAATCGGACGTCGCCAGATACGGCCAAGGTTGGGGACAAGACAGAATGCAAATGAGCAGCACGATTGAGCTTTCCGATCTGAAGATCACAACGAAAATCGGGACCTATGGCCCGGATGACGTGGTGCCGACGGCGCATATTCTGGATCTGGTTTTGAAGATCGATCCGCGCTTGGTGCTTATCGACGCGGATGGTATGGCGCATGTCTTCGACTATGACCCGTTGATCCGGACAATCGACCACCTCGCCCGTGATGGTCACTACGAAACGCAAGAGCGTTTGATGACGCGGATTGTGCAGGCCTGCGCCCGCTACAATGAGATCAGGGCTGTTGAGATCAAGCTTCGAAAAACGCCGGTGCTTGCCGGGTCCGGGCATCTTGGCGTCAGGCTGTCCGTCGACGAACAGACTTTGACCGAACTGCGTGCCCAACACGCAGGGGGCTGAGAGACAGTCCGTCACACGTATCGGGAGGGCTTCGCTCGCCGCGTGGCGTAAAGCCGTTCTGCTTGTACGTCGCATTGGGCTGCGCGCAGTCGCGACAGTCTGGTGCGGTTGGGGTAGGGCGAATTGACGCCCCCATGAACCGGAGCGCGCGCTCCCCCGTATCTCTAACACACCAATCCCGAACAGGAGCAGCACATGTATGATGGCCAATACCTGAACGACCTGGAACACGCGTTTGAAAAGGTCGGCAACACGCTTCTGATTGTCGAAGACGACGACGCGCTCCGGGACCGTTTGGCGCGGGCGATGGCGCGCCGTGGGTTTGCTGTAACAACGGCGGGCAGCGTTGCTGAAGGGTTGATGACGGTTGAGACGACAGAGCCCTGCTTTGCCATCGTGGACTTGCACATGACGGATGGAAGCGGGCTTAGTGTCATCAAGAGCTTGCGGCAATCGCAGCCAAGCTGCCGCACGGTTGTCCTGACTGGCTACGGCAATATCCCGACAGCCGTTGCCGCTGCGCGCATTGGCGCTGTAGATTACATTCCGAAACCTGCCACGGCGGACGAGATCGTCGATGTGCTTCTTACACCGGAAGGGCAATCGACGCCGCCGCCGACAAATACGGTGCCGCCAGACGCCGCCCGTCGCGCACATATCGAACGGTTTTACAAGGAAGAAGGCGAGAACGTCTCGCGGACGGCGCGTGTTCTCAAGATGCATCGCCGCAGTCTGCAGCGTTTGCTGCGACGCGAAGAGGCGACACATGACCCGGCGGAGTAGAAACGGCGTCGTTTTGCTCCAGGCGGCCATGCCGACGGCCTCGCAAGATGCCACTCCGCCGTTGCAAGCAGACCGACCCGGTGCGTCGAACATCGCGCGGCTTGTTGATCTGATTAGCGGCGCGTTTCAGCCCCCGCCCGGCCGTGCCCGTATCTTTGCGGCGCTTGGCATCGGGATCGTCGTTCACAGCGTGTTTGCACTTGCCGTGCTGGCGATGATCTTGGCCATGTATTTCGGCATGAGCCGCAGCTTGGGGGCGGTTCCCTGGCCCTCCGCGGCTTTCACCAACGCGTTGCTTGTCCTGCAATTCCCGCTGGTCCACTCGCTTTTGCTGACAGCGCGCGGATCGCGGTGGCTCGCCAGAGTTGTACCGGGCGTCTACGGCAGCACATTGGCGACGACCACCTACGCGCTCATCGCGTCGCTCCAGCTTCTGGCCCTCTTTGCGCTCTGGACCCCATCGGGGATAGTCTGGTGGCAAGCCGAGGGTTGGGCGCTTACCGCCATCTCATGTCTTTATGCGATAAGCTGGCTTTTGCTGATGAAAGCGAGTTTCGATGCCGGGGCCGAAGTTCAGTCCGGTGCGCTGGGCTGGCTGTCGATGCTGCAAAAGCGCAAGCCGCGGTTTCCGGGCATGCCGACCACGGGGCTTTTCCGGTTCATCAGGCAACCGATTTACGTCGCCTTTGCGCTGACACTCTGGACGGTGCCGGTCTGGACGCCTGATCAGCTTTTTCTGGCTGTTACGCTCACCGCGTATTGCCTGCTTGCGCCCCTGTTGAAGGAACGGCGGTTTGAGGCGCGCTACGGGGAGCGGTTCCGGACCTATCAGCAACAAGTCCCTTACGCCGTACCCAACTTCCGAAAGGCCGCCGATTATGAATAAGCCGATCCGCAATAATCTCACCATCTATGATGAGGTGGCTGAGGCTTGGTGGTCCGATGACATCCGTTGGGTCCGCACATTGAAGAACCTTGTGCCGGGGCGGCTTGCCTGGTTCGACCGCCACGCGGACTGGGCGGGCAAGTCGGTTCTTGATCTGGGGTGTGCCGGCGGGTTCATGGCCGAAGCGCTGGCGGAGAAAGGGGCGCAAGTCACCGGCATTGACCCGGCCGCGCAAGCCATTGATGCCGCACGCGCGCATGCGGCCACGGAGGGGCACGATATTCGATATGATGTCGGCGTGGGCGAGAGCTTGCCTTATGAGGGCGACGCCTTTGACTACGTTGTTTGTGTC
>JBCBBB010000078.1:0-14643 GCA_038532095.1 Pseudomonadota bacterium
GCACCATGGCCAGGGCAACGACCACAATCCTCAGCAACTCATGCGGCAACCCCGCTAACGCCGCCGGGTCCCAGAGAGAGGCCCAACCATTCGCGTCGAGCCAGATCAGGCTCTCAAGGTTGCCGAAAAGCGCGTGTTCCACATCCAGATGCACACCAGAGGTATCGCTTTGTTCCAGCAGCAGCACACCCCCTGCGAACATGGCCGTGAAAACAACGCCCATCGCCGCACCCGGCTCAATCCGGGCAAAGCGGCTGATCCCCTCTATCAACGCCACCGCGACCAATGCCGCGACAGCGGAGCCAAGCAACATCGGAGAGGCCGCAACAGTTCCGGTCACCAGAAACGCGACAACGATCCCCGGCAAGACAACATGGCTGATCGCATCGCCGATCAGCGCCTGACGCCGCAGCACCAGAAAATTCCCCGGCAACGCACAGGCGACGGCAGCCAAAGCCCCGATCAGCATTGGAACAAGGGAGAAAGGAACGAACTCGGCGCCGCTCATGTGACGACCTCCGGTGGCGCGATACGTGCATCGATCTCGGCAATCTGGTCGGGCGTCAGGACATCAGCGAGTTGCGTCAATCCATCGTAACGCGCCGCCGCAAGTTCGAACTCCGGCACAGAGCGTGCGACTTCCCAGCGCTTCTCATCCCACTGCGCGCGTGCCGCACGGGCCTTGCCCGCGTCCGTCGGCACACCATCAGCGCGCGCCAATCCTTCTGATTTCAGCAAGCGCAACGTCAAAGGCTCATAGATTGGCAGCCCTTGCGCCACCGAAAGCAGACCTTGCCGAATATGCACGCCGCGCTGAAACCTTCGGTGACGGAGGTAAGTCGACACCAAGCCCCGCGACGGGGCGACCAGCATGGAGAGCACGAACAACGCAAAGGCCGTCAGCACGATCAAGGGGCCGGTCGGCAAGTCCGGTGCACTCGCTGACAGGGCTGCACCCAACCAGGCCGCCACGCCGCCCAGCGCTCCTGCCATGATCACCACGTGATCGGCCTGGTCTGACCAAAGCCGCGCCGTCACTGACGGGATGATCAAAAGCGCCACGATCATGATCAGACCGACGACCTTCAATCCAACGACCGTCACGGCGAGGACAAGCCCCATCATGATCAGATCGACCTGTCCCACCTGCATCCCGCGCGCAGTGGCATAGTTGGGATCGAACGAAAGCAGCGTCATCGGCCGTCGAAAGACGAAAACCAAAGCCACCACGCACGCGCCACCGACAGCAATAAGCGCAGCATCCGCGTAAACCATCCCAGCCGTCGAGCCCAAAAGGAAGCTCTCCAACCCGGCCTGACCACCACTCGGAATGGTCTGGATCACAGTGAGCAGAACGATACCGAAGGCGAAAAACGTGGAAAGCACAGCGCCGATGGCCGCGTCTTCCGACAACCGGGTACGCGTGACAAACCACTGCACCGTCAACAGGCCAAGAAAGGCCGAGGCGGCCGAACCGACAAGAAGTCCGGGCAACCAGCGCCCGTCAAAACCCAACGCAGTCATGGCAATGAATGCCAAGCCGACGCCCGGCAGTGTTGCATGCGCGATGGCATCACTGACCAACGCACGCTTACGCAGAAACAGGAACGTCCCGATCACACCGGACGCGATACCCAGAAGCACCGCACCGATGGTCACCAGCGTGGCGTTATAGCCAAGCTGAAACATGAGCGCGTCAAAAAACATCTCAGCCGGAAGCAGCCACCGGGTCGATCTCGGCCATGGCGAGACGGCCACCGTAAGCCTTGTTCAAGGCATCCTGTGTGAAAGCATCCGCCACCGAACCCTCGGCCACCTTGCGCACATTAAGGATCAGAACATCGTCGAAGTACTCGGGCACTGTCGTCAAATCGTGGTGGACGGCGACAACGGTTTTGCCCGCATCGCGCAGACCTTGAAGCACGCCGATAATCGCCCGCTCGGTGGCGGCGTCGACCCCTGCAAAAGGCTCATCCAGAAGATAGAGGTCCGCATTCTGCGCCAGTGCGCGTGCCAGGAAAACACGCTGTTGCTGCCCGCCAGACAACTGCCCGATCTGACGGTCCGCAAACTCGCCCATCCCCACACGGTCAAGGCACTCTGCCACTGTTTTGCGATGCGCTCCGGTGAAACGACCGAGCAAACCGAGGTTTGTGTAAAGACCCATTGCAACAACGTCGGAAACGCGCGCGGGGAAATCCCAGTCAACGCTTGCCCGTTGCGGAACATAGGCCACGCGCTCGCGGGCGTGGTCAAATGGCTTGCCGAAGACAGTTGCCGACCCGGAAAGCGGTTTTACAAGACCAAGTGCGGCCTTCAGCAAAGTCGACTTGCCCGCGCCATTCGGCCCGATGACCGCAGTCATCGCCGCGTCACGGAACGTGGCATCAACGGAAAAGATCGCAGGTTTCTGATCATAGAAGACCGTCATGCCGCGGATGGCGAGCGGACTTTCGTCCGCTGCCTGCATGTCATTCACATTTGCCGCCTGCAAAACGGTCATCGTTCAACTCCCGGCGCTCAAACGCCCGTTCATGCCACGCTCTGGCGCGACACCGCCCAGACCCGAACTGATCGTCGTGACGTTGTGATCGATCATTCCAATGTAAGTGCCCTCATACGTACCTGGTGCACCCATCGCGTCCGAGAACAACTCACCCCCCACACGCACGTCATGGCCACGGGCTGCCGCGCCTTCGATCAAGGCCCGCACAGAACGGTCGGACACAGAGCTTTCGACAAAAACCGACGCAATACCGCGATCGACCAGCATGTCGACCAATTCGGTCATACGGTTCAGCCCGGCTTCACTTTCGGTGGAAATACCCTGGATGCCGATCACCTCGAACCCGTAGGCCTCACCGAAATAGTTGAACGCATCATGCGCTGTGATCAGAACACGCGCAGGTTCCGGCACGCTGGACAAAACCCGGTCGGAATAGTCCGCCAATGCGGTAACCTCTGCCAAGAAGTCGTCCGCATTTTCAACGAACACGGCCTCATTCTCGGGCGACACCTCGATCATCGCGTCACGGACAGCCAGGGTGACGGTTTCCCAAAGCGCGGGATCCATCCAGACATGCGGGTCGAACCGATCATCGTAATCGTCATGCGCAACACGACGGTCTTCCGAGACGGCCTCCGCCACCGCGACAACCGGTGTCCGGCTGGCGATGTCGGCCAGCACATCTTCCATCTGCGCTTCCAGATACAGACCATTCCAAAGCACAAGATCCGCCTGTCCCATGGCAACGATGTCGGTCCGGGTTTGACGGTAGGCATGCGGATCGACACCCGGCCCCATGAGAGCCTGAACATCTACAGCATCGCCGCCGACACGCATGGCCGTGTCAGCAATCATGCCGGTCGTCGCCACGATCTTGAGAGGTGCGTCCTCTGCAAAACTCTGGCCCGGCAAAATCAGCGCGGCAGCGGCCGCAAGGATCAGTCTTCGTGTCAGTGTCATGTTTCTACATCTCCCATATTGCGACTAATTCGCAATTGCAATATTAATTGAGAACGATTCTCAAGAAAGTCAAGGAAAAGGCCGAAGATTCCCTGAAATCAGGCACCAGCGCGGACACCTGCCCGAAAAGTGAACGTTTCGGTCTGTCAAAGAATGCCCGCAGATTATATCGATAACCGATGCCATCCAGGCTTTCCGGGGGAATGCGTTTCCAATGCGAGGCACCTTAGCCGCAATTGTACTCTGGTGCGTCCTCGCCCTGTCCGCCACGGCTCAGACACGCATTCAAATCGCTGTCCCGGGCGGTACCGATGATCTGCAAGATGCGCTGCGCAGCAGTTCGCTCGTTCTGTCTGCCGGTACAGATGCGTCTCCCCTGGAGCTTTTGGCTGCGGCACGTGCTGAGTACGCGCAACTGCTCGGCGTGCTTTACGACCGTGCCTATTACGGCGGCGTTATTCAGGTGCGCGTGGATGGCCGTGAAGCCGCCAGTATTCCACCATTGGAGACACCAAACCAAATTCAAACGATCCAAATTCAAGTGCGTCCCGGACCGCTCTACCGGTTCTCAACCGCGCAAGTTGCACCCGTTGCTCCGGGAACTGAACTACCCGAAGATTTCCGTACCGGCGCACCGGCAGGCACAGGCACAATTCGGGACGCGGCCACTGCCGCCGTTTCGTCCTGGCGCGCCGTCGGCCACGCCAAAGCCGAAGTTGCACAGCAAAACATCACTGCTGAACACAGCCGGCGGCAAGTGTCGGCCCGCCTCGGCATCAATCTCGGCCCGCGACTGCGCTTTGGAGATGTCACGGTGCGCGGAAACCAGGATGTCAGCACGCGGCGCATTCGAACCATCGCAGGCGTGACAGAAGGGCTTGCACCCGGGCGCGTCTTCGATCCCGAAGAAATCGAGCGCGCGGCAAACCGGCTCAGGCGCACCGGCAGTTTCAGTTCGGTCACGATTGAAGAAGCACCGGACATTGGCCCGGACAGCAGCCTGCCGCTTGCCATCAGCGTTGCCGAAGCTGTTCCACGCCGCTTTGGCTTCGGCGCCGAGTACAGCACGACCGAGGGTGTCCGACTGTCCGGCTTCTGGCTCCACCGAAACCTTCTCGGCGGCGCAGAACGGTTTCGCTTGGACGGTGCGATTGCGGGGATCGGTGGCGAAACGGGTGGCGTCGATTATGAAGCTGGCATCCGATACGAACGCCCGGCCACACCCCGTGCGGATGTCGACCTGTTCGCAGAGCTTCAGTTTGAGTCACTGGATGAGCCGGATTTTACCTCTGACACCACCGAATTCACGCTGGGCTTCACGCGCTACGCCACGGATGAGCTGACCGTCGAATTCGGTCTCGGCTACCTCTACTCCGACACGCAGGATGCGTTCGGGCGCGAAACCTATCAATTGCTCACGCTTCCCCTCGCCGCGGAACTCGACCGGCGTGACAACAGCCTGGACGCGACCGAGGGGTACTTTGTCGATCTTGAAGTTACCCCTTTTCTGGGCCTCGCGGGCACGTCCAACGGCGCACAGATGGAATTGGATAGCCGCATTTATCGCAGCACCGATCGCCTGACATTCGCAGGCAGGTTACAACTCGGCGCGCTCTTTGGACCGTCCCTCGAAGAAAGCCCGCCCTTCTATCGCTTCTTCTCAGGCGGGGGCGGGACAGTGCGCGGTCAGGGCTATCAATCCCTGGCGCTTGATATCGGCGGAAACCGTTCAGGCGGTCGCAGCTTCCTGGGCCTGTCCGGTGAAGTGCGACGCGACATTGGGGAGAACCTGCAACTCGTCGGTTTTGCAGACTGGGGCTACATTGGCGCAGAGGCTTTTCCAGACTTTTCGGGAGAAAGCCATGCGGGTGCGGGCCTTGGGGTGCGCTACAAAACCGGCATCGGTCCGATCCGACTGGACCTTGCCACACCCATCGCAGGAGATACCGACGGTTCCAGTTTCTACGTTTATGTCGGCATAGGACAGGCGTTTTGATGCGTTGGCTCGCGATCCTTCTGTGTCTCACAGCCACCCCGGTTCTTGGCCAGGACGAACCAGGCTTCCTTGAACGCCTGTTCGGCACCGATAGTGCCGACAGCGATGTGGAACAGGGATCGCTTCTCGAACGCCTCATCGAAGATTCGCTCTCCGGTGCAGGCCGCGTTGTGACCGTGACCGGCTTCAGCGGCGCACTGTCCGGTCAAGCGACACTCGAGCGTTTGACGATTGAAGACGCCGACGGCACCTGGCTGACGCTGACCGATGCAACACTCGATTGGAACCGCGCCGCGTTGTTTCGAGGGCGCCTTGAGGTCACTGAGTTGTCAGCGGGCGAAATCCTCCTGCCGCGCCTCCCAGTCTCAGAAGAAACGCAAGCCCCGTCGCCGGAAGCGCGCGGGTTTGCCCTGCCGGACCTTCCTGTCAGCGTCGACATTGGACGGATTGCAACCGAGCGCGTGGAACTGGGCGAGGCGCTGTTTGGCATCGCCGCCGAGATATCCATGGAAGGCGCGCTGTCGCTCGCCGGCGGCAGTGGCGCGGCGGACCTTGCGATCACGCGTCTCGACCGGCCCGGAGAAATCACACTCGATGCAAGCTATGACAACGCCTCGCAGGACCTTGCACTCGACCTGACGATGATCGAGGGTGAAGGCGGCATATTGACGACCTTGGCGGGTTTGCCGGGGGCGCCTGCCGTTGACTTCGCGATCACCGGAGACGCCCCGCTTTCGGAGTTTGACGCAGATATCCGTCTTGCAACTGACGGCGTCGAACGCCTGTCTGGCACCGTAACTGTCAGCGAAACCGAAGATGCGCGCCGGATCGTCACGCAAATCGCGGGCGACATCGCACCGGTCCTCGCACCGCAGTATCGCGATTTCTTCGGTGACCAGCTGACACTCGCCGCAGACGTTCTCGCCTATAATGACGGGCGGGTGGTCCTTCCTGACTTCTCGCTCTTTGCCCGGGAACTGGCGTTGTTTGGCACGGTTACACTCGATGCCAACAGACGCCCCGAGACCATCGACGTGACAGGTCGCATCGCTCCGGAAAACGGCGAACGGGTGCGCTTTCCGATTGCCGGAACCGCATCCGAAGTCTCGCGCGCCAACCTCGCGATCAGTTTCGACGCCGCGCAGTCGGAAGACTGGCGCGCGGTCATCCGACTGGCAGATCTGACCCGGGCCGACCTCGCGCTTGAGGAAGCCGCACTGCGCGCAACAGGGCGCATCGCAACGGGCGCCAGCACGACCTTCCTCGGCAACCTCGATTTCGATCTCACCGGTCTTGAAACAAGTGACGGTCTGTCCGATGCCCTTGGCGCTGACGTCACCGGATCAGCGCGCATCGATTGGGCGGGCGGCCCCGTGAACGTCGAGGCCTTTTCCTTGTCGGCGCGCGACCTGGAGCTTTCCGGCACGGCCACACTGGAGGGCCAAACCGTAACAGCGGACACAAGGCTGACAGCCGCAAACCTTGCGCGTTTCTCTGCGTTGGCAGGCCGAAACCTTGGCGGTACGGCTGCGCTTCAGGTGTCGGGACAGTTCAACCCACTCACGCAGGTCTTCGACCTGACGGCTGAGGGCGAAACCGAAGACTTAATCATAGGCGACCCGCGCGCCGATGCCGTGCTCGCAGGGCTGGCCCGCCTATCGGCCGCCGCCGTTCGTGACACCGAAGGTCTGCGCGTTGAACTCACCGCACTGGAAAGTCCGGCGGCCAATCTGACAGGAGAAGCCAGCCTGCGCTCGGGCGGTTCAGCGGTGGCGCTGCGCGGGCGCCTCAATGAAACGTCACTGGTTTTGCCTGGCCTTATCGGGCCGTCAGATATCACGTTCAGCGGCCAGGAAAGCGACACACGCGATTGGTCGGTTGCAGCGACGCTCAACGCCCCTGCCCTGACTGCCGAGGTCAACGGCCTCGTCAGCGACATCTACGAAAGCCCCGCCTTTCAAGGCAGCGTCGAAGCAGACAGCCCCGACCTGTCAACCTTCTCGGAGCTTGCCGGACGCAACCTTTCAGGAGCGCTCAACCTGCGTGCAAACGGCGGGCTGAATGCAGATCTCACACGTGGCCTCATCGATGCGACCGTTCGGGGGCGGGACATCACAGCCGAAGGTCTCGGATTAGATCGGCTTCTGCAAGGCGCTGTCACATTGGAGGTGGAAGGCGGGCGAACCGAAGACAGAGTTGACATCGTGAACCTTGCCTTCGGTGCCGAAAGCCTCATCGCACAGGCCGCTGGCGTAGTGACCGGGCTAACGGGTACGCCGGAATTTGAAGGGCAGGTTTCGGCCAGTGCACCGGACCTGTCTGTCTTTTCCGAGCTGGCCAAGCGTCCACTGGGCGGCAGCCTCAACCTGGTCGCGGAAGGTGCGGCACGCGCCGACCTCACACGGGCCGAACTCAAGGCAACCGCAGATGGTGAAAACGTCGCGCTTGGGATCGCAGATATCGACCGTCTCTTGCGCGGCCCCCTCAACCTGATTGTCGACGCCGGGCGCGAGGACGGTCGCTTCGATATCTCCGCGTTCTCGGTTGAAACAAGTGCCGTTCGCGCTGAGACTTCCGGACAGCTTGGTCAAAACGGCGAGACCTTGATGATTGATGCGCGCCTTAACGATGTCAGCCCGTTTGTTCCCGGTTTCAATGGCGCAGTCTCGGTCAGCGGCTCGGTTGGGCAAACCATCGACGGCCTGATCCTCGACATCGATGCCGACGGTCCTGGCGGCACACGTGCAGCCGTTGCGGGAACGGTCGCGCAAGACGGCACCACGGCGAACCTTGCCATCGACGGCACCGCACCGCTTGCGCTCGCGAACCGGTTCATCGCACCGAGAAGCCTCGCCGGTGTTTCAAGCTTTGCACTGCGTCTCAACGGTGCCCCGGCGCTTGAAAGCCTCTCGGGCCGCGTCAACATCTCCGATGCGCGACTTGCGGCCCCGACATTGCGAACGGGCCTGGAACAGATCTCCGGCTCCATCGATCTTGCCGGGTCAAGCGCCACGCTTAACCTGAATGCCGCTGTCGAAAGCGGTGGCCGCGTTGCACTTGCCGGTCCAGTGGGCCTGTCCGCTCCGAACACCGCAGCGCTGGCTGTCCGGCTCGCCAACGTGCGGATAACCGACCCCCGCCTTTTTGAAACCACGGCCAATGGAGAGGTGCGCCTCAACGGTCCGCTGGCAGGCGGCGCGTCGATCAGCGGATCCATCGACCTTGGAGAAACCAACATTCAGATCCCAAGTTCTGGCCTTGGTGGCGCGGGTGCCATTCCCGAAATCGTCCATATCAACGAGCCCCCACCGGTCCGTGGAACACGACGCAGGGCGGGTTTGCTCGACCAAAACGGTGGCGCTGGCGGACGCACCGGCCCCGTTTTCCCGCTCGACATCAGGATCTCGGCGCCAAACCGGGTTTTCCTGCGCGGACGTGGTCTCGATAGCGAATTTGGCGGCGCATTGCGCATCACAGGCACAACGGCTGATATCGTGCCCATCGGAGCGTTCGAGTTGATCCGCGGACGCCTCGACATCCTTGGGCAGCGTCTTTCACTCGAAGAAGCGACAATCACTCTGCAAGGCGGTCTCATCCCCGTCCTCGACATAAGGGCGTCCACGGAAGCCGACGACACCGAGATCAATGTCGAAGTGGTTGGGCGCGCCGACAGGCCCGATATCCGTTTCACATCGTCTCCGGACTTGCCACAGGAAGAGGTTCTTGCGCGTTTGATCTTCGGACGCGGCCTTGAGACGCTCAGCCCCATTCAGGCAGCCCGGCTTGCCATCGCCGTCCGGACCCTCGCCGGACAAGGCGGTGAGGGGCTCGTCGGAAACATTCGCGGTGGTGCGGGGCTTGCCGATTTGGACGTTACGACCAACGAAGACGGCAACGCCGCCGTGCGTGCCGGCGCATATCTGGGCGAAAACATCTATTCCGACGTCACGGTTGACAGCGCGGGTGAAACCCAACTCAACCTGAACCTTGACGTTTCGCCATCTTTGACAGTCCGTGGCGGTGTGACCAACGACGGCTCGTCCAGTCTTGGCATTTTCTTCGAGCGAGACTATTGAAATTGCTCCAAAACCACTGGTTTTTCCCAAAAAGAAGCAAGATCTTGGAAAGCAACCCCACCGATGTTAAGTTTAGAACAGGTCAGCGCCGGACCTGAGACCATCGGCGCGCAACCAAGGAGGACAATGTCCTGTCTCAAGCCGAAAACGCGGTCCGTGGCGCGACCGCCCCTGACACCGTCGGTCAGATTATGACCGCGCACGTTGCCAGACCTTCGAGCGATGAATTGCTCGACCTTATCCTGAAATCGCTGGATGACGACAAAGCCGAAGATGTGGTGAAGATTTCCCTCTCCGGAAAAAGCGAGATGGCCGACTGGATGGTCATCGCGTCAGGCCGTTCATCCCGCCAAGTCGCTGCGATTTCAGAACATCTGGTCGAGATGCTCAAGCGAGACCACAATGTACTGTCCAAGATCGAAGGCAAGGATGCCGGCGATTGGGTGCTGATCGACACGGGCGATGTCATCGTTCACGTCTTCCGGCCGGAAGTGCGCGAGTTCTATCAACTCGAAAAGATGTGGCTCAACCCGGGCGACCAGGCCGCGACCAACGCGTAAGGCGCGGCCTCAATGAAAGTCAGGATTGCGGCGGTCGGACGGTTGCGTTCGGGCGCCGAAGCCGATCTGATTGCCGATTACAGGACCCGGTTTGATCGCACTGGGCGCGCACTGGGTCTTGGTCCACTGGACATCCGCGAGGTTGAAGCCAGGAAAGGCGGGATGGAAGCCGAAGCCGACCTGCTGCGCAAGGCCACAACCGACGCCCGCCCGATCATAGCACTCGACGAACGCGGCAAAACCCTGACTTCCCCACAATTTGCGGAACAACTTGCCCGCTGGCGGGACGATGGCGCGCCAGAAGCCTGCTTCCTTATCGGCGGCGCCGACGGCCTGTCGCCTGCCCTTCAAGATCAGGCGGACCACGCACTCAGCTTCGGCAAGATGGTCTGGCCCCACATGCTGGCCCGCGTGATGCTGGTCGAACAGTTATACCGGGCCGCCTCTATCCTGGCGGGGAGCCCGTATCACCGAGAATAGCGTCCTTTTTGAACTCTTTCAGCACGACGAGGCTTTGAAAGCCCTCGACAGGCGGCTCGTAGAAATGACGGTTGGCGAAATCTGAAAACGCCTCCATGGAAGGGAACCCCATCAGGACGACAATGTCCTCGTCACCCGTGACCGAGAAAATCCTTTGAACCTCATCAAACCGTGCAAGCCTGCGCGTCAGCTCTTCGATCCGCTTCGGATTGTGCCGCGCAATCGTCAGCATCACGATGATCTGGGTTAAAGGTTGCAGCTGATACTTGGGTGAAACCACCGCGATTTCACGCTCGATTGCTCCAATCTTTCTGAGACGTTGCAGTCGTCGCAAACAGGCTGCGGGTGAAAGACCGATACGTTCCGACAACTGGTTCCCTGTCTGCCGGGCGTCGACCTCCATAGCCGCCAATATGCGCCGGTCGAACCTGTCGATCTCTTCCATGTTGCTCCCCATCGCTTCCGCTTTGCGAAATTTTCGCACAAGAGCATCTAACTTGCGAGATTTTCTTACCCTATGCGGCATCTTTGCGACCAACGCGCAGAGAAACCCGCGAGTATTGAGACAAGCCAAACGCCAAAGCGTTCAGCGCAACATGATGAAATCAAAGCATTTCAACGAAGCCACTACGAAAGGAACATGCAATGAAACCGCTTTACTCGGATAGTCTGCCGCAGTCTGCACAGAAAAACGAACAACGCCGCGCAAATCTGATGGCACACGTTGTCGCCTGGTGCCGGAACCGGCTGAGAAAAGCCACGAAGGCTTACACGGCCCTGCGCCAGTATGATGAACTTATGGATATGCCAGATCACATGCTGAGTGACATGGGACTGACACGAGACATGGTGCGGCACGCCCGTAAGCAACTGCTCACGACGGGTGTTGTCGAGATGTCGGAGAGAGCGCGCCCCCATTAAGAGCGCCGCGCCCGTTTACGTGGTCACATCTGGCCCGGCGCGCCCCGTGATCACCCGCAGGTCTGAAATCGCCTCCGCGCTTTCGATCACGGCGGCCAGTGCCATCTCCGGATCAGCACCGATCTTCGACGGATCGTCTTCGAACGCCTCCAGATAGACCCGGATCGTCGCGCCCTCGGTCCCTGTCCCGGACAGGCGGAAGACCACCCGTGCACCGCCCTCGAACATCACGCGCAGGCCTTGCCCCTCTGATCGTGATCCGTCCACCGGGTCGTCATAGGCGAACTCATCCGCAGCGGCGACGACACCGGCTCCAAAGCTCTGGCCCGGAAGATTGCCCAGCTTGGCACGCACGCCGTCCATGACAGCGTTGGCCTTGTCAGTCTCGACCGCTTCATAATCATGTCGGGTGTAAAAGTTCCGCCCGAACTCCTGCCAATGCGCGTGCAACAAGTCGGCCACCGACTTGCCCGTTACCGCAAGAATGTTGAGCCAAAGCAGCACGGCCCAAAGCCCGTCCTTTTCGCGCACGTGGTCGCTGCCCGTGCCTGCGCTTTCCTCACCGCAAAGCGTGATGCGCCCATCGTCCAGCAAGTTGCCAAAGAACTTCCAGCCCGTCGGTGTCTCATAGCACCCAAGGCCGCGCGCTGCCGCAACGCGGTCTACCGCTTGCGAGGTGGGCATGGACCGTGCAACCCCCGACAGCCCACCGGCATAGCCCGGCGCAAGATGTGCATTCGCCGCGAGGACCGCCAATGAATCAGACGGCGTCACATAGAGGCCCTTGCCGAGGATCATGTTCCGGTCGCCATCGCCATCGGACGCCGCCGCGAAGTCCGGAGCATCAGGGCCCATGACAAGATCAACAAGGGGCTTGGCCCAGATCGGGTTCGGGTCAGGGTGCCCGTTCCCGAAATCCGGTGACGGCACGCCGTTCAGGACTGTGCCCGCTGCCGCGCCAAGGCGACGCTCGAGGATCTCGGTGGCATAAGGCCCCGTCACCGCGTGCATGGCGTCGAACCGCATCGTAAACCCACCCGCGAACAAGGCGCGGATCGCATTGAAATCGAACAGCTTTTCCATCAGGGCTGCATAGTCCGACACAGGATCGACCATCTCGACCTCCATGTCGGCGAGCTTCGTCGTGCCAATGCGGCTCAGATCAACATCCTGCGCCTCAAGGATGTCATAGGATGTCAGGGTCTCTGTCGCCGCGAAGATGCGGTTCGTGACATCTTCCGGGGCAGGTCCTCCATTCGGCATGTTGAACTTGATCCCGAAATCCGCGTCCGGCCCGCCTGGGTTGTGGCTGGCCGACAGGATGATGCCACCATCCGTTTTGCGCTGCCGGATCAGGTTAGATGCCGCCGGCGTGGAAAGAAGGCCACCTTGGCCAACGATCACCTTCGCCGCCCCAGAGGCCGCCGCCATGCGCAGGATCACCTGAACGGCACGGTCATTGAAGTAGCGCCCATCGCCGCCGACCACAAAGGTCTTGCCAGCCGCGCCGCCGGTGCCTGTGAAAATCGCCTGAACGAAGTTTTCCAGGTAATGCGGCTCCATGAAGACTTTTGTCTTCTTGCGCAGGCCGGATGTCCCGGGTTTCTGACCCGAAATAGGGGCGGTTTCGACTGTCACGCGCTGCATGCACTCACCTTTTGAATCGATACTCGTTCGTCGGTACCAGCCCGCCGGATTCGATCAAGCCCCGTTCGCCTCCGATGTCTGGCTGTGTGCCTCGCGGCTCACACCATCATCGTGGCCTGAACCGCCGATTTCCAACGGCCATACTTTTCGGCCCGAACATCGTTGTCCATGGACGGCTGGAAACGGCGCTCCAACGCCCAGCTTTCCGCGAAACCTGCGGCATCCGGGTACACACCCGCCTTCATCCCAGCCAGCCAGGCCGCGCCAAGCGCCGTCGTTTCAAGCACCTTCGGACGATCCACAGGCGCACCCAGTATGTCGGCGAGGAACTGCATCGTCCAATCGCTCGCCGTCATGCCACCGTCGACACGCAGCACCGCTTCGCCGTCGCCCGCGCCATCCGCCTGCATCGCCTCCAGCAAGTCACGCGTCTGGTACCCAACGCTTTCCAGGGCCGCACGCGCGAACTCCTCGGGTCCCGAGTTCCGCGACAGCCCAAACACGGCACCGCGACAATCCGGGTTCCAGTAAGGGGCACCGAGACCCGTGAAAGCGGGCACAATCACCACCAGCTGATCCGGATCGGAGGCCTCCGCCATCGCTTGGGTCTCCCCGGCTTCGGCAATGATCTTCAGACCGTCCCGCAACCATTGGACAACAGCACCCGCGATGAAGATCGACCCTTCCAGCGCATAGGTCGGCTTGCCATCCAGTTGATACCCGATCGTGGTCAGCAGCTTCTGGGTGGAGCGCACAGGCGCATCCCCGGTGTTCAGAAGCGCGAAGCACCCGGTGCCATAAGTTGATTTCAGCATACCCGGCTGGAAACACGCGTTGCCAACCGTGGCGGCCTGCTGATCCCCTGCCACGCCTAATACAGGAATTTGCCCGCCGAAGAGGTTGGTGACACCGAACTCCGCCGCACAATCCTTCACCTCAGGCAGCATCGCCATCGGCACATCGAGCAACGCACAAATCTCCTCCGACCACGCGCTCTTGTGAATATCGTAAAGCATGGTGCGGGCCGCATTGGTCGCGTCGGTCACATGCGAGGCCCCGCTGGTCAGGCGCCAGATCAGATAGCTGTCGACCGTCCCGAACAGCACATCGCCTGCCGCCGCTTTTTCGCGCGACCCCGGCACCTGATCCAAAATCCATTTGAGTTTGGTCGAGGAGAAATACGGATCGAACAACAGCCCCGTGATGGACGCGACCGTCTCCTCATGCACGTCCTTCATCGATGCGCAATACTCCGACGTCCGCCGATCCTGCCAGACAATCGCGTTGTGCAGCGCTTTCCCGGTCGCTTTGTCCCAGACAACCGTGGTCTCCCGCTGGTTGGTGATCCCGATGGCCGCGATATCGGCAGATGTCGCCCCGACCTGCGCCATCGCCGCCTTGGCCGTCTCAACAACAGTGGCCCACAAGTCTTCCGGGTCATGCTCCACCCATCCGCTCGATGGATAATGCTGTGGAAACTCCTTCTGAGCGACCGCC
>JBCBBB010000079.1:0-12561 GCA_038532095.1 Pseudomonadota bacterium
GCAAAGCACGTCCATCTGGCTGACCGCCGGGCTGCTGGCCGTGGCAGGTCTTTACCAGTTCAGCGCGCTGAAAGAAGCTTGCCTTTTGCGCTGCCGCGCGCCGCTCACGTTTTTCATGAGCCACTGGAACGAAGGGCCGTTTCGCAATGGCCTGCGCCTTGGCCTCGACTGCCTTGGCTGTTGCTGGGCTTTGATGTTGCTCGCCTTTGTGGGCGGGACCATGAACCTCGCCTTCATGGGGTTGGCGATGGTTTTGATGACACTCGAAAAACTCCCCGATCTCGGGGCGCATATCACGAAACCTTTGGGCGGCGGACTGATCGCACTTGCGATCCTCACCCCGGCCGGCCTGTTGTTCTGAAGGAGCCTGCCATGGCGCTCGATACCACGACCCTGACCGAATGGGCTATCAAGGGCGAATTGATCCTCAATTGCAATTGCACCGTGTTTTGCCCCTGCGTGGTCAGCCTTGGGCAACATCCCCCGACCGAGGGGTATTGCCAGGCCTGGTCTGGCGTGCGCATCGACACCGGGCATTACGGCGATACCGATCTTTCGGGGTTGAACGTTGGTCTTGTGCTGGAAATTCCCGGCCTGATGGCGCGCGGCAACTGGAAGGCGGCTGCTTATATCGACGACCGAGCCAGCGACGACGCATATGACGCCCTCGTCGCCATTTTCAGCGGTCAGGCGCGGGGCACGACAGGGCTCTTCAGCATATTGGTGAGCGAGTTCCTCGGCGCGGAACGCGCCGAAGTGAGCTACGAGACAGACGGCAAGGAGCGCCGCCTGATCGTGGGCAAAAAGATCAACGGTGCCGTTGTTCCCGTGACCGGCCATGGTGGCGAGGACATTGTGGTCACCAACACCGAATACTGGATGGGGCCGGACATCACAGTTGCAACCGCGACCAAGGGCCGGGTTCGGGCGCACGGTCGCGTCTGGGACTTCGACGGCCGCTCTGCCGAGATATGTCAGATCGATTGGAAAGGACCGAAATAGTCGCGCCCGCATCAGATTCGTTAAGTAACTGAAGCGCCACCGTCCTCCCACCCCTAATATGGCGGGGGTTTTCTTAAGGCTTCGCTAAGATCAGGACAGTGCATCGCGGTTTTCGCTTCGGATCGACGGTTCAGGAACCGGCAGGCGTTACGGGGACGAAATCACAGGACCCGCTGTCTCAAGGATGGATGGGACAGGTCACGGGCCACACAGGGTCAGCGGCCCACCGGCCAGAGGAGGTCCGGGCGTCGCAGAAAGAGGAGGACCGGTATGCGCAAGCATTTCGAGGCGTTGGAACGCTCGGCGGCAAACTATGTGCCGCTCTCGCCGATTTCATTCCTGAACCGGGCGGCGGATGTCTTTGCTGCGGACACGGCGGTTGTGTACGGCGACCAGCGCCGCACCTGGGCCGAGACTGCGAACCGCATCCGACGTGTCGCCAGCGGTCTGCGCGCCCACGGCATCCAGCTTGGCGAAACGGTCAGCGTGCTGGCCCCGAACATTCCCGAACTGTTTGAGCTCCATTTCGCCGTACCGTTGACCGGTGGTGTGCTGGGCACGATCAACACGCGGCTTGAGCCGGAAACCATTGGCTACATCCTGGATCATTCGGACAGCCGGGTGGTGATCGTCGACACCGAGTTGCGCGATCTGCTCGACGCGGCTCTGAAAGATGCCGGGCTGTCGATTGACATCATCGAGATCGTGGACACCGGCCCGCAGCCCTGGGGCCAGACCTATGACGATCTGCTGAAGTCCGAACCGCTGACGGAAGAAGGCCTGCCGGAAGACGAATGGCAGGCGATTGCGATCAACTATACCTCGGGCACGTCGGGTCGCCCGAAAGGGGTCGTGTACCATCATCGCGGTGCCTATCTGATGGCCATGGGCACGTCCGCCGCCTGGCCGATGTCTTACGGCGCGTCTTACCTTTCGGTTGTCCCGATGTTTCACTGCAACGGCTGGTGCCACCCGTGGGCCGCGCCGATCAACGGGGCGAAGATGGTCTTCACCCGAGTGCCGGAGCCGAAGCGGCTGTTCGATGCCATCGCGCAAGAGAAGGTCACGCATTTCGGCGCTGCGCCGATCGTTCTGCAAATGATGGCGGAAAGCGATTTGGCGCCGTCCGCGCCCTTCGATCCACCGATCAACGTATTCACCGCCGGTGCGCCACCTCCGCCGGCCATCCTCGAGAAAACGGCTGCCATGGGCATGGAAGTGATGCATGTCTACGGGCTGACCGAAACTTATGGGCACATCTCGCAATGTATTCCGCAAGGCAATTGGGTCGATCTCGATGCCGCGGGTGAGGCGGAAGCGCGCGCGCGCCAAGGCGTGGCGTTCCCCATGGTCGAGCCGCTTGAAGTGGTAGACCGTGACGCGGATGCGCCGGTGCCGCGCGATGCCGAAACGCAGGGCGAAATCGCCATTCGCGGCAACACGGTGATGAAGGGCTATTACAAGAACCCGGAGGCCACGGCGGAGGCCTTCACAGGCGGCAAGTTCTGGTCCGGTGATGCGGCTGTGATGCACAGCGATGCCTATGTGAAGATCAAGGACCGGTTGAAGGATGTCATTATCTCGGGCGGCGAGAACGTGTCTTCGGTCGAGGTCGAAGGCATGCTTTACCGACACCCGGATGTGCAGACCGCCGCAGTTGTGGCCGAGAGCCATGAGAAATGGGGCGAGGTGCCCTGCGCCTTTGTCGAGTTGCGCGACGGTGCGACGGCAAGCGAGGATGATATCCTGAGCTTCTGCAAGGAACGGCTCGCCGGGTTCAAGGCGCCGAAGCGGGTGGTGTTCACGGAGATCCCCAAGACCTCCACCGGCAAAATCCAGAAATTCAAACTGCGCGAGATGTTGGGAGACTGAGATGGTTGCTTTGTCGCTTTCACGGCGTCTGCGGCGGACGCCTTTTTCGGACGGGGTCGAGGCGGCAGGGGTCAAGGCCTATACCGTTTACAACCACATGCTGCTGCCGACCGTGTTTCGCTCGGTGGAAGAAGACTATCGCCATCTGAAAGAGGCGGTGCAGGTCTGGGATGTGGCTTGCGAACGACAGGTCGAATTGCGCGGTCCCGATGCCGGGCGGTTGATGCAGATGCTGACCCCGCGCGACCTGCGGGGGATGTTGCCGGGCCAGTGTTACTATGTCCCCATCGTCGATGAAACCGGCGGCATGTTGAACGACCCGGTCGCGGTGAAACTGGCAGAGGATCGGTACTGGATTTCCATCGCGGACAGCGATCTCTTGTATTGGGTCAAGGGCATTGTCCAAGGCTATCGGCTGGATGTGCTGGTCGATGAGCCTGACGTTTCACCACTTGCCGTGCAGGGCCCGAAGGCGGATGACCTGATGGCCTCCATCTTTGGGGACAGCGTGCGCTCAATCCGGTTCTTCCGGTTCGACCTCTACCAATTCCAGGGCCGCGATCTTGTCGTGGCGCGCTCGGGCTTTTCGAAACAGGGAGGGTTCGAGATCTATGTTGAGGGCGCGGATATTGCCATGCCGCTCTGGAACGCTCTGTTCGAAGCGGGCAAATCGATGGACGTGCATGCGGGCTGCCCAAATGCCATCGAGCGGATCGAAGGCGGGTTGCTGTCCTACGGAAACGATATGACCGACGACAACACCCCGCATGAATGTGGATTGGGCAAGTTCTGCAACACCCAGACGGCCATCGGTTGTATCGGCCGCGATGCGCTGCTGCGGGTGTCCAAGGAAGGGCCAGTGCAACAGATCAGGCCGATCTCGATTGAAGGTCCGCCGATGCCGGTTTGCGATCACTGGTTCCCGATCACGGCCGGCGCCAAAAAGGTAGGGCGCATCTCGTCGACTGCGTGGTCGCCGGACTTTCAAACCAACGTGGCCATCGGCATGGTGCGGATGACCCACTGGGACCCTGGAACACGAGTAACCGTTCAGGCGCCCGATGGGCCGCGTGAGGCGGAAATCATGGAAACCTTCTGGTCATGACCGCGGCCGATCTGTCGGGTCGATGCCTGTGCGGACAGCTGACATGGACCGCCCCGGGACCGGTGTTATGGGCCGGCCATTGCCATTGCGAGAGTTGCAGGCGTGCCTCTTCCGCGCCGGTCACGAGTTTTTTCGGCGTCGCCCGCGATCGCGTGTCCTGGCAGGGCGAGGCGCGGGTCTTCCTGTCGTCGCCCGGCAATGAGCGCGGCTTCTGCGGAACCTGCGGCACCCAGATGTTCTACCGATCAGAGCGCTGGCCATCGGAGATACACCTTTATGCCGTGTCGCTCGATGATCCCTCGCAGTTTACGCCCGAAGCGCATTTTCATTACGCGGAACGCGTGGCGTGGATGCGCATCGAGGACGACTTGCCGAAGTGTGACGGGTCGGCTGAGGGCTGAATATTTTCGATTTATCAGTGACTTATAGGAAGAATTTTCGAGTCAGATGGCGCGCGCAAAGCGCCACCGTCCTCCCACCCCTATTAGTAAGGACGGAGTTTTAAGGGGGCGTTAATTTTGCAAACGTCACAGGCATCTTTTTTCGGCAACAGAGGCAGCGCTCCAACAACAAAGCTAAAAGTCACTGCATTTAAAGTGTGCGGTCACGCCTGTCCCAGCACCGTCAATGCTGCCAGGACAGCGCCATCCCAAAGCCAATGAAGCCACATGGCACGGGAACAGCACCGCGCGCCGCTGCACGCGACAGAACGGATGCGGTTCCCTCATCACTGGGTCGATGCCTCTTCATCTCTTCCCAAATACGCCCGCCGGAGGCGTCGCGGCGGCCGAAGGCCGTCGCCAAATATCGCGTGCGCCGAAGGCGCTCTATTAAAGATCAGCGGCGCCGCTGGGCGCCCCGTTTGTGTCTTTCGTGTTGAAAGAGCCCCTTTGCGGACCCTCTCAGTCTGGCCGTACACTGGAAGATGCGTTCAGCACCTCAGACCACGGGACCGTTGCGCTCTGGCAGGTCGCCAGGGCAGTGTTCGAACGCGTGCAGTCTCGCGACCAGCCCTTGCGATCTGGCTAATGCGGCGTACGCAGTGCTGGTAACCCGATCCCGGTGCCCTCGAACCCGCCATCAGCGGCAAGGCATTGACCGGTGATGTAAGAGGACTTGTCCGAGCAGAGAAAAACAATTGCCTCGGCAATTTCGCGCTCTGACCCATAGCGGTTGAGTGGCAGCGCATCGTGATAGGCGTCGATGATCTCCTGGCTGTGCACTGCCATGGCCAGCTTGGTGCGCACGGGACCGGGGGCCACAACGTTCGCCCGGATGCCGTATTCGCCAAGCTCTGCGGCCTGTTGCAGGGTCAGTTGGATCACACCCGCCTTGGAGGTGCCATAGGCCACACGCAAGGTGGAGGCCCGCAACCCGCTGATCGATGCGATATTGACGATGGCGCCTTTACTTTTCTTGAGCGCGGGAATGGCCGCCTGCGTCACCAGGAAAGGTCCATCAAGATTGGTGGCCATGACCGTGCGCCAGCGCTCGAAGCTTGTTTCTTCGATGGGGCCGAAATCCGCGACCCCCGCATTGTTGACCAAGGCGTCGATGCGGCCAAAGGCTCTCAAAGTTTCCGACACCATGCCTTTGACCGAGGTGGGATCAGACACGTCGCAATCCACCCCGTGCACATGATCGAGAAAGGACACGGCTTCCGCCAGGGCCTCCGTGTCACGGTCGATCATGGCAACTTGCCAACCCTCTTCCAGAAAGAGCTGCGTGGTGGCAAGGCCGATGCCGCGGGCCGCGCCGGTGACCACCGCGGTCTTCATTTGGCGCCAATCGGCTCGCCCAATGACTGGAAGCGCAAGGCGAGCACCCAAGCGGCGGCAATCACGATGGCCATCAGCCACGCGCCAGAGGTGAAGGTGGCCACAATCCCGAGGAACATCAGGAACGAGGTTGCAATTCCGGCAAATTCACGGAAGACGTCTTCGGTCACGTCGAGCATCTCCAACGCGGTCAGAAGACCGGCCACAGCCAGCGCGCCGACCATCACCCAGAACGGCGGGAACCCACCTTCAGTGAGACTGGAAAAGAGGCTCCACGGGCCGTCAGTGCCCACCACGCCCGTACGCTCCAGCACCCAGAACGCCGCGATGATAGCGATGGCGACAGAGACAGGCGCGGCGATCCGGCGGTGATACCAGGCGAACCGCCCGAAAAAGAGCGCCAGCGTCAGCCACGCGGCTGCAATCACCGCCAGCTGGCCAATTTCCACGCCGATGTTGAAGCCGATCAGCTTCGGAAGGAAGTGATCGTTGCCAAGGCCGAACTCTTGCAGAACCGACGCGAAGCCAAGGCCGTGCAACAGTCCGAAGCCGAAAACGACCAACGGACGCCAGGGCGGCAATTTGCGCAAAAACAGGTTCTCGATGCCAACGTAGACAATCGAGGCGGCAATGATTGGCTCGACGATGTCGGGGCTGAGCCGGATGATATCGAGCGCGCCAAGCGCCAATGTCACGGTATGTGCCAGTGTGAAAGCGGTCACCTGCCAAAGCAGCGCGCCCATCCTGAGCGAGAAAAAGAACAGGCCAAGGACAAACAGGATATGGTCAAGGCCCTGCGGGACGATGTGATCGAATCCCACCCGGATGTAGTCGACGAAAGCCTCCATCGCGGTCTGTTCACTACCGCCAGAGCGTGGGATGGGGTCAGACACCATACCCGGCGCAAGGAACGCCGAATAGCCATTTTCAACGCCACGCTGGCGCACGATCAACGGCCCCAGTTCGGGGGCCCAGCCAATGGTCAAGTCTGGCGCGTTCTGAGGGAGCGGCGCGGTGAGTGTCACGGTTGAGATGCGGGCAAGCTCAAAATCCGATGTCTCGGGCACCTCCACCGACTGCAACGCAAGCGGAAGTCGCCGATCACCCACCACGATATTGATTTGGTTCGATATTTCTGGCCATGCGGATTCGACGTCGCTTGCCATGGCGGCGGGGTCGAGCGCCCGCAACGTGTCATAAGCCTCCGCGTTTTCGGCATCATTCGTGTCAGCCACGGCTGCCAGGTCGAGCCCGGCCACAGCGGATTCGATCATCCAGTCGATCTCGATCTCCAGCGTGTCGGCTCCGATGGTCACGTCCATGATCGCGGGCTGAACCTCATGCGCGCGCGCGGTCGTGATCACTGCAAGGCTTGACAGCCAGAGGGCGAACAGCACTTTGACCAATGACTTCAGAGGATCTTGTTTACACATGTACCACACCCTTTCATTAGCCTGTTGCTTGGCATGTATTTCCCTCGCCGCCAAGGCCCATGAGTTCTGGATCGACCCGGTCGAGCACATGGTAGAGCCGGGTGACCGGGTTGAGGCTGATATCCGCGTGGGCGAGGTTTATGAGGGCACCGCCTTTGCCTATATCCCGCAAAGGTTCCGGCGGTTTGATGTGGCCAAGGGCGGTATTGTGCGTCCGGTCGAGGGCACGGTCGGGGATCGCCCTGCGCTGTCCTTGGATGCTGGCGAAGATGGGCTTTTGACCGCGATCCACGTCACCGAAGACCAGCATATCACATGGTCGGACTGGGAGAAGTTCGTGTCCTTCCTTGAGCACAAGGACCTGGCTTGGGGCTTGGCTGAACACGACGCACGCGGGTTGTCGCGGGAAAACGTGCGGGAGCGGTATTCGCGCTATGCCAAATCGTTGATCGCCGTGGGCGCGGGGGCAGGGGACGATATCGAGGCGGGTCTCGAGGTGGAACTGATTGCGCTGGAGAACCCCTATACCGGCGATGTGAGCGACGGTCTCAACATGCGGGCGCTTTATCAGGGGGCACCGCTGAAGGATGTGCAGATCGAGGTGTACCGCAAGGCGCCAGACGGCACGGTGACCGTATCGACCGAGCGCACCGATCCTGCGGGGGTGGCCACAATTCCGATCACACCGGGCGCGCGCTACATGTTGGATACGGTGGTGCTGCGGCCGGTGGAGGTGGTGGAAGAGCGGGACCCGCCGTGGGAGACACTATGGGCGAATCTGACCTTCGAGGTACCGTTGCCAAATTGAGCGCGCTTCGCGCGGACGCGATTTTTGGTCGGGGGCTCTGCCCCCGGTCCCGGATTAAATCCGGGACGCTCCCGGGATATTTGCAGATCAGTGGAAACCCGGTCGTCAGGTGAACGGGTCGTCTTTGTAGAGGACGTCTGTCAGGTAGAGCCCGTCCGGCGGTGCCACCGGCCCACAGGCGGCACGGTCGCGGGCGGCCAGTGCCTCACCCACGCGCGCGGGCGGCCAGGCACCACTGCCGACGCGTTCGAGCGTGCCAATGATCGAGCGCACTTGGTTGTGCAGGAAACTGCGGGCCCGCAGGGTCGCGCGCAGTTCAGTGCTGCCGGGGTAGGGGTGCGCTTCGAAGCGGATGTCATCCATGGTCTTCACCGGGCTCTTGGCCTGGCACATGGTCGAGCGGAAGGTTGTGAAGTCATGTTGACCAATTAGGTGCCGGGCACCCTCGGCCATCGCGGCCATGTCGAGGTCGTTTTGCACGCGCCAGACCTGGCCCTTGTCATGGGTGAGCGGCGCGCGGCGGAGCGCAATGCGGTAGAGGTAGCGGCGCTCGATGGCGGAGAACCTTGCATGCCAGTCTTCGGACACCGGGGCGGCGGCCAGTACTGCGACTGGTGCCGGTTTCAGGTGGTAATTCAACGCCTCCGACAGGCGGAACGCGTCCCAGTCCTTTGCCATGTCGATATGGGCCACTTGCCCCAACGCATGCACGCCCGCATCCGTCCGACCGGCTGCCGCCGTGGATGGCAGATCGGGTTCCAGTTTCGCCAACGCATCTTCCAGACGCTGTTGTACGGAGGGCGCGGACGCCTGACGTTGCCAGCCGGAGAACGGAGCGCCGTCATACTCGATCCTGAGGGCGTAGCGGGGCATGCGCGGGGTCTAGCGTTGGAGCAGGGGTGCTGCAATCGAAAGAACGGTCCGCAAACCGGCCGATTTGGTGCCTTTGCCCCAGAAATGCCACGTTCTGCACAGTCGCTGCACGACTGGGCGGGCCAATCTGCACCTTGAAGATGCATAACATTTTACAAGGCACGCATTTACCCCGCCGGAGTTACACTGTCCCCTCGTGCTCCGGCGGGTTTGCACTTCCCCCGTCATACAGCTTAAGAAAGGTGAGCCTGTCCGTTGGTCGGTAACGCACGCGCATGAGTACACAAACAATCCTTGTCGTCGATGACGACCCGCAAATTCGAGATGTTCTTGGAATGGCGCTGGAACGCGCCGGGTTCGAAGCCGTGATGGCGCGCGATGGCGCGGAAGGGTTGAGCCAGGCCCGCGCGCTGAACCCCAGCCTGGCTG
This sequence comes from Pseudomonadota bacterium, assembly GCA_038532095.1. Lineage (GTDB taxonomy): Bacteria > Pseudomonadota > Alphaproteobacteria > Rhodobacterales > Rhodobacteraceae > JAJDOD01. The sequence continues at coordinate 9,301 of JBCBBB010000079.1, forward strand.
TGCTCGATATCGGTTTGCCGGAAATGGATGGGCTGGAGCTCTGCAAGGCGATCCGCAAGGACAGTGATTTGCCGATCCTGTTTCTGACGGCGCGCGATGACGAGGTGGACCGCATTCTCGGGCTGGAGCTTGGGGGCGACGATTACGTCACGAAACCCTTCAGCCCGCGCGAGCTTGTGGCCCGGGTGCGGGCGATCTTGAAGCGTGTCGGTGGGCCGTCAGAACCGACGGAGGTCAAGGATAAGACGGGTTTGAATATCGGCCGTCTGACGGTGGTGCCCGAAAGCCATGTCTGCAAGGTGGACGACACCCATGTGACGCTGACCTCAACCGAACTGACGATCCTGTCGAAGCTGATGTCGCGCCCGACGCAGGTGTTCAGCCGTCCGGCCCTGGTCGATGCGATCTGGGGGCCGGGCATGGTGGTGAGCGATCGCACGCTCGACAGTCACTTGCGCAACCTGCGCTCAAAACTGGCGGATGCCGGGTGCTCGGATGCCATTGAGACACTGCATGGTGTTGGATTGCGGATGGGTCCGTGTCTCGGTTCGTAGAACCCAAATGGCGGCCGCCACTGATGCTGGTGCTGGGCGGGTCGCTCATGGCGATCCTTGTGTTGCCGGTTTATGCCGCCCTTCTGGCCGATATTCTGACACCCCTGACCGGGCGGCGGAACGCCGTTTTCATCGTGGCGGCCGGGTCCTTCCTGGCGACATTGGTGCTGGGGCTGTTGCTTTGGCGGTTGATCCTGTCCCCGGTGCAGGCCCTGGCGGCCAAGGCGCAGGCGATCCGGGGCGGGGCGGTGCCGGAAGGGCTCGATCACTATGGCACGCCGGAGATTGGTGAGTTGGCGCAGGACGTGCTTGATATGGCAGACGTGTTGCAATCCCGCGAAATGGCGGTGCGCAGCTATACTGACCACGTCACGCATGAGTTGAAGACACCGTTGACCGCCATCCGCGGTGCCGCCGAGCTGTTGGAGGCGGAAGAGGACCTGCCGCCCGAAACCCGCCGCCTGGTCATGACGATTGCGGGGGCTGAGAAGCGGGCGGTGAAGCTTCTGGGGGCAGCCCGGCAGATTGCCGCGGCGCGGATGCCCGAACACCAGGGGACGACAGTTTTGAAGGAGTGCGTGCCCTCTTTGGAGCAACGCCTGTCGAAGACGCAACTGAGAGTGCTGAACGAAACGGTGGAGTTGCCGCTGGCGCGGTCAGGGTTGGAGGTTGTGCTGGGGCACTTGGCGGAAAATGCGGAAGAGGCGGGGGCGACCGAACTCAGGCTTGATGCGGGCCGGACGGATGACGGTCTCTGGTTGCGTGTGGAGGACAATGGGCCGGGCATCTCGGCCGGGAACAAGAAACAGGTGTTTGAACCCTTCTTCACGACGCGCCGCGATTCCGGTGGCACCGGCATGGGGCTGGCCATCGTGCAGACCCTGCTGTTGGCCCATGGCGCGCGGATCACGCTGGAAGACCCGGGCGAGGCGGGTGGCAGTCACTTCCTCATCCAGTTCTAAGCGATGACCGGTGGGAGTGTGTACAGGTCCGGCAGGCTGCGCACATGTCCGGACCGGTTCAACGCCGCCGCCTATTGTTTGTCCGCCGATGTCGACCCCGCAGCTGAAGCGTTTCTGGCGGTTGACCCTGAGCGGGGCGTCGTGGCCCGCTGGACCTTTGCCGATCTGAAAGACCGGGTTTTACGGGCAGCGGGGGCGTTTCGCGCCGCGTCTGTCGCGCCGGGCGATCGCGTGGTGCTGTGCCTTGGAGATGTGCCAGCGTTTCCTGTGGCTTATTTCGGGGCCATCGCGGCCGGCTCGGTGGCAACCCCGTTGTCGTCGCAGCTTTCCGAGGAGGAGACCGCCCGGATCATAGCATCGGTGGCACCGCGCGCGGTCGTTGGCGGCGCGTTTGCAACGATGACGGCGGAGGACCTGATGGCAGGTGCCCCGTCCGAGATCGTGCCACGGGCGGCAGATGATCCTGCCTTGCTGGTTTTTACCTCCGGATCGAGCGGACGACCCAAAGGCGTTTTGCATGCGCAAAGGGCGTTCTGGGCCCGCCAGAGCATGCATCGCGGCTGGCATGACATTCGGGCGGGTGACCGCGTGATGCATGCGGGCGCGTTCAATTGGACCTTCACCCTGGGCGTTGGACTGGCGGATACATGGAGCGTGGGTGGCACAGCCATCCTCAATGCCGGGCGGAGAGACCCGGAGGTCTGGCCCATGCTTGCCCGCGCCTTCGAGCCGACGATCTTCGCCGGTGCTCCGGCTGTCTTTCGACGTATTCTCAAATATGGAACGGATCTGGACGCAGGGTTCCAATCGCTGCGCCATGCGGTGACGGCGGGCGAAGCGCTCAGCCCGGTGATCGGTGAGGCGTGGAGGGCCGCGACGGGCAAGCCGTTGCTGGAGGCTCTGGGGATGAGCGAGGTGTCGACCTTTGTCTCCACGGCGCCGGATCACTTGCCTGAGCCGGGCATTGCCGGGTGGCCGCAGCCCGGACGTCACGTGGCCGTTCTGGGCGAAGATGCCTGTCCGACACCGTTCGGTGAGGCTGGTGTGCTGGCGGTGCATCGCACTGATCCCGGCCTGATGTTGCGCTATTGGCAGGACGCCGCCGCCACTGAAGCCGCCTGTGTGGGTTACTGGTTTCTGACCGGGGATCGCGTGCGCATGCGCGCCGATGGAGCCATCACATATCTGGGGCGTGTGGATGATCAGATGAACGCGCAGGGCTACCGGGTGGACCCGAGCGAAGTGGAGGCCGCCCTTCAAGGCTGCTGTGGTGTCAGTGAGTGCGGCGTGCGTGCGCTTGAGGTGTCGGACGGGCTGAGCGTGATTGGGGCCTGGATTGTGCCAGAGGCCGGGGCGGCTCTGGACAAGCATGTCATCCTCGACGCGCTGTCGTCCCGTTTGGCGGACTACAAGCGGCCCCGCGAAGTCTTTCTGACGACGGAGCTGCCGCGGACAGGCAATGGGAAGCTCGTCCGGCGTAGCTTGTCGGTGGAGGGCGCAAGGCGGATTTGATGCCGTCAAGACATCCTAACAAAGCCTTAACGCTGCGAACGGATTTAATGCCACCTCCACCCACCCTAATTATTCTGGGGATTTATTGAATAATCAGTGAATTCTGGAGGCGGCGCTGGGAGATCGGCTGCATTTTTGAAATTTTTGATTAACAAATCGTGCCGATTACAGACCTTTCGCCGAGCAGCCGAGCAGCCGAGCAGCCGAGCAGCCGAGCAGCCGAGCAGCCGAGC
>JBCBBB010000079.1:12661-14625 GCA_038532095.1 Pseudomonadota bacterium
GCCGAGCAGCCGAGCAGCCGAGCAGCCGAGCAGCCGAGCAGCCGAGCAGCCGAGCCTGCAAAACCTTTTTGTGCGTGCCTGCCGTTGGAAGACTATCAAGTGCGTGCTGGAGCGTAGGGTTGGGCGCGCGGGCGGTTGAAAGTATCTACCGACGCCGCGCGGCAAAACGCTCGGCGGTCGGCCGTCAAAGCCGAGCGCATGCCTTGCACAAGAACAGTGACCACCTATGCGGCGCCGTCTTTCGGTCGGATGGTTGGGCGCAGGCATGGTCCAATATGTGTACAAGTGGCACACGGCAAAACGCCCGGCTGATGGCCGTGAAAGCTGAGCGCGTGCGTTGCATGAGAACGGTGAACACGAACCAAGTTCCGTCTATCAGTCGGTTGGTCAGGCCGCGTGTGCGGCGTCTGCAAGGCTCTTGACGAAAGACAGACGCTCGTCCGGGCTTTGCTCCTGGCCGATGCGTCCCACGAGGGCCGCGCCCACGACAGCGACATCTTTAATGGCAGCGATGGACTGGCAGGCCTGCTGACGGCGGTCAAAAGTGAGCGCATGTCTTGCACAAGAACAGCGACCAACGACGCAGCGCCGCCTTTTGGTCGGTTGGTCAGGCCGCATGTGCGCCGTCTGCGAGGCTCTTGACGAAAGACAGCACCTCGTCGGGGCTTTGCCCCTGGCCGATGCGTCCCACGAGGGCCGCGCCCATGACAGCGACATCTTAAATGGCCGCGATGGACTGGCTGGCCTGCTTACGGCAGTCAAAGATGAGCGCATGCCTTGCACAAGAACAGCGACCAACGACGCTGCGCCGCGTTTTGGTCGGTTGGTCAGGCCGCGTGTGCGCCGTCTGCGAGGCCTTTGACGAAAGACAGCACCTCGTCCGGGCTTTGCCCCTGGCCAATCCGTTCCACGATGGCCGAGCCCACGACAGCGCCGTCTGCAATGGCGGCGATGGACTGGCTGGCCTCGGGTGTCTTGATGCCGAAACCCACGATGACGGGCAGATCGGTCGAGGCCTTGATCCGCGCCACTTCCGGTCCGACATCGCCCGCCACGGCATTTGCGGCGCCGGTGATCCCGGTGATCGACACGTAGTAGACAAAACCGGAGGTGTTCTGAAGCACGCGCGGCAGGCGCTTTTCATCCGTGGTCGGCGTTGCGAGGCGGATAAAGTTCAGGCCAGCGGCTTGCGCGGGCAGGCAGAGTTCGTCGTCTTCTTCGGGCGGCAGATCGACGATGATCAGCCCATCGATCCCGGCGGCCTTGGCATCGGCGAGGAAACGCTCCACGCCATGGCTGTATATCGGATTGTAATAGCCCATCAGGACAATGGGTGTCGTGTCATCGGTCTCGCGGAAGCTTCGGGCAAGCTCTAAGGTTTTATTGAGGGTCTGTCCGGCTTCCAGCGCGCGCTGCCCGGCCAGTTGAATGGTGGGCCCGTCGGCCATCGGATCGGTGAAGGGCAGGCCCAGTTCGATGATGTCGACACCGGCGGCGGGCAAGCCTTTGACGATCTCGAGCGAGGTGTCGTAGTCCGGATCGCCGGCCATGATATAAGCGACGAAGGCTTTTTGACCTTTGGCCGAGAGTGCGGCAAATTTTGCATCGATGCGGGACATGTCAGGTCTCCCAAACTGTTTGGGTTCCTCTGCCCGATTGGCGCGGGAGTTGCAATCCGCCGTCTGGGCGCGGGCGATGCCGGGCGGAGGGGACGCTGTCCCCACGCGCTTCGCGCGCCCCCTGGGATATTTGTGGGTCAATGGAGAGGACATGCTTGCGCGTGGGCGGTGGGCCGGTTAGAGCCTGCCCGGTTGAGACTGGAGAGAACACATGGGTTTCAAGACCGGTATCGTCGGATTGCCAAACGTTGGGAAATCCACGCTTTTCAATGCGTTGACCCGGACGGCGGCGGCGCAGGCGGCGAACTTTCCGTTTTGCACCATCGAGCCCAATGTGGGCGAGGT
>JBCBBB010000080.1:0-14622 GCA_038532095.1 Pseudomonadota bacterium
GAATTCTGCTGCGCAGACACGCCGTTTTTTCCGTTTTGCAGCGGGTGACTTCTGTCATCCACGAAGTTGGGTTAGGAAAAGCTGAACAGTCAGGTGACACATGCATATTGGCATTCTCCAATGCGGCCATTTCCCCACGGCCGAAGGCTTTCCGAAGCAAACATATGGGGAGCTTTATGAAGCTTTCCTATCAGGGCGTGGCATGACGTTCCAAACCTGGAGCGTTGTTGACATGGACTTCCCCGACAGCATCGACAGCGCAGATGGCTGGCTGATCTCGGGCTCAAAACACGGAGCCTACGAAGACCTGCCGTTCATCGCTCCTTTGGAACAGTTTCTGCGCGACGCCTATCACGCGGACCGCCCGATCGTCGGTATCTGCTTTGGACATCAGATCCTCGCGCAAGCGCTGGGTGGAAAGGTTGAGAAGTTTGCAGGCGGGTGGGCGCTTGGACGTCAAGAGTATGAGATCGAAGGCAATCAGGTTGCTCTCAATGCCTGGCATCAAGACCAGATCGTGGAGCGTCCGGGCGAAGCAACCACCATCGGCAGCAATGAGACCTGTGCACATGCGGCACTCAGCTATAAAGGGCGGGCGTTTTCGGTGCAGGCCCATCCGGAGTTTGACCATGACCACGTGTCACTTCTGCTGGATGTCCGCCGTGCCGCGCTGAGTGACACTCAGGCCGAGCAGGTGCGCCAGAATCTCTCCCACCCACTCTCCAATGCCGATCTGGCGGATCAAATCACGGCCTTCTTCAAGGAACCCGCGCATGTCTAACTGGCTCGACGAAGCGCCTGAGGCGGCCCGGTCTTACATCGAAGGCGGCAAGCTGGATGAAATCGAGTGTCTCATTTCGGACCTGTCCGGCATCGCGCGCGGGAAGGCAATGCCGGCCTCAAAGTTCGCACGCCAGTCCCATTTCTATCTGCCGAACTCAATCTACTACCAGACCATCACCGGAGGCTGGTCAGATGAGGCGGCCATCGATGGGTTCACCGAACCCGACATGGTGCTGAAACCGGACTATACGACGGCGAGCGCCGCACCGTGGACGGGTGACTGGACCATGCAGGTCATTCATGACGCCTACAACAAGGACGGTTCGCTGGTTCCGTTCACGCCGCGCAATGTGTTGAAACGGGTGGTCGATCTTTACCTTGCCAAAGGCTGGAAGCCGGTCGTTGCGCCCGAGATGGAGTTCTATTTGGTCGCGCGCAACGTCGACCCGGCCCAGGAAATTCAGGCCATGACGGGGCGATCTGGTCGCCCGGCGGCCGCGCGGCAGGCGTATTCGGTGTCCGCCGTCGATGAGTTTGGTCCTGTCATTGACGACATTTACGACTTTGCCGAAGCGCAGGGCTTCGAGATTGACGGCATCACCCAGGAAGGCGGCGCCGGGCAGCTTGAGATCAACCTGCGCCATGGCAACCCTGTGAAGCTGGCGGATGAGATCTTCTACTTCAAGCGCCTGATCCGGGAAGCGGCCCTGCGCCATGATTGCTTCGCGACCTTCATGGCCAAGCCGATAGAAGGTGAACCGGGCTCCGCCATGCATGTTCACCACTCGGTGCTCTCGACAGCGACCGGCCAGAACATCTTCACCGGCGAGAATGATGCTGAGACACCTGAGTTCATGCATTTCATCGGTGGCCTGCAGCACTACATGCCAGCAGCGACGATTTTGTTCGCGCCTTACGTGAACTCTTTCCGTCGCTACGTGAAAGACCACGCCGCGCCGATCAACACCGAATGGGGCCGCGACAACCGGACCACCGCCATTCGCGTTCCGGTCTCGGAACCGCAGGCGCGCCGGGCCGAGAATCGCATCGCAGGCATGGACTGCAACCCGTATCTCGGGATCGCGGCGTCGCTGGCCTGTGGGTATCTTGGCATGGTGGAACAGATTGATCCACGCCCGGAGTTCACCGGCGACGCCTACGACGCCGAGGAAGAACTCCCCCGTGGTATCTTCGCGGCTCTCGATGAATTCAGCGCGTCCCTGTCGTTGCGTGAAGTGCTGGGTGAGGATTTCTGTCGGGTCTACGGCGGTGTGAAGGCCACGGAGTATGACGAGTTCTTGCAAGTGATTTCGCCTTGGGAACGCGAACACCTTCTGCTCAGCGTGTAAGCGCCATGAACCCGCTCTATCGCAACGATGCACCCGGGACGTTTCCGAACTCCTACTACGTGGCATCGGCTGAACTCGGCCCCGAACGTCCCGCTCTTGAAGGAGATTTGTCCGTCGATGTCGCAATCATCGGCGCCGGATTTACCGGATTGTCGACCGCGCTCCACCTCGCTGAGCGCGGGTTTGACGTTGTTGTCATCGACGCGCACCGGGTCGGCTTTGGCGCCTCTGGGCGCAACGGCGGTCAGGTGGGAACTGGATGGAACTGGGACCAGCGCAAACTGGAAGCGAAGGTTGGCAAGCCAGACGCCCGAAAGCTCTGGGACCTGACTGTCGAGGCCAAGGCGCTCACCCGTGATCTGGTTGCGAAACATGCGCCTGAAGCCGGGTACAAGCCCGGTGTCCTTAACGGGCACTGGACAAAAGCGGGCGCCGAAGAGAGCCGCGCCTACGGCGCATGGCTGCAAGAGCATTACGACTACCCGTCTGAGTATCTCGACACGGACGCGTTCCAGAGCCTCTGCCGCAGTCCGGTCTACGCGGGTGGGTTGCTCGACCAGGATGCCGGCCATCTTCACCCGTTGCGCTATGTGCTTGGGCTTGCGCGCGCGGCGGAGGCCGCCGGGGCCCGGATATTCGAACGAACCGAAGCGCTGTCACTTCAGGGCACCCGCATTCAAACCCCGAACGGCAGCCTCAAAGCGAAGCACATCGTACTTGCGGGCAACGGCTATCTCCCGGACATCGCGGATGACGTGTCCAAACGTGTGATGCCGATCAACAGTTTCATCGCAGCGACCGAACCGCTGGGTGATCTTGCGTCAGATGTGCTCGCCAGGGACATTGCAGTCGCCGATGACAAGTTCGTTGTGAACTACTTTCGTTTGAGCGAAGACAAACGCCTGCTCTTCGGGGGCCGCGAAAGTTACAGCATCGGCTTTCCGTCCGACATCGACACAGCGCTCCGCAAACGCATGTTGCACCTCTTCCCGCAACTCAAAGAGGTTCGCGTGGATTATAGCTGGGGTGGTACGCTGGGGATCACCATGACGCGGCTGCCCATGGTCCGCCGGATCGGGCCGAACGCATTGGCTGCGGGTGGCTTCTCCGGTCATGGTGTCGCCATCACCACGCTTGTCGGCAAGATCATGGCAGAAGCGATCAGAGGTCAGGAAGAGCGCTTTGATTTGCTTGGAACCCTGCCCGTGTCACAGTTTCCGGGCGGCAAGCATGCGCGCGCTCCGCTGCTCACGCTTGCCATGACATGGTACGCATTGCGCGACAGGCTGGGTCTATAGGACCAACTGCACTTCATCTCTTCTACAATACGCATGGGCCTGACAGTCCCGTCAGCGAAACAGTCGATAATAGAGCCAATCCGGAAGGAACTGGCTCAGCCGGAACAGTGCACCGAAATGGCGCGGAAAGTTCCGGGCAAAGTCATTGTCCTGCATATGGTCGACAAAAAGGCGCGCGGCGTCTTCCGGCTCCATGATGAACGGCATCGTGAACTCGTTCTTGTCCGTGAGCCGCGTCTTGATGAACCCCGGATTGATCAATTGGACATCGATCCCGGTCTTGCGCAGATCGGCATAGAGCGTTTCCGCCAGCGACATGATGCCAGCCTTAGATGCGCCATAGCCATTGGCACCGGGCAAGCCCCGAAACCCGGAGAGGGAGCCGGTTAACACGATGTGTCCGGCATCTTTTTCCACCATTGTCGGCAGAACATGACCCAGGACACGGGCCGCGCCGGTCAGGTTGACGTCCAGCATGGTCGCGACCTTTTCGCCATCGAACTCGGTTGCGGGCAAAGGCCAGTAGAGGCCTGCCAGAAACACCATGCCGTCCAACTCGCCCGCGTCTTGCGCGGCCTTTGCCACGCTTTCGGCATCCCCCACATCGATCGGAACGACCGATGATTTGCCGGGCAGTTCGGCAGCAAGCTCCTCAAGTGCGGCTTCGTCTCGCGCACTCAGGATCAGCTCAGCGCCTGTCTTTGACAGTTCTTTCGCAACGGCCCGGCCCAGGCCCTGGCTCGCACCAACAAGCCAATACCGTTTGCCGGGCCATTCGCGCATCTCAGGCGGCCTCCTGGCGTTCGGCCGCGGCCGGGTCCGGGCGCATCGTTGCCACCAACTCTCCGACTTTAATGCCGAACTTGCGGAATTGACTGCGGTTCATGATCGTTCCGTTCTCTAGCAGATACATCCAGTCCACCACATCCAGCTCGTGACCGCCACCACCTTCTGGCAGTTTGATGCGATAGGTCAGCTTCACACCCGACCCGGATTGCTGGCCGCTGCCGGAGCCCACCAGATCGTCGGCATCGGCTTTGATCGCGCCATTCGCGCCGACCGACAGCCGCCACTCGCGATGCTGCTCGGTTCCGCTGTCATAGTGGAAGTGCTCGCGCATGACGCCTTTGTCCCCGTTCCATTCGGCATCGAACTTTGCGGTGAAGCGCGACGCAACGCGCCCGGTTGGACCGTAGATGATGCCATCGCAAAGGAGCGGTCCGTTCAGTATCGTCCGGATGTCGAACTCCGGTCCCGATGCATAGTCCTCAGGCGATTGTGCCAGAAAGTCGAACCGGCGGCTGATCAGCCAGCCAAGTCCTGCCATCACGGCAGCGCCGATCAAGAAAGAAAGAAAGTTCATCACTGTAGTCCTCGATTTAGGGCGGTCCCTCCGGGCGCTTCGATGGGTGTGGCCAACAAAAGCAGGAGAGCGGCAATTTTCAGGCCGCAGGGCAAAACCGCGTAGGAGAGCGTGAGTGCATTGAGTGCCTCTTCGGGTTGTGAACTCGCACCCGCCGTGAACCCGGCCGCATCGAGAAGAGGCAGTAAAACGATGGCGGCAAAGGCGAGTGAGAATTTCGAAACGAAAGACCAAAGGCCGAAGCCTTCGGCAGCTTCGGGCGCGATCTCCGACATACGGGATGCGAAGAGCGCGGGAAGAAGTGTCATGTCGGCGCCGAGCGCAGCGCCAGAAAAGATGCAGATCACGGTGAAGGCCGCGATGTCGCCCGCTCCCAGCAGAGCAGCCCAGCTGAAGGTGACGATGGCCAGCACCATTCCGAGCAGCAGTGTTGGCTTTGTGCCATAGCGTTGCGCCAGCCGGCTCCAGGCCGGGGCGGCAGCGGCGGCCGCGAGGAAGAAGAGCAACAGGAGAGGGCCTTCCCAACCGGGTGCTTCAAGGCGGCTTTCCACGAAGAACAGGAACAGCGTGGAGGTCACGGCAACCGGTGTCGCGTTCAACAGCGCAATCAGCAGGAGCCTGCGTGCCATTGGGTCCGACAGGATCGGCTTCAGACCGACCGAAGTGTCCGCTTCTGCACCCTTCCACTCGCGCCGCATGGCAAACGCCGCAACCGCACAGAGTGCAGCGAAGCCGACCGCGAACAGCAGGAACGGGCTGTCTGTCACGGCCAGAAGCGCGACAGGCGCAACGGCGGCAAGTGAAACACCCAGCAACGACCCGGTTTCGCGCCAACCCGCCAACCGCACGTGTCCGTTCCCGTCAAGCCGTTTCGCTTTCGAGACACCTTCGGCATAGAAGCTGATCGTCAGGAAGCTGAAAGCCGAGAACAGGAGCGCGAGCGTGATCGCAAACCACGCAATCGGCGCAATGGGTGGCGCCACGCCGAACAAGCCAAACATGGCCAGCGCCATGACGATAACGGCAACGGTCACCGCACCCGTTCGATGTTGGGACAGACGGCGAGAGAGCCAGCCCAGCGCCGGGTCCTGCACCACGTCGATCAGGCGCAACGCAAAAAGCACTGTGCCCAAGGCCGCAAGGCTGACGCCGAACTCGTCCACGTAGAACTTGGGCGCGTGAATGTAAATCGGCAGCCCGGCCATCGCGAGCATGCCTGCAAAGATTGCATAGGGCGCGAGGGAGGTGTTCATCGCGACACCTCCTCAACCGGTGGTTCCGGGCGCGTGCGGAACGCCACGCCCTTCCACCAGAGCCTCAGCGCCTGCCAGTGGATCAGTCCCAACACGCGACGGCTGCCCATTGGGCGGCGGATCATCGCGCCGATGATGCCGCTATTTGTCAAAGGCGCGCGCCGCCCGGTCAGCGTGGCGAGCAACCCGCCGTTTCCGGCTGTATAGTCGATCCAGATACCGATCTTTTCGTCATCGATGTCGAAGCGGAACGTGTAGCCGCCTTCCACGGGCTGGAACGGCGAGACGTAGAATATCTTTCGAGATGACAGCGTATCGCTGCGCGTGATCGGTGCGAAATCGTCGTGATGACACAGATAGGAATGCCGGTCGCCATAGGTGTTGGTCACCTCGGAAATCACCGTGCGCAATGCGCCGTCACCGTCCCGGATCAGCCAGAACGAAACCGGGTTGAACACATGCCCAAACACGCGCGGTTGGGCTAGCAACTCGATCCGGTCAATCTCAAACGGAACGTCTTTCAGAACATCGCGGACCCAAGCCGTTCCGCGCCCGGCACCGGGTTCGCCGCCATGGTCACGATCATGCAGCGCGAAGAAGCCCGACCGGTTCCGTTTGAACAACGCCGGACCAGTGGCGTCCGCTTCCGCGTCCACTAGGACGTAATCGACCGAGTAGCGAAACGCATTCTGCGTTTCACCCTTGCGGCCATGGAACGTCGTGCCCCGGATATGTTCGGGCGTGCGGTTCACTCGGCGGCGAGCCCCATTTGTGCCTCGGCAGAGATAAGTTGAGCGACCTCATATGCACTGGACAGCCCATCCTCGTGGAAACCATAGCGCATCCAGGCGCCACAGAACCACGTCCGGTTCTGCCCGTTGATCGCACGCACCGTATCCTGCGCGGTGACAGCGGCTTGATCGAAGACTGGATGGCGGAACACGGTCTCGTCGTGAATGAACTCGTCCCGGATCTGCCCTTGGGCATTCAACGTCACGAACAGCGGGTCATCGTGCGGGATCGGCTGCAAAGAGTTCATCCAATAGGTCAGCTCAATTGGAGCATCCTCACCTGTGCCATTCTCCACATGGCACCAGGACGACCAGACCTTGCGCCGCTTCGGCATGGCATTCGTGTCTGCGTGCAATACGGCGCGGTTTGGCTGATAGCGGATCGAGGACAACGCTGTCTGCTCAACCCCTGTCGCATCCGAGAGCATGTTCAGTGTATCATCAGCATGGGTCGCGAAGACGACATCATCGAAGGGCTCCCACTCTCCGCCCGAACATTTGACCTCAACGCCAAAAGCTGTGCGTCGCACCGCTTCGGTTTCCGCGCCCAGACGAATATCGACACCGCGCGCTTCGATGTTCGCCGCAAGGCGGTTCACATATTCAATGGAACCACCCTTCACCGTGTACCACTGGTGGTTTTCATTCCAGTCGAGGATGCCGTGATTGCGGAAGAACTTCACCATCGTGTCTGCGGGGAAATCCAGAATACGCAGCTTCGGAGTGGACCAGATGGCGCCGGAAAATGGCGTCAGATAGTGACGCACAAACCATGATCCGAGACGCAGTTTTGATACAAGGTCGCCGATGGTCATGCCTGGTGTCAGCGTGGCTTCCGCGTTCTTGTTGAAATGCACGATGTCCCGCACCATGCGCAGGAACCGTGGATTGGCCACGTTTCGGCGCTGCGCGAAGATCGAGTCGATGCTGTTCAAAGCGTACTCGAAGCGCCCGCCGCGCGTGGATACCCCGAAACTCATGCTGCTCGGTGCAATTGGCACCTCCAGCTTCTCGAACAGATCGATCAGATGCGGATAGGTTTGATAGTTGAAAACGATGAACCCGGTATCGACCGGCTGGTCACCGCGCTTGCCCGCCATTTTTGTCCGAGCGTGCCCACCGAGGCGCGTTTCAGCTTCGAACAGAACAACGTGGTTTTCTTCGGCTAGATGATAGGCAGCCCCCATGCCTGAAATGCCCGCGCCGATAACCGCAATGCGTCTTGCGGTCGTCCCGCGCTCTTCGAATGGCATGGTGTACTCCTGGTCCCTTCGTCTTCTGCTGTTTTCTACGTAACTCAGTCGCTTATGGATCAATGGGGTCAGCCGCACGGTGTTTTTTGTATCGAGCCGCACTTTTTTTGATCTGTTTCCGAAACCAACCCGTAACGACAACAATGCCGACGGATATTGCCATAGACGAAAGGCCTATACCTGCCGCACCAGACAGCTATGGTGCGCAGGCCATGCAAACGCCTGTGTCAATGTCTCCGTCACAAAACAATGAAGAGTTCGTCGCTTTCGTGCAGCGTGTCCGGGATGACAAGGACCGTGAAGCGTTCGCGAAGCTGTTTCGCCATTTTGCCCCTCGGGTAAAGGCGTTTTTGATGAAGTCGGGCGCGAATGAGGGTCTGGCAGAGGAATGTACACAGGAGGTCATGGCGACACTCTGGACCAAGGCGCACATGTTTGACCCGTCACGGGCCAGCGTCTCAACCTGGGTGTTTACGATAGCCCGAAACCGGAAAATCGACGCGCTGCGTCGGATGAAACGGCCAGAACCCGAGGACCTGCCTTGGGGACCAGAGGCCGAGCCGGATCAGGCGGACGTTATGACACTTCGTCAGGAAAGCGAAAAACTGGCAAAAGCAATGGCAGAGTTGCCAGAGAAACAAAGGGATTTGATCCAGCGCGCCTATTTCGGCGACCTGAGCCACGCTCAGATTGCCGAAGAAACCGGGCTTCCGCTGGGGACGATCAAATCGAGGATAAGGTTGGCGCTGGAACGGTTGCGTCATGCAATGGGATAGTACGAATGGGAACGATTAATCATCACCTGACCGACGCGCTTCTGATGAGCTATGCCGCCGGCACGCTCGATGAGGCATTTAGCCTGGTGGTCGCCACGCATGTTTCGATGTGCGACGAATGCCGCGCACGGCTGGAGGCGTTCGAAGCCGTCGGTGGCACCCTAGTCGACGAATGTGAGGTCATTCAGTTGAGCGATCATGCGCTCGATGCGACCTTCGCCATGATCGACAAGATGCCGGAGGCACCGGACGCGCCTTGGGTCCGCGAGCGTTCGAAGGACGACGTGTTCCCCGCGCCCTTGCAGGACTACGTTGGGGGCGACCTCGACAAGGTAAAGTGGCGTTCCATCGGTGGCGGCGTCATGCAGGCTGTTCTGAAAACAGGCGGGTCGGACAAGGTGCGCCTTCTCTCGATCCCGGGCGGTACCGCGATGCCGGACCACGGGCACCGCGGTCTCGAACTGACCATGGTGCTCAAGGGCGCCTTCGAGGACGAGGATGGTTACTTCGGTCGCGGGGACGTGGAAGTTGCCAATCAGGACATGCACCATACCCCGGTCGCGGTGGCAGGCGAAGACTGCATCTGTCTTGCCGCTACGGATGCACCATTGCGGTTCAAGGGGCTTGTGCCGCGGATTGCTCAGCCCTTCCTCGGCATATAACGCCGCAAAGAGTTAGTGATGCCTCGGTCCAAGCCGAGGCATTTTTGCTTTGGCGATCGATTTACCGCGCAGCAAAGCTCGCTCTCAAATGATCTGCTGCCGCAACAACCGCAGGGTTTGGATCGTCACTAACCAGAAGCCCCAAGGCATATTTCGGCAGTTTCGGAAGCCCAAAATGGCGCGGCGCTTCCACAATGCAGCCGCCGATTGATGACACCGGGATCGGTGCCACGGCAAGGTCCGCAAGAACAGCGGCCCGCTGCCCCGAGATGTGCGCACTTTGAAACGCCACGCGCCAGGGAATGTCCATCGAATCCAGTTGGCTCAGTGCCGCTTTGCGCCACGCGCAACCTTCTTCCCAAACACTCACTGGTAAGGGGGTTTGTTCGGCGGCAACGCCGCCCTTGCAGGCCGCCCAAACGAGTTGTTCGCGGAACACAACCTCGGCACTCTCTTCCTTG
Source organism: Pseudomonadota bacterium (assembly GCA_038532095.1). Lineage (GTDB taxonomy): Bacteria > Pseudomonadota > Alphaproteobacteria > Rhodobacterales > Rhodobacteraceae > JAJDOD01. The sequence goes on from JBCBBB010000080.1 coordinate 9,990, forward strand.
AAGCCAGCTTCGCAGGTGATCAGCGTCAGGTCCAACTGCCCTTGCCGTAGCATTCCAATCATGCGGTCGGTGCCGTCTACGGCCACGTTCACAGTGACCTGCGGATGCGATTCATTGAAGCGGCGGAGCATGTCGACCAAAAACCGCTCTGCGACGTCATCTGGCGCACCAAGACGCACCACACCTTCGACATCCGGCTGAACAAACCGTGCGACCGCCTCGCGGTTCAGCGCCAACATGCGTCGGGCATGCTCCAACAGAAAAGCACCGTCATCGGTCAAATCGACAGACCGACTGTCACGAATGAAGATCGGACGGCCAAGGATGTCTTCCATCTTCTTGACCTGCATGGACACGGCCGAGGGTGTGCGATGCACGGCGGCCGCTGCTGCGGAGAAGTTCCCCGTGTCGGCAATGGCAACCAGCGTTTTCAACAGATCGAGGTCCAAGAGGGGGATACGGGGGGTCGTTGGAGCATTCATAGCGAGCTTTCAGAAAATTTGAAAGATATGCTCAAATCTATTCGTTTGATTGAGGAATGTCCAGAGCGCATATTCCATTCAAAGGCCGTCGCGACGCCTTTCGTAACTCAGAAAGGGAAAGACAATGACACATACGGATTTTGGAAGAACGCATACCGGTCACCCGATTCAAACGTTGTCCGGCCAACTTCTGGAACGCATCCAAAGGTTCCGCCGCCGCCGTCACTTCAACCGATTGCTCGATCTTGATGAGCATATGTTGAAGGATATCGGCGTGACGCGCGGCGAGGTTGAGATTGCGTCGCAGCTCCCCCTCTCGACAGACGCAGCCACTGAACTGCGCCGGATGTCACTGGAGCGGAGACGCCGTTACATGTGACCGCAGCCAAGACTGTGCTAACTGTCCTCCATGCAACGGACTGACGCACAGAAAGCACCCGCCGGACACAACTCCCCCGGCGGGTGTTTGTTGGTGTGAAGCGCTTTGCCGCGCTGTTCCAGGCGCTCGACCAAACGACTAAGACGACCGCGAAAGTAAACGCACTTGCCGAATACTTCGCGGACGCACCGGATGACGACAAACTCTGGACAATCGCTCTGTTCTCGGGGCGTCGTCCAAAGCGGGCCATTACGGTGACACGCCTTCGGGAATGGGCGGCAGAGCGCGCAGGCATTCCCCTTTGGTTGTTCGAAGAAAGTTATCCCATCGTTGGCGACTTGGCCGAAACCATCGCCTTGGTTCTGCCTGCCCCGAGTTCCGAAAGCGACATGCGGCTTGCCGACCAGATCACCGAGATCAAGGCCTTGGCTGCTGTTGACGATGATGCGCGCAAGTCAGCAATCCTCGCTGCTTGGGACCGCTACGACACGGCGCAAAGGTTCGTGTTCAACAAGCTCATCACTGGCGGGTTCCGCATGGGCGTCAGTCAAAAGCTGATGACCCGTGCACTCTCGAGAGCCACCGGCATTGAGGAGCCGGAACTGGCCCACCGCCTGATGGGCGACTGGACCCCGGACACCACGGATTTCGAACGTTTGATCCTTGCGCCGGACCCCGAAGCCGATCTGTCGAAGCCCTATCCCTTCTACCTCGCCTACCAGCTGGACGATCCGGTCGAAGACCTTGGTGATCCGGGCGAGTGGGCGGCGGAGTACAAATGGGACGGTATCCGGGGTCAGGTGATCGTTCGCGGTGGCGCGCATTTCACGTGGTCGCGGGGCGAAGAATTGATGACCGACCGCTTCCCCGAACTGGCGATGCTCACGGACTATGTTGCGCCCGGCACCGTGCTGGATGGCGAGTTGCTGGCTTGGGATTACGCATCCGACGCACCGCAGAGTTTCAATGCGCTGCAAAAGCGGATCGGGCGGAAGACGGTGCCCAAGAAACTCCTGACCGAAGCCCCCGTAGTCCTGCGCGCTTATGACGTTCTGGAGTTTGGCGGAGAGGATGTCCGCGCCAAACCCTTTGCAGAGCGTCGCGCCAAACTCGACAAGATCATGGAAGATGTGCCGTCGGAAGCGCCGCTTCGGCTGTCTGAACTCCTCGACTTTCCAACCTGGGACGGCCTTGCAAAGCAGCGCGAAATCGCCCGTGACATCGGGGCCGAAGGCGTCATGCTCAAACGCCTGGACAGCCCTTACCGGGATGGCCGCAAGAAAGGCGACTGGTGGAAGTGGAAGCTCGACCCGCTCGTCATCGATGCCGTGATGATCTACGCGCAATCGGGTCACGGACGGCGCGCGACCCTCTTCACCGATTTCACCTTTGCCGTGTGGTCGGGGAATGACCTCGTCCCGTTCACCAAGGCCTATTCGGGCCTGACGGATGCCGAGTTCCGCGAAATCACCGCCTGGGTGAAGAAGAACACGCTTGAACGCTATGGCCCAGTACGCTCGGTCAAAGCCAAACATGTCTTCGAGATCGCCTTTGAGGGCATTCAGGAAAGCACGCGGCACAAATCGGGCGTCGCGCTTCGCTTCCCGCGGATGAGCCGCTGGCGGAAGGACAAACCGGTCACGGAAGCGAATACTCTGGACGATCTGAAGGCAATGCTTGCCACTTATGGCTGATAAGCGTCGCCTCCCTTGAACGCACGGTATGACGCCGCTAGGTGAAACCCTAACCAGATCAGGAGTTATCATGCGCTTTGACCCCCAGCCCGTTTTCGATGCCAACACCTCCGCCAGCGAATTCGGCGACCTGCCGGAATGGGATTTGAGCGATCTTTATACTTCGCCTGATGCACCGGAACTTAAGCGGGACATGGATTGGTTGGAGAAGGCCTGCTCAGACTTCGCCGCTGATTTTGAGGGCAAGCTGGTAGGTTTGAGCTCGGCCGAAATGCTCGACTGCGTCCTCCGCTACGAGAAAATCGATCTGGTGGCCGGGCGGATCATGTCCTTCAACGGGCTGCGCTACTACCAGAACACCACCGATGCCGAACGCGCGAAGGCGATGTCGGATGCGCAGGACAAGATCACGACCTACACGACGCCGCTTGTCTTCTTCTCGCTCGAGGTGAACCGGATCGAGGACAGTGTGCTGGAGGGCTGGTTTGCTGAGAACGCCGACCTTGCGCGGTACAAACCGATCTATGACCGTTTGCGCCTGCTGCGGCCGTATCAGCTGTCCGACGAGTTGGAGAAGTTCTTGCACGACCAGTCGACAGTGGGGGCCGCCGCCTGGAACCGTCTCTTTGACGAAACCGTCGCCGGTTTGACCTTCACGGTGGATGGCGAAGAGAAAAGCCTGGAGGCCACGCTTGATGGCCTCTCCGATCAAAACCGCGATAAGCGCGAAGCCTCGGCGCGCGAAGTGGCGCGGGTCTTTGGTGAGAACGTCAAGCTTTTCGCACGGGTGCACAATACGCTCGCTAAGGAAAAAGAGATCGAAGACCGTTGGCGCGGCATGCCGACACCGCAGACCGGGCGGCACTTGTCGAACCAGGTGGAACCGGAAGTGGTCGAAGCCCTCCGGAACGCGGTTGTCGATGCCTACCCGAAGCTCTCCCATCGCTATTACGAACTGAAGCGCGGGTGGCTCGGCCTTGAAACCATGGAGGTCTGGGACCGCAACGCGCCGCTGCCGATGGAAAGCGACCGCAAGGTCGGTTGGGACGAAGCGCGCGAGACCGTGCTTTCAGCCTATTCCGCATTTGATCCCGAGATGGCGCGTCTGGCCGAACCGTTCTTCGACAAGGGCTGGATCGACGCTGGTGTGAAGCCGGGCAAGGCGCCAGGCGCTTTCGCACATCCGACCGTGGCTGATGTGCACCCGTATGTGATGCTCAACTACCTCGGCAAACCGCGCGATGTGATGACACTCGCCCACGAGTTGGGCCACGGGGTGCACCAACGTTTGGCGGCCGGGCAGGGGGAGCTCTTGTCCTCCACACCTCTGACGCTCGCTGAAACGGCGTCCGTTTTCGGTGAGATGCTGACCTTCCGCCGCCTCCTCGACAACGCGCCGAACGCCACCGAGAAGAAAGTGCTGCTGGCCAACAAGGTCGAGGACATGATCAACACGGTTGTCCGCCAGATCGCGTTCTACGACTTCGAGTGCAAATTGCACGATGCACGCCGCGCCGGGGAACTGACACCGGACGATATCGGGGCGCTTTGGATGAGTGTGCAGGGTGAAAGCCTCGGCCCGGCCTTCACCTTCATGGAGGGCTACGAGACCTTTTGGGCCTACATCCCGCATTTCGTCCACTCGCCCTTCTATGTCTATGCCTACGCCTTTGGCGACGGCTTGGTGAACGCGCTCTATGCCGTCTATGAAGAGGGCGATGCGGACTTCCAGTCGAAGTATTTCGAGATGCTCAAAGCCGGTGGCTCCAAGCATCACAAGGAGCTTCTGGCCCCCTTCGGTCTCGACGCGAGCGATCCCAAGTTTTGGGACAAGGGGCTAAGCATGATCTCCGGCTTCATCGACGAGTTGGAGGCGATGGAGGGGTAGCAGCTCGATGGAGCTTTATGCGAGCCACCACCATGTTTTTGGCTCCGGGGGCGGCCCGGTGAGCTTCGTAGCTGACTATCTTTGTGCCGAAGCCCCGAGTTTTGGGAGTGCCATTGAAGCACTTTTCGTTGAGATCCAAAACAACAGTACAGAACCAACGGGAGTCCTTGGTGAGATTCAGTTGGCTGCC
>JBCBBB010000081.1:0-14432 GCA_038532095.1 Pseudomonadota bacterium
GCAAAAAGCGATGTGGTGCCGGTGGGGGCCAGCGTTGTCAGAACGCCATTGCGGACACCATGTAGGGCGATCTTTCGGCGCACATCCGCGTCGAGGTCGCGCAGCGCAGGATGGGCCAGATGGTGCGCCGCCTGGAACATCGGGAACGGCCCGCGTTCCGCGGCCAGATCGGCAGACGCGCGATAGGCCGCGTTCTTGATGCAACGCATCCATCGGGAGAGGCATGCGACAGCTTCGTCCGAGCCGTATCGGGTGTTGGTCATGATCAGCGCGTTGCCCAGACCGGTGAGGCCGACCCCAATGCGGCGCTTGTTTTTCGCCTCCCACTGCTGTGCGGGTGTCGGAAACCGGGTCACGTCGATGACATTATCAAGCATGCGAACAGCGACCGTCACGCGCTCTGCGAGCCTGTCGAGGTCAAGCGAGGCGTCGGGCGTAAACGGATGACGGACAAGTCGGGCAAGGTTGACCGAGGCCAAAGGGCACGCGCCGTTCGGAGGCAGTGGTTGCTCGGCACAGGAATTCGTCGCGGCCAGCGTTTCTATGTAGCTCAGCGGATTGTCAGCGTTGATCCGATCTATGAAGAGCACACCGGGCTCTGCCACGTCGTAGGTGTGGCGCATGATCTTTTGCCAAAGCGCGCGCGCCTGAACAGTTTTCTGGGGTGTGCCTTGCCAGATCAGAGGCCAGACTTCGTCGTTTTGAACCGCTTGCATAAAGGCGTCCGAGACCAGAACCGACAGGTTGAACCGGTTCAGCCGTGCCCCCTGGGACTTGGCCATTATGAAGGCTTCGATGTCGGGATGGTCGCAAGACAGCGTGCCCATCATAGCGCCCCGCCCCATGCCCGAGGCCACCATTTTGCAGATCGCATCCGCGATTTCCATCACGGCAACCGGGCCGGCGGCCGGGCAATCGAGGCCGCGCACCGGGCTGCCTTTCGGTCGGATTGTCGAAAAGTCGAACCCGATCCCACCGCCCATCTGCATCGTCACCGCCGCGTCGCGCATTGTGTCGATGATCCCGTCGAGCGCATCGGGGATGGTGCGCATGACAAACGTATTGAAAAGTGTGACCGTCCGTGTGGTGCCGCAGCCCGACAGAATGCGCCCACCGGGCAACAGCTGAAACCCGGACATCGCGTTATAGAAATCTCGCGCGACTTGTGTCCTCCGGTGCTGCGGTTCCGCGACTGCCAGACCTTCTGACACGCGACGCCATGTGTCCTGAACAGTGACATCGATCACCTGACCGTCGGAGACATACTGGTATTTCTGGCGCCAGATCTGTTCGGCAATCGGTTGATCAAAATGAACATCTGCGCTGCCGGGAAGCTCTGCCAAGCGCATCAGAAAACCCTTTCTAGGCTGTCAAATTAACGTGCCATTAACTTTGAACTGTGATGGGAAGATTCCATGTTCAGACCTAAGGATCCAAGAAATTTCATGTTCAATATTAATGGCTTAACTTATGTTAATCTTATCTTCAGAGGTGTTAATTGTTCGATTTTTCACGGCAATCGCTGGAATTTTTCTGCAGCGTTTAAACATGTGTTCATTGCGCCCGACTAGCGTGCCGGAAAGTCACAAAAGCGCGGATTACACATGATCAAACTCTACGCATGTCTCGGCTCTGGCAACTGCTTCAAACCCTGGCTGGCAATGACCCAGGTCGGGATACCGTTCGACCTTGTTCTGGTCGATGTCCTCCGCGGCGAACAGAAATCGCCGGAATTCCTGCGCATCAATCCGCTCGGGGTCGTTCCTTACCTGCTGACGGAAGACGGCAACGGGATTGGCGAAAGCAACGCGATGCTCTGGTATCTGGCCGAAGGCACTCCCCTTATGCCGGGGACGCCGGCTGCGCGGGCGGAGGCCTTGCAATGGATGTTTTTCGAGCAGTCGAAGCTGGAACCGTTCATTTCTCCAGCGCGGTTCTTTACCACGATCCTTCCGGCAGAGCGTGAGGCGAAAGCCATCGAAATCAGGCAGTGGCAAGTGCAGGCCGAAACCGGGCTGGCACGGCTTGATGCGCACCTCGCGGGTCGCCGCTTCATGCTGTCCAGCGGGTACTCCGTGGCGGACATCGCGGTCTTCGGTTATGTCCATGTGCTGGAGGAAGCCGGCCTTCGACTTGTCGATTTTCCAGCCGTCGCGCGATGGATCGATCAGGTGCAGGAAACCGACGGGTTCGCGCCCCTCACCCAGCTTGGTGCGCCCCGGGCGCACGTGGCCTGAGCAGACGGTTTTCTCAGTTCAAGGATGCAAAGGGTTTGAATCGGACCGTCCAACAGCTTCCCGCCGCAGAGCGTGCGCCGTCGGCCGCCGAAAAGGCGATGTTCGAATTCGCCTATCGGCTGGCCACTCCCCTATGGGTGTTCGACATCGACCACTCGTGCATCCTGCTGGCAAATGACGCGGCCTGCGCGGTTTGGCAGGCGGAAAGCGAATCAGAGTTGCAATCACGCGACTTGTCAGAAGGCATGTCGTCGACGGTGCGAAACCGACTGCTGCAATATCAGGCCGACTTTGCCGACGGGGCGGTCTTTAGTGAGCTTTGGACAGTGTATCCAAAGGACGAGCCCGTAAGTCTCGACGTCCAGTATTCCGGCTTCATGCGCGGCGCCGGCAGCTTTGCGATGCTGTGCGAAGCAAGCCTTCCCACGGATGTGTCACCGGAGAACATTCGCAGCACGGAAGCCCTGCTGCACACCGACGTCATGATTTCGCTCTACAAACGCGACGGGCCACCCCTTTACATGAACCCGGCTGCACGCACGGCTGTTCTCAGCAGCGATCAAACACTCGCGGACTTGTTCGTCGACAGACGCGAGAATGACGTCCTGATGTTCGAACTTGATCGCAAGGGTGAACATAATCAGGTCTCGAAAGTGTACACAGATGCCGGGCTTCGCTGGCACAGTCTGTCCGCGAAGCTGTGCGCCGATGCCGCAACCGGCGAACCCGCAGTCCTTGTCACGTCAAACGATGTTTCTGATCTGAAAATTGCACGCGACAAAGCACGCTATCTGGCGCAGCGCGATCAACTGACCGGTTGCTACAACCGAACCTTCCTGAAGCAGACCGTGCATGACCTGGCCCAGTTCCCGCCACAACGCTGCGCCCTTCTGTTTTTCGACATCGATCAGTTCAAGCAGATCAACGACACCTACGGCCACGAGATGGGCGACGACGTTCTCAGGCGGATCGCGAACCGGGCGCAAGCGGCGCTGTCCAAGCTTGACGTTCTGGTCCGGCTTGGCGGTGACGAATTCGTCATCCTGTTTCGCGGCTTTTCAGAGCAATCGGACCTGATTGCGCAGGTCGAACAGCTCCTCTGTGATCTCAGAAAACCGTTCCAGCACAACGCGATCCGACTGTCCCCGACAGTGAGCATGGGACTTGCCTTCTTCAAACCCGGCAAACACAGCCTGACCTCCGCGATGAGCCAGGCAGACATCGCCTTATATGCCTCAAAGGTCGAGGGGCGAGATCGGCTGACCGTTTTCAATGAGGTGTTGGGCGCGGCCGCCAAAGCGCGCAACCAGATCGAGTTGGACTTGCGCGCCGCGACGCAACGCGACGAGTTCATTCTTTACTATCAACCGCGCGTCGACTTCGTCTCGAAGAAGATCGTCTCAGCCGAAGCTCTGGTCCGGTGGCAACACCCGACACGCGGGCTGGTGCCGCCCAATGACTTTATACCGGTCTGCGAAGAAACCGGTCTTATCGCGCAAGTGGGTCAGATCATTCTTGAACGCGGGCTTGAGCAAATCGAAAGCTGGAACCAAAGCGGCATTGATATAGAGCTGTCGATCAACATCTCTCCGTTGCAATTCGAGAGCAGTGACCTGATCAATACGCTCGCGCGTTTTGCGGCTGATCCAAGCTTTCCGGCGCACCGCGTTGAGCTTGAAGTGACTGAGAATGCTCTCATCGGCAATGTCGAAAAAATAGCCGAACAGCTGCAAGACATCTCAGACCTGGGATACCGCATTGCGATCGATGATTTCGGCGTCGGGTATTCGAACCTGTCTTATGTGTCAGCTTTTCCCGCCGACTGCATCAAGATCGACCGGTCCTTCATCAGTCAGTTGCCCGGCTCCGGTCCGGTCATCGGTCTGATCCTCGCGTTGGCGCGTCAGATCGGGGCGCGCACGGTTGCGGAGGGTGTGGAGACCCCGGCCCAAGCCAATTGGCTTGCGGACCAAGCGTGCGATCAAGCCCAAGGCTTCTTGTTCCACCGGCCGATGCCGCTCGACGATTTGAAGCGTGTGCTGAAAGAGGACGCGTCTGACAGCCAACCGTCCTGACCTTGATGGCAGGCGGAGGTTCTTCAAGCCCCTTGACGACCCTCAATGAAGACATCAAGATCATCTAACTCTTCGGCACCATCCGAGGACTGCGTTCAGGGAAGCCGGTTGACCTTTTTGAGGAGACTGGCCGGAGTAGCGCGCTTCTTGTGCCGAGGTGCCGCGTGCGAAGAGCACGCTTCAAGCGGCGGCCCTTCTTTTAGGGAGGACAACGAAAAGGAGGGCCGCCGCCCGCACCCCATCACCATGGCAGTGCTTGACGCAAAACACGTTTGCCGGTTGCAGCAAAAAAACGGGCAGAGGATTAATCCCCTGCCCGATCAGCGGTCTGTCCCGTTGACTGCTGTACTCCGGACCATCACATGGCGATCCGGAACGCGCCGCGTTAACGCGGAAGGCATAGGTTGGCAGGTGGCGCACGCAACCGTGTGTGAATAGCGAGGATGTCTCAGGCCTATCGTGTGACATTGTCAGCATCAGCTGCGTCCACACGATATTTCAGGCAAGAGAGTGTGAGTCCCAGTGCGTGTATTCCTGCAAATCCTTCTGGATTAAACCACCTTCCCCGTCATCCCAGTGCGCTTGCGCCTTCCGGAATATCGCATAGTATGAACCAGGATATCAATCGATGGATTGAAGAATTCACATGCAAAATTTCGATTTATTTCGACTGGACGGTCATGCGCTGCGTGTCTTCGTTTCCGTTTGTGAAACCGGCTCGGTCAGTCGCACCGCCGAGGTGTTCGGTTTGAACCAATCGACCATCAGCCACACGCTGGATAAGCTGCGCGCAGCCGTGGGTGATCCGCTTTTCCTCAAGTCCGGACGAGGGATAACGCCAAGCGAGAAAGCACGCGCGATGCTGCCTCGGGTTCAAAAGATACTGGCTGATATCGAAGGGCTGGTGGCACCGGAACAGTATGATGTCGCGCGCGATGGCAAACCGGTTGTTTTGGCCATTCCGACACCCGCACTTCTGAATGAGATGCAGACGTTGCATGCGAAGCTATTGATGGCGAAGCCGAGGGTTGAGTTTGAATTGCGGCGCCTGGCTCCGCGTGAACGCGTCACGGAAATGCTGACCCAGGATGAAGCCGACCTGGCGATCACGGTTGCCGGTTTGCGGTATCCGGCCACCTTGAACCATTGCCGTTACGGCGAAGACAATCTGGTCGTCTTTTACGATCCCGCGTGCCGTGAACCGATCCGAACGGCCACGGACTATGCAGAAGCCCGGCATGGAACCGTTGACTTTGGCGGCACGACAAAGAGCGTGGTGGCGAGAGCGCTGTACGAGCTCGGCTTAAAACGCAATGTGTCGCTCGTGGCACCCACCGCTTCGATGCTGGGTGATTTGATCAAGGGCACGGACATCGTTGCCACCATGCCGTCCCGTTTGGCGGGATCGACATATCACGGGCTTGCGTGGACAACGCCGCCTTTCGTTCTTCCGGCGATTGAGTATCACTTGGTTTGGCATCGCCGATACGAACAATCGGGGCGGAACATGTGGTTGCGGGAGCAGGTTTTGGCCGCGCGGACCGCCGCGCTGTCTGGCGAGACAGAAAACCAAACCCGTATGGCTTGACCTGCGCCCCTTTGCCCGGAATGGATGCAAAGAGATGACTTGCAAAGGGGCGCGGCCATGCAATCCGGTTCATTGAATGCGATACCACAACAAAGCTCATATGATGTCGTCATCATCGGGGGTGCCATCATGGGCTCCTCCACGGCGTGGTTTCTGACGGACCTCGCGGATTTCGATGGCTCGATCCTGGTTGTGGAGCGCGACCCGACCTATGAGTTTGCCTCAACGACGCACACGAACTCCTGCATCCGGCAACAGTTCAGCACACAATTGAACGTGCGGGTGTCCCAGTTTGGTGCCGAATTCATAAAGAACCTGCGCCGCTACATGGGCGATGACCCGCGCGTTCCGGAGCTGTCCATTCAATCCTACGGCTATCTCTATCTGGCAGATACCGAGGATTTTGCCAACGTCCTGCGCGACAACCAGACGCTTCAACGCGCGGCCGGTGCGGCAACGGAACTGTTGAGTGCGGATGAGATCAAGGCGGCTTACCCGTTCTACACTGTGGACGATATCGTGCTCGGCTCGATCAACCGTGTCGATGAGGGGTATTGGGATGGTGCGACCGTCTTCGACTGGTGGCGACGGCAGGCGCGGGAACGTGGCGCGGAGTATGTCTCAAACGAGGTGGTTGCGATCACAAGGAACGCCTCGGGCACTCGGGTGGAAAGTATCACACTGGCCAGTGGCGAGGTGATTTCCTGCGGGCATGTGGTCAACGCGTCAGGGCCAAGAGCGGCGAAAACGGCAGCCATGATTGGAGCGGAGGTGCCGGTTGAGCCGCGCAAACGTTTCACCTGGGTGTTCAAGGCGGAACAGCCGCTGGACCAGGATTTGCCGCTGACAATTGACCCGTCTGGCGTTCATGTGCGGGAGAACGGCGGCGGCACCTATCTGTGCGGGGGTCATGCGGATATCGACCCCTGCGTGGCGCATGATGACTTCGCCATGGATCACGACATTTGGGAAGCCAAGATCTGGCCCGCGATTGCGACGCGCATTCCTCAGTTCGAAGCGATCAAGGTGCAAAGCGAATGGGCGGGCCACTATGCGATGAACCTGTTCGACCACAATGCCATCACCGGCCCGCATCCCGCGGTTGAGAACTTCCTGTTCCTGAACGGTTTCTCCGGACACGGACTTCAGCAATCACCCGCGATGGGGCGCGGCACGGCGGAGTGGCTGACCTATGGCGGGTATCGCAGCCTAGACCTTACGCCGTTTCACTTTGATCGCATTACCGCGAACGCGCCGATCCCCGAGCGCGCAGTGATCTGAGGGGGATGGCGGGCGGCAGGATCATTCTGCCGCCAGCGCATGGCCAACCGTTTGCGGAAGGTCGACCACCTCCGCCGGTGCGTTTGCTTTTCGCTCCACCCGGCGCCGGATCAACGCAAAGACCGGTGGTGTGAAATAGAACGACACCACGGTCGAGAGCAGCACGCCGCCCGCGATGGCCACGGCAAATGGCGGCCAGAACGCGCCGCCTTCGAGGATGAGCGGGAGGAAGCCTCCGAAGGTCGTGATCGTGGTCGAAACGATATGCCGGCTGGAGCCTGTGACGACGCGTGTCATCGCCTCCGTGTCACCAGCGCTGGCCGCTTCGTCTTGTTGCAGGCCCGTCAGAATGATGATCGCCGCGTTGATCGATACGCCGATGGAGCCGATCACGCCGATGATCGCCTGAATGCCGAAGGGGTACTGCATGATGGCGAGCGCCAACATGGAGAGACCGGCCGACAGCACGCAGACCACGAGCGCCACCAGTGTCAGGCGGAAGGAGTTGAACGTCAGCGCGATGGTCGCAATGGTGAGTGTCACGATCAGGCCGACAGACGCCATCAGATTGCCCAGCGTGTTGGACCGCGCATCGCTGTCGCCGCCGAGCGCCAGCGCGTAGCCGGTCGGCAATTCGAAGCCCCGGTTGTCGAGTTCTGCCAGCACCATTTGAAGCGCTTCCTCGGGCAGCACGTCGGGCACAAGGAACGCCTGCACTGTGTTTTCGCGCAAGCCATCCGTTCGGGTGATGACGCTTTCGGCGGGTTCCACGACCAGTGTGGCAAGTTCGGACAATGGAACGGCCGGGAAGGCACCGGTGGCCGAGACCGCGGGTGCATTCGGCAAAAGGATCGGCATATCGGCGATGGCTTGCAGGTCTGCCCGCACGCCATCGCCAAGGCGGACCCGAACCGGGAGTTGTTCGGTGCCCTCGACCAATGAGCCGCCGGTCACCCCGACCAGTGCGGTGTTCAGCTGCGCCGCGATGTCTGCCACATCAAGGCCGAGCAGACGGGCGTTCACCTCATCGATCTGGAACCGCACCTGAGGCGCGCCGCCATTGATCCCGGCCCGCGCCTGGGTGACGAGGTCGAGATCGGCCATGATCGCGCGTACTTCATCGCCAAGCGCACGCAAGGTCGCGATGTCCTGCCCCTTGATCGTCAGTTCCACCGGCGCATCAACGGGCGGGCCCTGTACAAGGCTGCGGACGATGACCTGCGCATTGGGGAAACGGGTGTCGAATGTGGTTTGCAGTTCTCCCACCAGGCGCGCGGCCGCAGCATCGTTCTCGGTGGTGACCATGGCTTGTGCAAAGCCAGGCTCCTGGCTGCGATTGCCGACGATGTTGTAGTAAAACGCTGGGCCGGACGTGCCGACGGTCCAGTACACCGACCGTGTTTCATCGTCCCTGCGAATGAGCGCGTCCATTTCAGCCACCGTCGCAGCCGTGTCGGTGATGGCCGAACCGGGGGGCAGGTCGACCTCGATATAGAACTGGTTGCGCTCGACGCCTGGGAAGAACTGCGCTGTCAGCGTCGGGAAGGCCGCGAAGCCGAGAATGGGCAGGATCAGTGAAATCGCAATGGCGCGGAGTGGGTTCTGCACGGCGAGGCGGACGGAGGCCTCAAATGCGCGTCCCAGCAGCGGGACCGTAACACCGTTGCTCAACACGCCGCCTTCTGCTGCGCGCGGCAGCACCCAGCCCGCGATGGCAGGTGTCACGGTCAGCGCCACCACCAGCGACCAGATCAGCATCAGCACCACAGCGATTGCGATGGAGCCCACGAAGTCACCCGCCGGTCCCGGCAAAAGGATCATCGGTGTGAAGGCCAACGCGGTTGTCACGGTCGACGCAAGAAGCGGTGTTGCAAGGCGGCGCACGGCATCGCGCACGGCATCCAGCCGCTCCATCCCGTTGGCCAGGCGTCGGCGCACTTCATCCGTCATCACAATGGCCGCGTCGACAAGCAGGCCAAGGGCCACGATCAGGCCGGTGACCGACATCTGGTGAATGGGCAGGCCGATGAAGTTCATCGAGGCCAAAGTGGCGAGCGCAACGATGGGCAGCACCAGCGCAACGATGGCCGCCGCCCGCATGCCGAGCGTCAGGAACAGCACACCAACGACCAGCGCAACACCGATCGCCATGTTGGTTGCGACGTCGGCCAGGCGATCAACCGTGTAGGTGCTTTGGTCGAAGAGCAGCGTTTCTTCGACACCGAGCGGGATTTGCGCGGCGCCCGCGGCCAGTTCCTCGCGAACAAAGGTCATCCAGCGGTCGATCTGTACCCCATCCTGGGCCAGAACGCCGATCAGGATTGCGGGCTTGCCGTTGGCCAGCGCGTATTCAGACGCGGGCGCACGCGGGCCACGATCAACCGTGGCGACATCGCCGAGCGTGACCGTGCTGCCGCTGGCGCTTTCGCGCAAAACGACCTGACGCACGCGGTCGAGCGTCTCGATTTCTCCGGTGACGTTGATGGTCAGGTCCACATCGCCTTGCAGGCGACCGGCCTGCACCTTGCCATCCGCATCCGAGATGCGGGCTGCAATCTCAGCGGCGGTCAGTCCGAGTGACGCGGCTTTCGTTGGATCGACGGAGACCACCACCTCTTCCTCGGGCGTGCCGAAGTAGTCGACCGCGCGGGTCGACGGGATGGCGCGCAGCCGATCGCCCAAAGCTTCGGCATGGCGGGAGAGCAGCGTCAACGGTGCGCTCTCCCCGGTCGCGGTCACCGAGATGACGGCGGAATAGGCCGATATCCCCTCGGCATTGAAGTCGGGCGCAAGCACGCCTGGCGGGAAGTTGCGGCGGGCGTTTTCAACGGCGTCCCGCGCTTCCGTCCAGACCTGTTCGATGGTGGTCTCATCCAGCGTTTCAATGAGATCGATGGAAACGACGGAGACCCCCGAGCGCGACACGGAAGACACTGTGTCGATCTCGGCAATCGTGCGCAGTTCGTCTTCGATCTCGGCCGTGACAAGCGCCTCCACACGTTCCGGGTCAGCCCCCGGGAACTGAGTTGTCACCGTAGCAAACAGGTTGGTGATGGTCGGGTCTTCCTGTCGGCCGAGCGACAGGAAAGATGACAGACCGGCCGAGACCAGAACCAGGATGATCAGCGCGACAAGGCGCGGCTGCCGGAAGGTGAGCGTTTCCATATCTTTCGCCTTATTCGCTGAGTTGCAGATCAACGCGCTGGCCGACCGTGACCCGTTGCGGGCCTGCGTCGATCAGCGGTGTGCGGTCGGAGAACGCGGCGCGGGCAAAGACGCGGTCACTTTCGGCGTGAAGAAGTTCAACCTGAGCCGCGCGCACAGTGCTCTGGTCATCGACGGTCAGCACCGTCCATTGACCGCGCACGCCTTCTTTAAGGCTGGTGATCGGCACCCAGAACCCGTCTTTCTCAACACGCTCGGTCACCAGCAAACGCGCAGTTTGGCCAAATGCCGGCGTCATGCCCGTATCGAGCGAGAAGAGCGCAGTGCGGGTCCGTGTCACCGGATCAATGTCCGGGCGCAGCGACGTCAGCGTCGCCGGAATGATCTGGCCATCGAGTTCGATCTGGGCCGTGGCCAGTCTGGTTTCGTCGAAATCGAGCGGCACACCCACGCGCACTTGTGGCGCGGCACGCTCCACCAAGCCAAGGATCGCCTGGCCTGCGCCCAAAGTCTCACCCCCGTCCACGCTACGGGCGGTGACGTGGCCATCGAAGGGGGCTGTCACCTGAGACTTGGCGATGCGGATCTCAACATTCGCCAACCCGGCATCTGTTTCTGCGATCCGACCGATGAGTTCGTCGCGACGGGCGAGTGCTTCGTCAACACCGGCTTGGGGCGCGAACCCACGGCGTTGAAGCTCCTCGTTTCGCTCTACCGTTTGGTTTGCGAATTTGAGCTGCGCCTCGGTCGCTGATTTGGAGGCGAGGAGTTGCGTCCGTTCGGCTTCCAGAAGTGACGTGTCCTGGGTCGCCAGAACCTGACCACGTGTGACGGTGTCACCCTCATCGACCAGGATGCTGTCCAGCAATCCGGGAAGTTCAAAGGACACGTTGACCGTTTTCGCAGCTTCGACCTGACCAATGAAGGCGCGCTGGACATCATAGCCCGCTTCGCGCGCAAGTGGCGTGGCCCGGACCGGGATCGCAGGTGCCGGATCAGGGGCTGGCGCGGCCTCTGCCCGGCGCGTGAGTTCTGCGGCGCCGTACTGAACGGCAACGGCCGCACCCGCAAGAACGGCGAGCGTGACGGTGGTGCGCAGGATGGCACGCACCCCCCGCACAGCGAGGCTCTTGAAGCCGGTTGTCTGCATCCTGGTGTCTGTGTGGGTCATCGACGAATCCTCGCAAAGTTAGTATGACTAACATATGTTAGAAGTTCTCACTTTGACAAGTACTACGTGATTTGCGACAAAGCGGATCATGAATAAACGCGAAAAAATAACGGACCCGGCCCTGCCTGACGCAGATGATGGCGCGCTGAAGAAGTCGCGGTACCATCATGGTGACTTGCGTGCGGGTCTGATTGAGGCCACGCGACGGTTGGTTGAGGAAAAAGGGCCAGACGGTTTTTCGGTCTCGGACGCGTGCCGGTTGGCCGGGGTATCGACCGCAGCCCCCTATAAGCACTTCAAAGATAAGAACGAAATGCTGGTTGCCATGGTGATGGAAGGCATGGTTCGGCACCGTGACAACATGCTGGCCGCATTGGAGGGCATCCCCGAAGGCTCACCCGAGCGGGTGACCGCATTGGGCCGCGAATACGTGAATTTCGCGCTGACCGAGACCGGTGTTTTCAGGCTGAAGTTCGGCGGTTTCAGCGATCGGCTTGAAGACCCCCGGCTCCAGGAAGCGGGCCAGCAGACGTTCAACATCGTGCTGCGCGAAGTGGCCGCTTGCCGGAACGAGCCCGAGATCACGGACGATGTCAGGCGGCGCGGATTCCTGCTGTGGAGCTTTGTGCACGGGCTGTCGTTCCTGCTCTATGACAAGAAACTGAAAGACATGGGCGGCGATGTCGAGCTGGTCTCGATGTTGACCGATATTGCGTATCGGGTCTTGCGCGACTGAGCCTACTCTGCGGCGATGTCTTTCACCTGGTCCGGCGATGCCAGGGTCGCCCATGTATCATCCCGTGGCGGCGGCGGCGGTGTATCGCAGCTGCGCTTGTGCATGTTCACCTTGGCGATGAAATGCGCCGAGATTGGAGCCGTGACAAACAGGAAGGCCATGATGAGCAATTCGTGGATCGAAGGATCGCCCCAGGCCAGCGACTTCAGCATCGACGCCAGAAGCAGCATCCCCAACCCAACCGTACCAACCTTGGTTGGCGCATGAAGACGGGTCATCGAGTCGTTGAACTTCATCAGACCGATGGCGCCGACCAAAACAAAACCGGCACCGATGATGAGTGACAAGGCGGCGAGCGCTTCCAGGACAAGGGGCATCGTCATTCGATAATGTCTCCGCGCAGCAAGAACCGTGCCAACGCAACAGTCGACACAAAGCCGAGCATCGCGACAAGCAAAGAAACTTCGAAGTAAATTTCGACCCCTTGATCTATGCCGAGCACGATGATCAGGCCGATTGCATTGATGACCATGGTGTCCAGCGCAAGGATGCGATCCCCGGGCTCCGGTCCGATCACCAGACGGATCATCGACAGAAGTTGTCCAAGAGCCAACGCGCAAAACGCGACAATGATGGAAATATCGAAAAGACCAGCAAGCGCACTCATGCGAAGATCTCCAGAAGACGGCGTTCATAGCGCTGTTTGATCTCGTCGCGGACACCATTCGGATCATCGGTGTGAAGCACATGAACCAGCAGGCTGTGCCCCTGATCGGAGAGATCGGCCGACACGGTTCCCGGTGTCAGTGTGATGGTCCCGGCCAGCAAGGTGATGGCT
Source organism: Pseudomonadota bacterium (assembly GCA_038532095.1). Lineage (GTDB taxonomy): Bacteria > Pseudomonadota > Alphaproteobacteria > Rhodobacterales > Rhodobacteraceae > JAJDOD01. The sequence goes on from JBCBBB010000081.1 coordinate 13,092, forward strand.
TCCGGCTGTTTCACCTCAAGCGGCACAACGATCCAGGCCGGTTTGAGCTTCGAGTTCGGAACGGTCAGCACGATCCACGCAACCTGGATGTTGGCGACGATGATGTCCCAGATGACCAGAAAACTGTAGCTGACCATCTTGCCCATGCGAAAACCTTGCGGCGTGTCCGGCCACCAAATCGACGTGGCCCATGGGATCAGAATGCCGAGAATGATGCCAAACACCACCATCCCGGCGGAGACATCGTTCTGGAGCAGGACCCAGACAATGGCGAGGATCAGCGTCAGCAGCGGGTGCGGCATCAGCCAGCGAAGGGCGCGCGCCATGTTACTTCTCCTCCTTCGGTTTGCTCAGCTTGCCGGGCGTTTCCAGAACGGTCGTCTTGTAGGCGTCCGGCTGGAAAAGTTCGGCGGCCATTTTGGTGGTGTAGCCGTGGACCTGGCCGGCGAACACGGTATGCGCCACGAGCAATGCAAAGAGCCCTCCGACCGCCGCATAGGCGAGCGATGTGGGGCGTGTCGCCGGTTCCGTATCGGCCAACGGTTCGACCGCGTGGGCTTTCCAAAACACGACGCTGCCTGCGCGGGCAAAGCCCAGAATGCTGATCAGGCTGGAGCTGAGAACGATCACCCAGACCCAAACCATCAGCGACGAGTCCCAGGCGGCATCCAGCACAAGCAATTTCCCAAGAAAGCCCGAAAGCGGGGGCAGGCCCGCCATGGCGATGGCGCCCGCAAAGAACATACCGGCCGTCAGCGCCGCGCCGGATATCGGGGCTTGCGGCGTCAGGTCCAAGTTTGCCCGGCCCGTGCGGACAAGGTCCGAGACCAAGAACAGCACAGAGGCGGCCAGTGTCGAGTGCACGATATAGTAAAGCGCGGCGGCGATGCCGGACGGGGTGAACAAGGCAATGGCGACCATGACCATACCCATCGATCCGATAACCGAGAAGGCGACGAGACGATCCAGCGTCTTGGCCGCCAGCACACCGATCATGCCAATCGCGAGGGAGCACAACGCCGCGGGCAAAAGCCAGAGGCCGTGCAGCCCGGCGGTGACATCGACCTCCGGGTGGAAGACCATCGTGTAGACACGGATGATCGCATAGGCGCCTACTTTCGTCATGATCGCAAACAGCGCGGCGACCGGCGCGGGGGCCTCCGCATAGCTCGAAGGCAGCCAGAAGTGCAGCGGCACCACGGCGGCCTTGATGGCAAAGACCAACAGCAGAAGGACCGCGGCAAGACGGATGCCCACCGTTTCCTCCGGGTCGATCAGGGCCACACGTTCAACCTGATTGGCTCCACGCTCTTCCTCTTTGCGCTGGGCGCGATCTACGCC
>JBCBBB010000082.1:0-14365 GCA_038532095.1 Pseudomonadota bacterium
GCATTTGCAGGACCGATCCCGCAAGCCACCTTTTGCCCAACCGGTGGTGTCAGCCTGAGTAACGTGCACGATTACCTGTCCTTGCCCAACACGATTTGTGTTGGCGGCTCCTGGGTCGCGCCCTCGAAGCTAGTGGAGGCCGAGGACTGGGCGGCGATCGAAGCTCTGGCGTCCGAAGCCGCGGCGCTTGGCACCTGACAGCAGTCGGATACCCCACACGCGGCGCCTGACCTTTTGCCAAAGCTACGGCTGAGGTGTTGAAGCTCGCGTTGTGTGGCGATGCCATGCGCGCTTAGAACAGCTTGCGTCTGCACGCATTCTCCATCATATTCGAATTTGAGAATATTAAGGGAGGTCGGGCCGTGCTCTCAAAACGAGACTTTTTGCTTGGTTTCGGTGCTGCTGCCGTTCTTGGCCCGCGTGTTCATGCCCGCCAGCTTGGGCAAGCCACCCTCTCGACGGTCAGTGACGGATCGCTGGTATTGCCGGGATCGTTCGTCTTTGACCCGATGCCGCAAGCTGAATTGCCGGACGTCTTGAGCGCATATGATATCAGCCCTGATCGACTGACACCTGAGTGCAACCTTGCGCTCTATCAGGATGGCCAGAACACCGTTCTTTTCGATGTCGGCTCCGGGCCCGACTTCATGCCCAGTGCGGGGCACCTTCTGGACAGTCTCGACGCCGTTGGTGTTGCCCCCGAAGATGTCACGCATGTGGTATTCACCCATGCCCACCCGGATCATATCTGGGGCCTGATCGACGGGTTTGACGAGCCTGTGTTTTATGAGGCCACCTATCTGATGGGCCGCGCCGAGTGGGACTATTGGTGGAACCCGGAGACGGTCAACACCATTGGCGAGGCCCGCGCGGCCTTTGCGGTGGGCGCGAAACGGCGGATGGAGTACATCGAAGATGCCGTCGCATTCTTTGATGATGGCGATGAGATCCTGCCCGGCATTGCCACAATCGCAACCCCCGGCCACACCCCGGGGCATATGGCGTTCGAACTCCGCTCCGGAAGCGAGAGCGCGCTGGTTGTCGGCGATGCGATCGGCAACCATCATGTGGCCTTTGCCCGGCCTGACTGGCCAAGCGGAGCGGATCAGGATGCGGAAGCGGCCGCCAAGGTGCGTTCCTTGCTGCTGGACCGCTTGGCGCACGAACACATACCGGTAGTGGGCTTCCATTTGCCAAATGGCGGCATGGGCCGCGTTGAGATGGCCGACACTGGCTATCGGTTCATCTCGGAGGGTCCGTGATGCGTTGGGTCTTTGCTGCCTGCCTAATGGCGTCCACTGCGACCGCGAGTGAGGATATCGCCGACCAGTATCCGGGGTCACCGCTGTACCAGAAACCGGTCGAAGTCATTCCACATGTCTGGTCCGCCATCGGCGCGACCGCCCCGCCCACTTATGAAAACACCGGTCACAACAACAATCTCAGCTTTCTTGTCACCGGCGACGGGGTCGTCGTGATCAACGGCGGGGCCGCGTATGTTCTCGCCGACGCGTTGCACGAGGAAATCAAGGCCATCACCGATCAACCGGTCAAGCTGGTGATCAACGAAAACGGCCAGGGCCATGCGATGCTTGGCAACTCTTATTGGGCCGAACAGGGCGTTCCGATCCTCGCCCATGTCGATGCGGCCGAGGAATTCGCAGAGTATGGCGCGCAGATCCTCGAGAACATGAAGCGATACAACCGCGACAAGGCGGAAGGCACAACGCTTGCAGAGCCGACGATGACCTTCGAGGACGCATACACCGTTGAGATGGGCGATATGCGGATCGAGGTGCTTTACCTTGGCCCCGCACATTCCCCCGGCGACATCTCCGTCTGGCTGCCGCAGGAACGTCTCGTGATTGCCGGCGACATGGCCTTTCACGAACGTCTGCTGCCGATCTTCGATCACACCTATACGGCGGATTGGCTTGAGACCTGGGAGACCGCGTTCGAAGCCCTGGAGGCCACCTATGTCATCCCCGGCCATGGGCACCCGACCAACATGGCACAGGTGCGGCGCTATACTCGCGACTATTTGATTTGGCTTCGCGCCCGCATCGCCGAACATTTGGAAAACGGCGGAGAGCTTAAAGACGCATATTACGTGGACCAGTCCCCGTTCTCGCATCTGGACACGTTCGAGGAACTGGCCACCCGAAATGCGGGGCGCGTTTTTGAGCAAATGGAATTCGAATAGGAGAGCAAGATGCAAATCTCAAAGAACATGGGAAGCGCCGACAAGATCGCGCGCTTTGTGCTGGGCGGAGTGTTGATCCTGCTGGCACTGACCGGAACGATTGGCGTTTGGGGATGGCTCGGGTTGATCCTAGTGGTCACAGCTTTCATCAATTTCTGCCCGCTCTATCGTGTGGTGGGCTTCAAAACCTGCCAGGACTGCTGATCGGCAGATAGGAACAAGTTGACCGGGCACGACGCGCGAGATGGACGCTGGTCCGCTTTCCATCGCGAACCGGGAAATTGTTCCGGTTTGAGCGCGCACACCCGCGTTTTGGCCTTTCAGCGTCGATTGACTCTCGCCTGATCGGAACGCATGTCCCAATTCGAATATGTTGTTGGGACGGGCGTCATGCTGCTTGAAACGCTGGATCTGGGTCTTGAGACCCGTAGTTTGCACCTGATTGCAGGTCTTTTGCTTGGCCTCATCTTTGGGGTCGCCGCACAGATTTCCCAGTTTTGCCTGCGCCGCGCGGTTGCTGGTGACGTCGCGGAACGCGGAAGCGCCGCCGCCGTTTGGGCCGCCGGGTTTGCGGCGGCCATTCTGGGCTTCATGGTCGCGCAGGCCACCGGGTTCGTCGCGCTCGAAGATCATCGCTTCCTGTCGTCAAGTGTACCGGTCGCCGCCATCCTGATCGGTGGTCTGGCCTTCGGAGCCGGGATGGTTCTGACGCGTGGCTGCGTTTCGCGCCTGACCGTTTTGTCGGCAACTGGCAACCTGCGTGCGCTGACCGTTCTTGCGGTGTTCACCATCACGGCGCATGCCACGTTGAAAGGTGTTCTGGCACCTCTGCGCACCAGCCTTGGCGGTGTGACAACAGACCTTCCCATTGGTTCGCTCGCGGAACTGCCGCTTGGTGTGCCAGCACTGGCGGCTGCGGCTCTGGTGCTGGCAGCCTTGTTCATCCTGCGTTCGCGCCCCAGCCTTCTGCATGTTGGGCTTGGCGCCTCGGTTGGTCTGGTCGCTGTTGGCGGCTGGATGGCGACGAGCACTCTCCTTTTCGACGACTTTGACCCGCTGCCGGTGCAATCAGCAGCCTTCACCCTGCCATGGAGCGACAGCCTGTTCTGGATCATCGCTTCAACAGCGATCCCGGCCGGGTTCGGCGTGGGCTTCATTGGCGGTGTTCTGGGCGGCAGCTTTCTGTCGGCCGCCGCACGGGGAGAGCTGCAACTGCAAAGCTTTTCTGCCCCTGGCGAAACCCTGCGCTACATCGCTGGCGGCATGCTGATGGGTGTGGGTGGCGTACTGGCAGGCGGCTGCACAGTCGGTGCTGGCCTGTCGGGCAGTGCCACAGGCAGCATCGCCGCACTCCTCGCCCTGGTCGCGATCATCGCGGGTGCAAAGGCGACGTCGCTTGTGACACGTGGTTCTCAGGGCGTACCGGCAACCGCCTGAGGTCGCGCTGCCTGCATCAAACGATGGGTCATCTTTGCGCCAAGCTACATGGCGAAAACCGCAACCCATGCGGTGAGTGAAAAAACCGACCCGCCGGAAAGGCCCGCGCCCACCGCGCAGCCCCCTGCAAGCATGGCGCCAAACCCCATCAGTCCCGCGCCAAGAAGGTAACGCTCCATAGGCGTCTCCGGTCCGAACCGTTCGATGGCGAACTCGCCGCTCAAAAGCGCCATCACACCTGCGCCCACGAAAACGCCTGGGACAAGGCCGACGCCAAAACTTGCGGGCAGTTCAGGCGCGTTGACCAACCCCATCAACGTGTCGGTTGCTGGCCCGGTGAAGGTGACGGAGGCGATGGGAACAACCTCGAAAGAGTTCTGGGCAATGGCATAGGTCAGAAGCCAGCCGAGCCCGACCGCGCCCCCAACGGTGACGGCTGCGAGTATGCGGCTAACTGTCACCTGACGCCACGCTGCGAAAGCGATTGCCGCCAGAGCACACGCTGACGCAATCCAAAGGATAGCAGGCCCCGACAGTCCGACAGCCGCGAGGATGTCGCGCGACGGCCCGCCGGGAACGGTCCAGAGTTCCGCGATCCCCTGACGGGCCGGAGCCAGCACGCCGCGCAGCGCGGCCTGCGCGACCAGTGTCAGGACAAGGCCGGTCAGCAGCGCCCGGAGGTTGCCTGTAGCAGACAGAACCAAAAGGCGGCTGGCACATCCCCGTGCCAGAACCATGCCTGCACCGAACATCAGGCCGCCGATCACTGCGCCAGAGAGGCTCCCCGTGCCCGCCAATTGGCGCGCCTCGCGGACATCGAGCCACTCCAACTGGATCGCAGCCTGGACGGAAAGAACAGCGGCTAGAAACGCCAGAAGCCAGACAGCCAACCGTGGTCCGAACCGGCCGTCCGCAACTTCCACCGTGGCCGCGCGCAGGCAAAACCGGGAGTGCTGAGCTGCGGCACCAAAGATCAGCCCCACCAGCGCACCGGCGGCCAACAGCAAGGCGCCTTCTCCGTAAAGGTCAATCCACGTCTCAATCATGTCGGCCAAACTGCCGGAATTAGCCGAGACGTGCTTTGATTTGGCGCAAGGTCTGCGTCACTCTCGCCACCAATTGGGGGTGGATCAGGCCAAGAAAGAACCTTAATATTGCGCCCTACCCGATTGATTTATATCAGCCTTCCGCACCTAGGACGCATTGCCCGCTGGCATCGAGAAAGGACCGCGCCTTGCTCCTCCAATGACCTGAGTAGACTTCGGAGGGGTCCGGGGAGGCAGAGCCTCCCCGGTGGGTCGCCGCCGGAAGGCGGCGAAACCTTTGCTTAGCCGAACATGTCGGAGGTGATGCCGGTGTACCAGCCTTCCGACTCTTCATAGGTCTTCTGGCGCAGCTCCGCGGTCTCCCCGGTTGCACTGATGAACCCATCAACCTTGGCGATCTTCTCGTCCGTCGCTTCATAGGTTGCGCCGACTTTCACGCCGTCATTGGTCTCGATCAGCGACCAGCATGTGTTGGAGAACTTGGCCGGGAACACGCGGCTGCCGGTCAGCGCACCCCGGACAGCATTGGCGCACACTTTGGCCTGGCTGTTCGCGGAGTAGCCCGATTTCGGCATGTCGCCCTGCTGAGACGCATCGCCGAGCACGTACACATCCGGGTCGGCTTTCGTCGACATGTCCGCTGCGTTCACAGGCGCCCAGTTGCCGTCTGTAACCCCGGCAATCTCGGCGATCCGCCCCGCCTTCATGGCAGGAATGACGTTGCACACGTCGACATTGGTCACCTCACCATCAATGCTGACGGTCATGGCGCCCGGGTCGACTTCCACGACATCGCCCCCGAAGTCAGACCCGATCCAGTCGATCATGCCGGCGTAGTGATTGTTCCAGCCTTCCTCGAACAGCGACTGTTTGGAAAACTTGCCCTTCGGATCCGCCACGATGATCTTGGCGGTCGGATTGTTGTTCTTCAGGTAGTGGGCCACCATCGACACCCGCTCGTAAGGTCCGGGTGGGCACCGATAGGGGTTCGGTGGCGCAACCATGGCATAGGTCCCGCCTTCCGGCATGGCCATCAGTTGTGCTTTCAGAAGCTCGGATTGTGACCCGGCCTTGTAGGCGTGGGGCATGGCATTCTGGGCGCTGATGTCCCACCCCGCCACGGAGCCATCCACGAAGTCGATGCCCGGGCTCAGGATCAGTTTGTCATAGCCCAGAGTGGCGCCGCCGGCGAGCGTCACGGTCTTGGCGTCGCGATCCACGCCAATGGCCCAGTCATGCACGACGTTGACACCATAGTCGCTGGCAAGCGTGCCGTAGCTGTGGCCGATGTCATCGATTGTTTTGAACCCACCAATGTAGAGGTTCGAGAAGAAGCAGGTGTAATAGGTGCGCGTCGGCTCGATCAGCGTGACGTCAATCGCGCCCTCGCTGTCCTTGGCGATGTAGCGCGCGGCGGTTGCGCCACCGGCACCACCGCCAACCACGATCACACGTGGTTTGCCATGACCGGCCGCCCGCACCATTGGCGCGGCTAATGTCGTCGCTGCCACGGCACCGACAAATGAACGTCTGTTAAGTTTCATTGGGGGATCCTCCCTTAGTTCCCGTGTGCCTCATTCATCGAGGTCTTTGAAATAGGCGGCCAATGCCGCGATCTCTTCGTCGTTCAACCGGCCGGCGATCATTTGCATGACCGGGTTGGGGCGCGCCTTGTCTTTGTAGGCGTGCATGGCTGTCACGAAGGCTTCTTCCGGCCAGAGCACGATCGAGGGGATGCCATCATCCCCACCGCTCGTCTGGTGACAGGTCTTACATTCCGACGAGAGGTACTCGCCGTATTCCGGGTCACCTTGCAGGGCGAGAATGTCCGGGTCCACCGCGTGATCCGTCCCAACTGCGGTCGGATCGGCTTCTGGAATGTCTGAGGGGTTGTCCGAAAAGACCCGCAGATACGCCAGCAGATCACGACGCTCTCCCGCATCCTTCATGCCTGCGTAGCTCATACGGGTGCCACTGGCGAAGGTGCGTGGGTCTTCGATGTAAGCGGACAGCGTGTCGGCGTGCCACTCCAACCCGTTGGAGGCGGCCCGGACAAGACTGTCAGAGTAACGAAACCCGTCGATGCCGGCCGCCTTGCGGCCAAAGAGCAGGTTCAGATGCGGGCCGACGCTGTTGCCCGCCCCGGCCCCCACTTCGTGGCAGCTTGCGCATTGATCGAACAGCGCCTTGCCATTCTCGATATCGCCGGTGCCGGCTACCGCCAACACCGCCGTGTCCGGGGTGGGGTCCGGTGCTTCCGCTGGTTCAGGTTCAACGCTGAGGGCATCGTCGAGGGCCGCTTCCAACTCGGCGATCCGTGCTTCAAGGGTGTCGCGGTCAACATGTGCCGCTTCGAGCTCATTGACCCGCGCTTCCAAAGCGGCGCGCTGCTGATGGGCCGCGTCGATGGCAGACTGTGCAACGTCCAACTCCTGCCGATCCCGGTTCACCGTCGCAAAGGCAACCGCACCGGCAAGGACCAGTCCAGTGACACCAAGGCCCGGCAACAGGGTTGTCGACATCGTTGGCATTCAGTGACCTCCCAACTTTTGTTCACCGAACACGCTCATAAAAGCACCGGTCGCCGCGTCCGGCAAGCACTGGGCTAAGGCAAGCCTTTGGGAGTGGCCCGTGTTTCTCACGAGCCGCCCGCTTCGCGAATGAAGGCGATCACGGCTTCGATGTCTTCTTCCCTCTTGAGGCCCGCGAAGGACATCTTGGTGCCCTTGAAGTAGTCCTTCGGTTTGGCGAGGAAGGCAGCCAGGCTTTCTTCGTCCCAAACGCGCCCCTCCTCAGCGGCGGACTGGAAGACGTTCGAGTATTTGTACCCGTCCATGCCACCGATGGTCCGTCCAAAGAGCGCGTTCAGATGCGGTCCTGTGCCGTTCTTTGCACCATCGCCGATCTTGTGGCAGGCCTGACACTTCTTGAAGGCCTTCTCGCCAGCCGCGATCAGGGCGGCTTCGCCATCCGCTGCCGGCTCCTCGACCGCCTGCGTCGCGACTGCAACCTCCACCGGCTGCTCTGCCGCTTCGGGAATGAATGACGGGCCCGCGGCTGTGAAGCTTGGCAGCTCAACCTCCCGGTTTGGGTTCATTAAAGATTCGGAGCCACCTTCCGGGGGCGTTTCCACAAGAAAGACGGAGCGCATGGTGACCTGCACCTCATCCTTGCAATTTTCCATGCACGGCTCGCCGCGCCACTGGCTGTATTCCAGCTCAGGCCGGTCATCGATCACGAAGCCCTCGGCATTGTACATCTCGACATCGAGGAACGTCTCACGGCTCAACTCGAATTCATCGTCAATCACATCGTTCGAATAGAGGATATAGGCCACGATGGCATAGGTCTCATCGGCGGTCAGCGTCCCCGCCTCCCCAAACGGCATGGAACGATGGACATAGTCCCACACAGTGGAAAGATAGGGCCAATAAGACCCGACCGTTTTAACGGGGTCCTTATCGGCCAATGTGTCAAAGCCACCGGCCAGCACTGGCCAGTTGCCGACACCTTCGGCAAAATCGCCGTGACATGCGGCGCATTTTTCGACGTAAAGCTCTTCGCCGTCATAGGCGTTGCCCGACCCCTCCGGAAGCCCCCGCCCGTCCGGCAGCACGTCAACGTCCCAAGCCGCAATTTCTTCAGGATAGGCGGCACGGCCAAGCCCGTAGCGCAATTCGCTTACAGGTGCCGGTTGCGACACGGACCCGCCGCTTGCGGTCGCCAGGGCCAGTCGCGCCTCCTCCTGGATTTCGGCGGCCTTGGCTTCAACCTCGGCCACGCGTGCGGCTTCGGCTTCGGCCAGCGCCTTCGCTTCGGTCGCTTCCGTTTGCGCCTGGATGACCTGGCGCTCCATCACGTCGACGGTCTTGTCGGCATACTGGTTTGTCGCAACACCATATGCCACGCCCAGCATCAGAGCGGCACCGCCTGCGGCCGGCAGGAATAGGTTAGGAGACTTCGACATTCTCGGCGATCCCTTCTGCGCTGACATACCAGGTCTGGATACAGTTGTTGTGATAGACGGCGTTCTCGCCGCGCTGTTCTCTCAGTTGGTCCTTCGTGGGCTGGACATAACCGGTCTCATCCATGGCGCGGGCCTGCAACAGCATCGGCGCTCCGTCCCACTGGGTGTCGAGATAGAAGCGCGTCAAGGCCTTGCTGTCGCCCTGCCGCCCGAGCCGCGCGGTTTCCCAAGTGATGCCGCCGTCTTTCGAGACATCAACGCGCGTGATCTTCCCATGGCCTGACCAGGCGAGACCGGAGATCACCAAGGGTCCTGCCCCATGCTTGATTGGCATCTGCGGGCTGGGCGAGGTGATGACGCTTTTCGCGTCCATAACCCAGGTCCATTTGCGCGCTGTGCCGTCTCCGTAAACGTCAGTGTACTTTGAGGTTTCTTCCCGGCTTTCCACCGCGCGATCAACCACCTCGACCCGCCGCAACCATTTGACCCACATATTGCCTTCCCAGCCGGGCACGACGAGGCGCACCGGATAGCCATGCTCCATTCGCAGCGCTTCACCATTGGCTTTGAACGCCACCAACACATCGTCCAGCGCCTTTTCCATCGGAATGGAGCGGCCATTCGATGAGGCGTCCGCCCCCTCGACATAGACCCACTTGTCGGCAGAGATGTCGGCCCCGGCTTCCTGCAACAGAGTGCGGAGCGGCACGCCGGTGTACTCCATGTTATGGATCATGCCGTGGGTGAACTGCACACCGTTGAGCTGCGCACCCGCCCATTCCATGCCAGTATTCGCGGCGCATTCGCAGAAATAGACGTGGTTCTCACGCGGGAAGCGTTCGAGATCGTCATAGGTGAAGACCAGCGGTTGATCGACCAACCCGTTGATCATCAAGCGATAATCTTCCTTCCGCAGCTCAATGGCGCCTGAGTGATGACGCTCAAACGCGCAACCCTGCGGCGTGATCGTCCCATCGAGCGCATGGATGGGCGTGAAGTTGATCGAGGATATGGGCGAGGCCGTCAGCCACTCCACATTGCGGCGCACCACGTGGGCTTCATACTCGATCGGCATGCCATACGGCGTCTCATCAACACCGGCGCCTGTGTAGCTCGCCCAATCCTGCAACTCAGTGATCAGCGGATCAGGCCCGTTGGCACTGGCCTTGCCGGCGGCAAGCCCGGCGGTCATCGCCACCCCGCCTTTCAGAAGTCCACGGCGTGTTGTTGTGCTCATGTCGTTCTCCGTTCCGCGGCCGGAAACTTCAAAAGTTTCCGGACAGATTTCTTTTCAAGAAATCGTCTCATGTCACCACCTCGACCGAATTGTTCGGCTCAAGGGATATGGTTCCAAGTTTCTTGATATGGCTCTCGACCACATCCCAAATCTGCGGGCCTTCCGTGCCTTCGTTCACACTCGCCCAACCCGCCACAACGTAAGTGCGGTCCGGATCGATGGGCTGACCTGTGGACAAGAGCGCCATGTTGGAAATGCGTTCGCCTTGCGGCTTGTTGACCTCGATGGTGTAGCCAAGCCCACCGGTGCGCACCATGTCACCGCCTTGCTGGAAGAACGGGTCCGGGTTGAAGATATTGTCGGCCACATCTTCCAAGACGACCTTCAGGAACTCTCCAGTGAACTCCGTGCGGTACGCTTCGCCATATGACATCGAGGTGACGTTCCAGATGTCTTCGCGCGTGATCTCCTGCCCCGGCACAACCGACGGCCCCCAGCGCACACCGGGGCTGAGTGCGATCTCGGCATCACGTTCCGACAAAAGCGCATCGCAGATCAGATCGTCCCAGGTGCCGTTGAAATTGCCACGACGATAGAGCGTCGTGTCGGAGACCCCGATCACTTCGCGCAACGTCTCCTCGTAGGGCGCACGTTCGGCATCGATCACCGCCGCCACCTCCGGGTCGGGCACGATCACGTCCGAGAAGATCGGGATCAGCTTGTGCTTGTAGCCCATCATCTGACCGTCGCGCACATCCAGATCGATGCGGCTGACAAACTTCCCGTTCGAGCCAGACGGCACGATGATCGTCTGCCCCACCTGCACCGGCTCGGGCAGCGCGTCATGGGTGTGGCCGGACAGGATCACGTCGATCCCGGGCACAATCCCGGCCATCTTCTTGTCAACGTCGAACCCGTTGTGGCTGAGCACGACGACGCAATCCGCGCCTTGATCGCGCACCTCTTGCACCATGGCGGCCATGTTCTCATCCCGGATGCCGAAGCTGAACTCGGGGAACATCCAGCGCGGGTTGGCAATCGGCATATACGGGAAGGCCTGCCCGATTACGGCGATCTTCGCCCCGCCACGCTCGAAGAACGTGTAAGGCGGGAAGAGATCGAGCATTGGCTCGTCCCATTCCTGATCGAAGATGTTCTGACCGAGCGCGGCGAAGGGGAGGCTCTCCACCAGCTCGGTCACACGCTCGGAGCCCAGCGTGAATTCCCAGTGGAACGTCATGGCATCGGGCTTCAACGCGTTCATCACGTTGACCATGTCCTGACCTTCGGTGTGATAGCAGGTATAGGACCCATGCCAGGTGTCGCCGCCATCAAGCAGCAGCGCGTCGGGCCGATCCGCGCGGATCGCGTTGATGACGGTTGAGACCCGATCGAGCCCACCAACTCGGCCGTACATATCGGCAAGGGCTGCGAAGTCGCCGGAGGACAGCGCATAATGCGACGGGGAGCCATCCGCGATGCCATAGAACTTGCGGAAGTCGGCGCCGGTGATGTGGGGGACTGCGCCAAGGTTTTCGCCCACGCCCAGATTGACCGAGGGTTCGCGGAAATAGATGGGTTTCATCTGCGCATGAATGTCAGTGACATGGATCAGCGAGACATTTCCGAAGGTGTCGAATTGCAAAAGCTGATCCTGCGTCAGCGTCTGCTGGGCGGCCAGCCGCGCCCAGTTGCCGAAGCCAGACCCGCCAACGATGGCCGATGCGGCCATCCCAACCTGAAGAAAATCGCGGCGCGAGATCATGCGCGTGTTCCCTTAACAAATTCGCATCTTTGAATGCGAAGTAGAAAAGAAAGCCCGCGCCTCGTATGAAGCACGGGCCTTTGATTACTGACGCACAGCCGGTGTTTCGATCGACAGTCCGTTCGAACGTGAAGCGACGTAGAGCTCTAAGGCCCGGAACTCATCCGACCCTTCCGCAAACGTCTCGGCCCGCGTGTCCCGGATACAGCCGCGGAAGCGGTTGTGACGCGAGATAAGCTTGGCTTGCTTCAAACGATAAGTCGGGAAGCCGTTGATCTGCCCCTGGCTCAGATGGTCCGCGCGGATCATCTTGCCGTAACTTTCCTCGTGGCAATTGGCGCAAGACAGTTCGAGCTGACCATAGCGCGTATAGTACATCTCTTTGCCCTGCTCCCAGAACGGAGCTGCGTCGCCGTCAATCGTAACGTTCATCGGCATGCCGCGTGACTGGAGGCCGATCAGAGCGACCATGGCCTGCATCTCACCGCCGGACCATTTCCAGGGCTCCGCGCCCATGGCCTCGGCGCGGTGGGTGTTGATCAGGTCTTCCATCACGACAAGCTTGCCATCGACCACTTTCGGCATCGATGCGTGCAGACCTTTGAAGTCTTCGACACTTTCATGGCAAGACGCGCAAGACTTGCCTTCGCTTCCGTCCACCGTGTTGAAAAGGTCCATGGCCTGATCGACAAAGATCATCGCCGGGTTGTCAAAATCATCAAGCTGAAGCGCTTGCGTCTCATCTGTTCTGAAACGCCAACCAGAATAGATGGTATCCACGTTTTCCAGATGCGCGGGTGCAGCCGTTTGTGTGACCATCTCAAGTTCGTCATTGATGACAAGGTTGTCGTCATCCGGTCCGGCCCAAGCTGGTGCTGCGAACAGCGCCAGGCAAGCCGTTGTCATTATTCCCTTTCGCACAGGCGATCCTCCCTAAAATTCGCCTTAGCTCACGTCGATCGACTTGCTCTCGGTATAGACCGAGCCGTCGTCGTCGTACCACGTGAACGTAAATTCCCCGGATTCCGGGACGACCGAGTCGAACTGGAAATAGGGGTTGGTGGAGATCGCTGGCTCCATCGCCACGTCGATCACGTTTTGACCATTAAATTCTGCCGTGAAGCGATTGATGATCGAGCGCGGGATAACATTGCCTTCTTTGTCTTTCCGCTGGCCGGACTCCATCTGATGGCTGATCAGGGTCTTGATCGTGATCGTTTCGCCAGCAGAGGCAGACTTCGGGACTTTGACGCGTGGTTTGACACCTTTTGCCATTTTTCTGTTCTCCTCTTATCCGCCGCAACCGCCAATGGTCACTTTGACTTCGTTTTTGGCCATCTGCCACGAGCCGTCTTCCATCTGAGCGATGGCAACCACGTTTTGGGTCTGAGCCAGACGAATGCGTGTTGCCGCGCTGCGCGTCGGGTTGAGCGGGCCGAAATTGAACGTCGCCACGTTCGGGACCGGGTTGCCATCCGCGTAGAGGGTGATCGACTTTGCGCCATCCGCCGTGACCGAAACCGGAACCGTGTTTCCGTTTTCAGCAATCTCGGGTGTGTCGAGGCTGATCGCACCGGACCCAAGCGACGCACCGCCGGTCAGTTCCGCAATCAAATCGTCGGTCGCCGACGCGAAGGCCGGAAGCCCTGCGACGCTTGCCAGCGCTGCAGTGGACGTGACGAGCATCTGTCGCCGTGTCAGTTCCATATCTCTCTCCTCACTCTTCCTTGAGTGTCATCAAAAACGCCACCACATCTTCGACCTGCTGTGCAGTCAGAAGTGGTGCCACGTCGCCTTCATGTGCTTTGCCGGTGTAGGCGTTGCCCAGCCGAACAAAGCCGACGGTCTTGTAGAATGCGGGCATCATCGTGTCGGGGAACCATTCCTTGGCGTTCGCCACGATGCCGCGCAACTCGCCTTCGCTCCAACGATCCGCTGCACCGTCGAGCGACGGTCCGATCTCACCGTGGAACGGCAGATGCTCAAGCGAAGTCACCTGATGACACGCGATGCAGTTCCCTGCCCCCTTGTTCATCAGCACCGCGCCGTTTTCGATATCGCCAGACGTGCCGCTCAGGGACTGAGAAATTGCTCCGTCCTGATAAACAACATCCATCGGTTTGATCTCTGCAATCGCCGCACCGGCGATCCAGGTGGCTGTCGCTGCCGCGATTGCTACCGTTCGTTTCATGAGCCCTCCCTAAGCTCGGCAAACTTCACTTTATGCTAGAGCACACAAACTTGTGAGCGCAACATCAAATTCAAGAAAATGAATTTCATGATGCGTGGCGCTTGACCTCAATCAAATGATCCGTCGTCGCGTTCCTGGATGCGACGCGCATGATAGCGTTGGAAATCTTCACCGTTATCAAGCGCGTAGCGTTTCTCGGCAACCCAGGTCAGCATGTCGAGCGTCGTGCCTTTCCCGAAGGCGCCCGGCATTGTCGCGACCGCCGCCTGAGGCGCCGTCACCCCTTCGGCTACCGTATCATCAATGAACATCAACGTTGGCGTGAACAGAATCCCCCACTTTCGCGCCATGTCTTTTTCACTGAGCGTCTCGCCGTCAAAGTCAGTGACTTCGATATCTCCGTGCAAGTTCAGCTGAACCACGAAGTAGGTGTCTTCGATCATTGCCTTGATGTCGTCGGCGGGGAAAACCTCCTGGTGCATCTTGGTGCAATAAATGCATCCGCGCTGCTCGAACATG
>JBCBBB010000083.1:0-14196 GCA_038532095.1 Pseudomonadota bacterium
TGGATAGTTCAGGCGACCTGAGCCTGTTTATCACGGCGCGCCCCGGCAAAGAGCGAGACATTGGTGCTTTGGCACGCGACGAAGTGCGCAACATCATTCTTCCCCTCATCGCCGATGCCCTAGAAGAAGATCGCCGTCGCGCGATCAAGGACCTGAACGTGTCGTCCCCGTTCGGCTCTGTGAAGGCGGACATCATCGCGCATCCGATGAAGGATGACACGGTTGCGGTGATCTTCCTCGCCAAGGATCGCCTGCGCCCCATCGTCGATGAATACGAGCATTCGCCGGTCACACAAGATCGCCGCATCGGCGATCTACAGGAAGAACTGCAAGCCAACCGTCTGCTTCTGAAGAGCAAGGTCGAAGAAATCGAGACGGCGAACGAAGAGCTGAAAAGCTCGAACGAAGAAATGATGTCGATGAACGAAGAGCTTCAATCGGCGAACGAGGAACTCACGACCGCGAACGAGGAACTGAAGAACAAGATCGACGAACTGACGCTCGCCAATGCGGATTTGGATAACTTCATGCAATCTGCTGACCTTGCGATGGTTGTTCTGGATCGCGGTCTGCGGATACGGCATGTGACGGAGGCCGCGCGTCGCATCATGCCGATCAAAAGCACCGATCAGGGCCGATCGCTGGGCGAGTTCAATGTCAGCTTCGGCAAACTGGACCTGCTTGATGAGATCCACAATGTGATCGGGTCCGGGAAGGCCATAGAACACACAACGGAACTTGATGCGGACGGCAAAGCATATTTTGTTCGCATCACACCCTACTTCTTCGGGGAAGGCACGGTTGAAGGTGCGTCGCTGACGGTGGTCGATATCTCGGGCGAGGTGGCCTTGCGCCAGGACCTCGTCCGCAAATCCGCGCTGCTCAACCTTGCGATGCAAGCGAACAAGATGGGGTTTGCGGAGTTCGATCCGGATGCTCGGATTGCGATACTGGATGACGTCGGCGCCGATCAACTTGGTCTGGACGGTGCCGGTTCCTATCCGGCGGAAACCATCTTCAAGAATGTGGTCCCCGAAGATTTCGAGCGCTTGAGCGCCATCCGGGAAGACGCCATCAAGCAAAAGAAAGACTACACCGTCGATTATCGCGTTGCACAGCCTGAGAAGGGCACGCGTTGGTACAAGGCACGCGGCTCCCGGATTCAGGGCGCCGATGGGCATCACAAATACGCGGTCATCTCCATCGATCTGACAGAAGAAATCCAGTTGCGTCACAACCTTCATGTCGAGAGCGAGCGGGTCAAGCTCGCGATGAAGGCTGGTCGGATGGGCTTTGTTGAACTGGACACTGAAAGCAATGAGATCACGGTGGACCGTGAACTGGCGAAGCAATTCGGCCTACCCGGCGAAGGCATCGTTTCGCTTAATGACCTGAAGGCGTGCATCCTGGAAGACGACTGGTCGCTTCTGGATGAAAACCTGGCGCGTGCCATCCATGAGAATGAGGAGTACGAGTTCGACTTCCGCATCAAGTCTGACGGGCCGGATCAGAAGTGGATACGAACGCGTGGTCTTACCTATCAATCCGTGGATGGCGACAAGAAAGTGGTCGGCCCAACGATCGATGTCACAGCAGCGAAAATGGCGATGCGCCACCAGAAGGCACTTGTCGATGAGATGGGGCACCGGATCAAGAACCTGTTCGCCGTTATCGGTGCCCTTGTTCAATCGGCGCCGAAGGCCAATGACGATGTCGAGCGTTTTGCGCATGATCTGATCGCGCGCATTGTCTCGCTTGGGCGCGCTTACGATCTGATCAAAACGCCGGGCGAAGACGGGCGCACGCAACTCAGCGACTTGATCCGCTCAACGGTAGAACCGCACGTATCGCAGCAGAGGCTGACGCTCTCAGGCCCTGACGTGAACGTCGCAGAGGATCACATGAACACCTTCGCTTTGGTTCTGCACGAATTGGCGACAAACGCCACAAAGCATGGTGCCATTCGCCACCCTGACGGTGAAATCGATATTGGGTGGGACAAAACGGAGGACGGCCTTGTGGCAATCCACTGGAAGGAAACCGTGCCGGATTTCGACGCACCGACCGAAAAGGCGGGCTTCGGTACGCGGCTAATCGCGATGGGGGCCGCGCAACTGAATGGGACGTTCGAACGGCGGTATAGTGACACAGGCGCCGAAGTTGATCTTGTCGTCGCTCTTTAAGCGTGAACGATCAAACCATGCGGAGTGGACACCAAACCTTGGCGGGTCTTTCTGTTCTCGTTGTGGAAGACGAGGCGTTTATCGCGTTTGCCTTGAAGACCTACCTTGAAGAAGCCGGCGCCAAAGAAGTGGTTACGGCTGGCAGCCTGGCCGAAACCGCGCAAAAGCTGACTGAAGGACGGTTCGATGCCGCCATCGTGGATGTGCGCCTGCCCGACGGAGAGGCCTATGACATGGCCGCATCTTTGATCGAGCAAGATGTATCGGTCGTGATTCACTCGGGTCACGCCACCTCAGAGCGCAATGGACAGCTTGCCGGTGCGGTGTTCTGCGCAAAGCCGGCCACGCCGGATGAGTTGTTGAAGGCTGTCCTGGACGCGCGCACCAGCAGGGCGTGACGCGCGTTCAATCGAAGTGAGCTAGAAGTCACTCAACGCGCTGGGACGCGCGAGTTGGTCCGCCACAATTGCCAAAAGGCTGTCGACCCGGGCGGTGTGTGTCCGCCCCGAAGTCAAGCCACCTGTCGGCGCGGTGAAAACGAAAACCTCCCCGGTCGTTGGCGCAAGAACGATGGCCTGCCCACCATAGCCTTCGGCAAACTGGACCGCCTGCCCGGCCAGCCGGGTCTGCCACCATCCCCAGCCGTAGGTCACGTTGGCGCGCCCCGTGTCTTGTCGCACGGGCTGACGGGTCTGGCGTATCCAACCGGGTGACAAAACCTGCCGCGTGTTCCAAACGCCATCCTGCACCATCACATGACCAAAACGCAGCATGTCGCGCGGATGAAGACGCATCTCGCTGCCTGTGAACACATCGCCGTCCGGGCTGACGACCCAGCCATCGAGGGCGATCCCTATTGGGGCAAAAACATCGTCTTGCATCAAATGCGCGATGTCGCCTCCGAGGGTCTCGGACAGATGAAGACCGGCGAGATAGTATTGCAGCGTATTGTAGTTGAACCGTTCCCCCGAACGCGCTTCAGCCGGGAGTGCCATGGCAGCGCAGCCCCAGCCGGGTGCGGCATAAACACCGCTGGAGACGTTCTCGGTAAAGGCGAACCCGGCAGTCATGTTCAGGAGCTGCGCCAGGGTCAGCGGCGCAAGGTCAGGCGGCACATCACACCCGGCGAAAGACGGGATCGGCGCATCGACCTCTGTTGCGGACTGCCCGACCAATGCGGAAAACAGTGACTTCGAGACAGATTTGACGTTGACAGGCCGGGTCTTTGAGAAGCCGGTGCGATACCATTCAAAGACCTGCCCCTTGTCGTTCAGATGCAGAAAGCCTGTAAACCCGGCCGAGTGCAGGCGGCTTTCCAGTGCGTCATCGACGGGCCGTGTATCATAGGTTGGCAGCCGTCGATCGGCCACTGTCACACGTTTGATTGACGTCTCATAAGAGATCACATCGACGAAACGCCCGCACCCCGCGAGAAGCGCGATGAATGCCAGTGCCCAAAGCGCTTTCAACATCACCTGAGTTTAGTGGAACGCGGGATGCGCCAGAGCGGCGCAGGCCTCAGACCCCAACCGAAACAATGGCTTCGGCCAGAAGCGGCACTGTTTCAGAATTGAGCCCGGCGATGTTCATGCGGCTGTCGCCGATCATGTAGATGCCATGCTCTTCCCGCAGTTGCGTCACCTTGTCTTCGCCGATGCCAAGGCGGGAGAACATGCCGCGGTGCTGAGCGATGAAGTCGAACTGGTCAGAGTTGGTGCGCTGCCGCAACTCTGCTGCCAGTTGCTCGCGCAGGGTCAGCATTCCAAGGCGCACGTCTTCCAGCTCCGTTTCCCAGTCCGCGCGCATGGCCGGATCGTCGAGAATCGTCTGGACGACGCGGGCCCCGTGGTCTGGTGGGAAGGAATAGTTCTGCCGGTTCAGGAAGTTGAGCGTGGCTTGGGTTTGCGCTTTTGCCTCCCCATTCGGGGCAAGCGCCATCAGAAGCCCGGTGCGTTCGCGGTAGACACCGAAGTTCTTCGAGCAGCTGGCGGCAAGGATCATTTCTGGCATGCGGGACGCCAACAAGCGCGGCCCAAAGGCGTCGGCTTCCAGCCCATCGCCAAACCCCTGATACGCGATGTCGACAAAAGGAACAGCGCCGGTCTTTTCGAGCAGGTCGGCCACTTGCCCCCACTGGTCTTGCGTCAGGTTGGCGCCGGTCGGATTGTGGCAACAACCGTGAAGCAGGATCAGGTCACCTGCTTTCGCCTCTGCCAGATCGGCCATCATACCCGCAAAATCGACCCCGCGCGTGGCGTTGTCGAAGTAGCGATAGGACTTGGTCGGAATGCCAAGATACTTCACGATGGAGGGGTGGTTCGGCCAGGTCGGAGTGGACAGCCAGATGGTTGCTGCCTTGTCGGCGTAGCGCATCAACTCCAACCCTTGCCGGATCGCGCCGGTGCCGCCCGGCGTCGCAACCGCTGCAAGACGATCCGTCTCTGCGGCGTCGCCAAGGATCAGGCGGGTCATGGCCGCTGCAAAGGCCGGGTCGCCAGCAAGACCGGTATAGGCTTTGGTGCCTTGCGTTTCGACCAGTTTACGCTCTGCTATTTTGACGGCCCGCATCACGGGCGTCACGCCTTCCGCGTTGCGATAGACACCGACGCCAAGGTCGATCTTCGCCTCGCGCGGGTCTTCGCGAAACATCTGCATGAGAGCCAAAATCTTGTCGGCGGGCTGTGGGGTCAGGTTGGTGAGCATCAGGGCACCTCAGGACGGGATACGGGTCAGGTCGCGGTCGCGGGCAAGAGTTCGGGTTTTCTCTTCCCGCCTGACCGGGTGAAACCCGTTTTTCTGGTAGAGCGCAAGGGCGCGCGGGTGATCGAGTGTGCAGGTGTTCACTGTGACGCGCTTGGTGCCTTCGATATCCCAGGCCGTTAGGATCGCGGTTTGAAGAAGCCACCGGCCCAGACCGCTGCCGACCGCTTCCGGGACGAGGCCGAAATACGCGAGATCAACTGAACCCTCTTCCATCGGTTCGAGCAGGAAGAAACCGTGCGGCCATCCCTTTTCGGTCAGTGTGAACAGGATGGACCGTTCAAGCTGCGCTGCGACTTCTTCTTCCGGGAAGGTATGCAGGTCTTCCCACGCATAATCGCGGCCCACCGCATCGTAGAGCGAGAAGAAGTACCAGAGCGGCGGGTCCTCGGCCTTGAGCAATGCCGCGGTCGAGGCCACGGGCAAATGCGGGTAGCCAAAGGTTGGGCGCGTTTCCATCTCAAGGTAGGTGACGGTGTAGGCGACCTCGGTTCCCGCCTTCTGGAGCGTCATCCGGTTTCGACCTTCAGATCGCCATACATGCCCCATTCGGCCCAGGAGCCATCATAAAGCGCGTGGCGGCGGTGACCGATCCGCTCCAACCCAAGACTGAGTATCGCAGCGGTCACGCCGGAGCCGCAGGACGTGATGACGGGTTTCTCAAGATTGACGCCTGCTGCCTCAAACGCCTGCTTTAGTTCGGGCGGCGTTCGCATCGTGCCGTCGTCATTCAGAAGACGTTTGTAGTGCAGGTTGTGGCTGCCCGGAATGTGGCCCGAGCGGAGCCCTTCGCGCGGCTCGGGTTCCTCGCCCTTGAAGCGTGCGGGTGAGCGAGCATCGACAATATCCCAGTCTTTCAGCTTCGAGGCGGCGGCCACTTGCGTGACATCCTTCACCATCTGGTTCTGGACAGTGACGGTCATGTGCCGGTCGCGCAGGATCGGCGGCATGTCTTCGGTCTCGCGACCTTCGGCCACCCATTTCGGGAAGCCACCGTCCAGCACGGCCACGTCGGTTTGCCCCATCAAGCGGAACAGCCACCAGACGCGGGCCGCTGAAAAGAGCCCGGCCCCGTCATAGACCACCACCTGATGGCCATCGCCCACGCCCATGGCACGCATCCGGCTCATGAACTTTTCGACCGGTGGCACCATGTGCGGAAGGGCCGAACGGGTGTCGCTGATCTCGTCAATGTCAAAGAAGCGCGCACCGGGGATGTGGGCTTTGTCGTATTCGGCGCGCCCGTTCCGGTTCATATCTGGCAGGTACCATGACGCGTCGATCACACGAAGGTCTGGCATGGACAGGTGCTTGGCCAGCCAATCGGTCGAGACCAGGGTTTTCGGATCGTCTGACATGAGGTCGCTCCTGCGGCTTGCAACCGGCTTAATCCCGACACTGCCCGGACGCAAGTTTACTCGGGAAACCTGTAGGAAAACCGGTCTATGTCTTCGGCAAAGAGACGGGCGATGATGGCCCGTGTTTCGGTGGAGTATAGCTCGGATGCAGGTGGGTGCTGAGAGGTGTTCACATGTGGCACGTCAAGCCCAAAGCCCAGATGCGCTTCGACCGGGGCAAGGTCCTCTGACAAGTGCTCCAGCCGGATAAAGGCGTTGCAGCGCTGCTGACCGCTGCGGTCGGTGACATAAAGTGAGGCTCTATCGTTTGAGAGCGCGCTTTGGATGCCCGGGTCTTTCAGAAACTCTGTGAAGCTTTGGGACTTGGCGGCTTCGATCATGGGATGCTCAAAGGTCTGCGCCCGCGCCCAGTGGTAGAGGCTTGCGATGCGGTCCCACGGGTTGCGGACCAGAGTGAACACGAAGGCTGGCTTTGGGAGGCTGTCCATACCGTCAATATCCGACAGGCGACTGTGCTTCCAAAGTCGCCCAGGCGCGTTCAGTCGCTGCACCCGGTTTCTGCGGCGCTGACCCTTTGGTGTATCCGATATGATGATGTCATCGGCCTTGGCCCGCGCTTCAAGCGCGAGGGTCAAAGACGTGCCGCCGGTTTTCGGGATATGCACGAAGATATAGCCGCGGCCGGGTGACATGATCATGTGCGGCATCTGACGGCGCGACGGCAAAGCTGGCAAGTGATCATTTGGGTGGTGAGCGCGCGTCCCTTTGGCTAAGCTTAGCCGATAACGACGGGGGTACGAGCGGCGACAGGTGACAGTTCTGGCCGAATATCAGCGGCTTGAAGCGGAAGGCTTGTGGCGCGCGACGTCTGATGCTCAGCGGCGCGACGTCATCGTTTCCATCGGAAAAGCGACACTTACGATCAACGACCCGAATGGAACGGCGCTGACGCACTGGTCGCTGCCCGCCGTCGTGCGCGTCAATCCGGGCGAAACTCCAGCGGTCTACGGACCTGCGCCCGATGCCTCTGAAACGCTGGAACTTCAGGACGAAGAAATGGTGCAGGCCATTGATCGCGTTCTGAGTGCCTTGCGGCGCGGCGGCCGGCGGGGGCGTTGGGTAAGCCGAACGGTCAAGCTCTTGGTGCTTGGTGGCGCATGCGCTGCCATGGCCTTCTGGTTGCCGGGCGCGATCACCGCCTATACCGCCCGGCTGGTGCCAGAGGTCGCGCACACACAAATCGGCGCGCAGCTTCTGTCTGAAACCGAACGTGTGGCTGGTGCGCCGTGCCGAACGGAAGCTGGCGCGCGCGCCTTGCAAAAACTGTCGGCCCGGCTTTTCCCGAATGAGACCGTGAACCTCGTTGTTTTGCCGACCACGTTGAAAGCGACGGCCCATGTGCCGGGCGGAACGCTTCTGATTAGCCATACATTGGTCGAGGATTTCGAGACGCCCGAGGTGGTCG
Organism: Pseudomonadota bacterium; assembly: GCA_038532095.1. Classification (GTDB taxonomy): domain Bacteria; phylum Pseudomonadota; class Alphaproteobacteria; order Rhodobacterales; family Rhodobacteraceae; genus JAJDOD01. The sequence goes on from JBCBBB010000083.1 coordinate 7,767, forward strand.
CCGGTTTCGCACTGGCCGAGCACCTGCGCGCCCGCCAAGGCAACAGCTTGGGCGCTTTGCTTGAGGCCAGCCCCTTCCGCGCGTCACTCGCGCTGCTATCGACCGGGCGTCTTCGGGAGATTGATTTGCAGCGGATGGCGGAATGGCTGGTGATCAAACCCCCCGTATCGGTCCCGGAACAAGCGCTGCTGGCCGCGATGCAGCAACGCGGCGTCGCATCGGCACCTTATGGATACGCCATCGATATCTCGGGAGAGACGACAAGCGCCTTCCTGACCAAAAGCAGCGAGGCCGTTCCCGTCCTCGACGATACGGACTGGATCGCCTTGCAGGGTATTTGCAGCGAATAGAGCGAAATCGATTTAATCTGCGACAAGCTGTATCAAAATCTGCGTTCGAAATCAGTTTCTTGCTGATTGAGAGGCAGCGGATTTTGATTCAGATTTAACGATTTCTGCTCTAGAGCTTACTTCGTGCCGAACATGCGGTCACCGGCATCCCCGAGCCCCGGCACAATATATCCCAACTCATTCAGTTTTTCATCAAGCGCAGCGGTTACAATCGGCACGTCCGGATGTGCGTCCTTCATCCGCGCGACCCCCTCAGGTGCGGCCAGCAGACAGAGGAACCGGATGTCGGTTGCGCCCGATTGCTTGATCAGGTCGATGGCCGCGGCGGAACTGTTGCCGGTCGCGAGCATTGGATCGACCGCGATTACAAGCCGTTCTTCCATCTCACCGGGGAGTTTGCAGTAATACTGAACCGGTTCGAGCGTCTCTTCATCGCGGTAAAGACCCACAAAACCAACGCGTGCCGAGGGGATCAGGTCCAGCATGCCATCCAATAACCCGTTGCCGGCCCGCAAGATCGAGACCAGAGCCAGTTTGCGCCCATCGAGAACGGGGGCATCCATCTGGACCAGTGGTGTCTCAATACTGCGCGTCGTCATGTTGAGCTCGCGCGTGACCTCATAGGCGAGCAACGTGCTGATTTCGCGCAGAAGCTGACGGAACACGGCGGTTGGCGTGTCTTGGTCGCGCATCAGCGTCAGCTTGTGTTGTACCAGCGGGTGGTCGACGACAGTGAGATGATCAAGCATGCGGGCTCCTAGCGGTCAGAGGAATGATCGGCCCGGCCCCTCCGCCGGGACCGAAAGGTGGTGGGCGATGGAAACGCCGATATCAGCAAAGGCGACATGGCCGATGGGTTTGGCACCGACGCCCCAGCCAAGCACGGGCACACGCTCACGGGTATGGTCGGTGCCGGGCCATGTTGGATCGTTGCCGTGATCGGCCGTGAAGATCATCAGATCCCCGTCGCGCATGTTCGCAAACAATCGGGGTAGTTGGCTGTCAAACCATTCCAGATGCGCGGCGTATCCACTGACATCGCGACGGTGGCCGTAAAGGCTGTCAAACTCGACCAAGTTGGCAAAGGTGAGACTGCCCTCTTCAGCGGTCTCTGTCAGGCGGACAAGGTGTTCCATCAACACACGGTCCGGGCCCTTGGCGACATCGTCGAGGCCTTGCATTGAAAAGATGTCGCCGATCTTGCCGACGCCATGCACTTTGCCCCCGGCGCGTTGTACCCAGTCGCAAAGGGTCGGACCAGGCGGCGGCACGGCATAATCGCGGCGGTTGGAGGTGCGTTCAAAACGGCCGGGCGTGCCAACAAACGGGCGCGCGATCACCCGCCCGACACGCATGGCGTGCAGGCTTGGTGCGAGGGCTTCACAAAGATGCAACAGGCGTTCAAGGCCAAACGTTTCCTCGTGGGCCGCGATCTGAAGAACGGAATCCACGGACGTGTAAGCGATAGGCCAGCCGGACTGCATGTGCGCTTCGCCCAAACGGTCAATGATCTCGGTCCCGGACGCATGGATATTGCCCAGTGTGCCCTCAGTGCCCGCTTGAACGGCCATTTGCTGCATCAAGTCGGACGGAAACGCCGGGTCTGACTTTGGAAAGTAGTGCCAGTCGAACGGGACCGGGACGCCCGCGATCTCCCAATGACCGGAGGGCGTGTCCTTCCCTTTGGAAACCTCCGTCGCCGTTCCCCAAAGGCCCTCCGGTTCGCGCGCTTGTCCCGGTATGTCGAGCCCATCGGCCAGTTGAACAGCCGCACGCAGACCAAGACGGTTGAGGTTCGGCACATCCAGGCCGTGCTGAAGCGCGATGTGACCAACCGTGTTTGCCCCTGTATCCGGGACATCCCCGTTGAAGTACTGATCGGCATCCGGCGCGCCACCGATCCCGACGCTGTCCATCACGACAAGAAACGCCCGCGCCACTATCCAACCCGATCAATCAGGAGCGGCACGGGGTCTGCCTCGTCCGCAATGGTCAGGGCCGAGAGATACGCCCGTTCGGCCGCCTGGGCGGCGCGTTCGCTGGCCGCGTGCAGCCGCGCGACAGGAGCGCCTTTGGCGACGTCGCTGCCAATTGGCAGGATGTCCGAATAACCCACCGAGGGATCGATCCGATCTGTCTCACGCAGTCGGCCACCGCCCATGTGCACTACGCCCATGCCGATGGCATATCCATCCAGCGCTGCAATCTTGCCGCTGGTCGGGGCCGGTATTTCCCGGATGACATTTGCTTCGGGCAGGCGCTGCGCCCAACTCTGGCTAAAGTCGTCTGGTCCGCCCAGCGCGACGATGAGCGCATCGAACTTGGCCCGCGCTGTTCCGTCCGTCAGCGTATCGCGGAGTTTGACGGCAGCCACCTCCGGCGCGGTGTCATAGCCCGCAAGCACCATCAGCTCGGCGCCGAGCGCTAGGGTCAGGTCCACCAGGCGCGAGTTCTTGGGATCGGTCAGCGCGCGCATGACTTCGGCCACTTCCAAGGCGTTCCCGGCAGAAGGTGCCAATGGCTGGCTCATGTCGGTCATCAGCGCCGCGGTTTTGCACCCTGCCCCGCTGGCGGTTGTCACCAGCGATTTGGCCAGCGCGCGCGCGTCGTCCTCGGTTTCCATGAATGCGCCCGATCCGCATTTCACGTCGAGGATGAGCGCATCCAGTCCGGCGGCCAGTTTCTTGGACAAGATCGACGCCGTGATCAGATCGATACTCGGCACGGTGCCGCTGATGTCCCGCACGGCGTAAAGGCGCCGGTCTGCGGGTGCCATGTTGCGATCCGCTGAGACGATGGCGCACCCAACGTCTTCCATGATGTCGCGAAACCGCGCTTCGCCCGTATCGGTTCGGACGCCCGGGATGGCCTCGAGCTTGTCGAGGGTTCCGCCGGTGTGTCCAAGCCCGCGCCCCGAGATCATCGGAACGGGCACGTCGACCGCGGCCAGCATGGGGGCAAGCAAGAGCGACACGCAATCCCCGATGCCGCCGGTCGAGTGCTTGTCAACGACCGGCTTGCCCATGTCCCATGACAAGACATCGCCACTGTCTCGCATGGCCAGGGTCAAGGCGACACGTCCTTCTTCGCTCAGCCCTTTCAGCAATGCGGCCATTGCGAAGGCACCGGCTTGAGCATCCGAGACCTTGCCGGACGCGATGCCGCCCGCAAACCAGTTCAATTCGCTCTGCGTGGGGTCCGTTCCATCGCGGACCTTGGAAATGATGGTGACGGCATCCATCAGGCGTTATCCATCTGAGTTTTGACAAAAGCGCCGGGCAGAAGCTCTGACACCGCCACTGTCGTTCGTTCACCCGAGGTCGTTGCCATCGTCACTGTGGCGTCTGGCAGTGCGAATTCAAACATTTTCTGACGGCATCCTCCGCATGGGGTCACGGGCACAGGGCTGTCGGCGATAACCGCGATCTCTGCAAAGCGTGTGTGCCCGGCCGCCACCATGGCCGCGATTGCGCCTGCTTCCGCACATGTGCCTTCCGGATAGGCCACGTTTTCAACATTGCATCCAACGAAGACAGCGCCATCGGCTGTTCGCAGGGCCGCGCCGACACGAAAACCGGAATATGGAGCATACGCGTTCGACCGAACGGCCGAGGCGGCTGCTACAAGGTCTTCCGGTTCGGGCATGGCACAGTCTTCCTTTTTCGGCAAACTGGCGCGCTGGTAACGAGAGTGCAAGGGACAAGCCGCTTGAACTCTCGGTTCAGTTGACCGAAGACTGTAAAACCGGCTCACAGCTTTGATCAGCGGGCGATGAAATTTCAGTAGTTTAACCTTAAACTACTTTTGGGAGGAGAATGAAATGTCCGATGACGCCCGCGAGCATACCCTAAGGCAGGCGGCACTGGACTATCACGCTTTTCCCAAGCCAGGGAAGCTGGAAGTCCGGGCCACTAAGCCGCTTGCAAACGGTCGCGATCTCGCTCGGGCTTATAGCCCCGGCGTGGCGGAAGCGTGCCTAGCCATCAAAGAAGACCCAATGGCGGCGAGCCGATACACCTCGCGCGGGAACCTGGTGGCGGTTGTGTCGAACGGATCGGCGGTGTTGGGCCTTGGCAATATCGGGGGCCTTGCGTCGAAACCGGTGATGGAAGGGAAGGCCGTTCTGTTCAAGAAGTTCGGCAACATCGACTGCTTCGATATCGAAGTGAACGAAAGCGATCCCGAAAAACTGGCCGATATTGTTTGCGCGCTGGAGCCCACCTTTGGGGCCATCAACCTTGAAGACATCAAAGCCCCTGACTGTTTCACAGTGGAGCAGATATGCCGCGACCGGATGAACATCCCTGTCTTCCACGACGATCAGCACGGCACTGCAATTGTTGTCGGTGCTGCGGCGACCAATGCGCTTCAGGTGTCGAACAGGCGCTTTGACGAAATCAAGGTCGTCTCGACCGGTGGCGGTGCCGCTGGCATTGCATGCCTGAACATGCTGCTCAAGCTGGGCGTCAAACGGGAAAACGTTTTCCTCTGCGATTTGAATGGCCTCGTCTATGAAGGCCGAACAGAGGAGATGACACCCCAGAAGGCCGAGTTCGCGCAGCCGGGCGGGCCGCGCACTTTGGATGATGTTATTGACGACGCGGACCTGTTCCTCGGCTTGTCCGGGCGCGGTGTGTTGAAGCCGACCATGGTCGCGCGCATGGCAGATCAGCCAATCATCTTCGCCCTCGCCAACCCGGACCCGGAGATTGACCCCGCAGACGTAAGAGGTGTCGCACCGGATGCCATTATCGCCACCGGGCGTTCCGACTTCCCAAATCAGGTCAACAACGTGCTTTGTTTTCCGTTCATCTTTCGCGGCGCGCTGGATGTTGGGGCCACTGGCATCAACGACGAGATGCAAATTGCCTGTGTCGAGGCGATCGCCAAGCTGGCGCGTGCCACGACAAGCGCAGAAGCCGCAGCCGCATACACGGGCGAGGAACTGACCTTTGGGCCGAACTACCTGATCCCGAAGCCCTTTGATCCGCGCTTGACCAGTGTCGTTGCCAGCGCCGTCGCACAAGCCGCGATGGAAACGGGCGTTGCCACGCGACCGCTGGAAGACATGGAAGCCTATCGCCAGAAGCTGGATGGCACGGTGTTCAAGTCGTCGCTGATCATGCGGCCCGTTTTTGAAGCCGCGGCCAATGTCAGTCGACGCATTGTCTTTGCCGAGGGCGAAAACGAGCGGGTGCTGCGGGCCGCGACGGCGATGATCGAGGAGACCACGGAAAACGCCATTCTGATCGGTCGCCCCGACGTGGTCGAAACACGCATTGACCGGTTGGGGCTTCCGATCAAACCGGGCCGCGACTTCGAACTGGTCAACCCTGAGAATGACCCTCGCTATCGCGCGTATTGGGAGACCTATCACTCCCTGATGGAACGCAAGGGCGTCACGCCGGAATTGGCCCGCGCCATTATGCGGACCAACACCACAGCCATCGGCGCGGTCATGGTGCATCGCAATGAAGCGGACAGCATGATCTGTGGCATTTTCGGGCAGTATCTCTGGCACCTCCGCTATGTGTGCGAAGTCCTTGCGCAGGACGGGCTGCATCCCGTGGGCGCGCTCAGCCTTGTCATCCTGGAAGACGGGCCGCTTTATATCGCCGACACTCATGTGCACCCGGAACCGACCCCTGCACAGATTGCAGAGACCGTGGTCGGGGCGGCGCGGCATGTGCGGCGCTTCGGGATCGAACCCAAGATCGCGCTGTGCAGCCACAGCCAATTCGGGAACCTCGACATCGATACAGGCAAACGCATGCGTGCGGCGCTTGAGATCCTCGACAGCGCGCCGCGTGACTTCGCCTATGAGGGCGAAATGCACACCGACACCGCGCTCGACATGACGGTCCGCGAGCGGATCATGCCCAATGCACGCTTTGAAGGCCCCGCTAACGTGCTGGTCTTCGCAAACTCTGATGCCGCCTCAGCCGTGCGCAACATTCTCAAGATGAAGGCCGGCGGTCTGGAAGTTGGTCCTATCCTGATGGGCATGGGCAATCGCGCACATATTGTGACGCCCTCGATCACCGCACGGGGATTGCTGAACATTTCCGCGCTCGCCGGGA
>JBCBBB010000084.1:0-14097 GCA_038532095.1 Pseudomonadota bacterium
AGCGGAACCTTCTTTCTGCTGCTGGAAACGGAAGACGCTGAAAGAGATGAGTGCCTTTTCGCCGTCGGGAAACGTGACGGACACAAAGTACACGTTACAGAAATTGGCGATCTTGACGAATTTGTCTCGATGGCGGTCTTCCCGGCAGCGGGGTTTGAAGGTGCCTTGGCCTGCACCATGTCTGCTGATGGTACATTGCTGTTCTCAGACGGCAAAAGAGCCTGGAGCGAACTCGTCGTACCCGAGAGTTTTAACGCCGATGGCACCCGCAATCGCCGCCGCATGCGAACAATCAACTTCGTTGATGGCGCGCTTGTCGCGACCGGTTTTCATGGTCAGGTCTATCGGCGCCACGCTGAACAACCCTGGGAAGAAATTTCATTCACTCACCCTGACTTGGTCGGTGGGCATGCCGTTTTCTACCATGCCATCACCAGCAGTGAGGGAAATTTGGCTTGTGCAGGAATCTTCGCACATAGTCGGGAACTTTCTGACGAACTTAAAGCGGCAAGCGCAGCAAAGGATGCGAAACTCTTTCGAGCGATAAAACGTGCACAAAAGAAAAGCGATCACATACTCGTCGCAGAGTTCCGACAAGAATGGACCATACTTTACACGGACCTACCAGGCGTTGCTTCGTGGTTCAGACGACGGCCCAATGGAGGCTACTACCTTGTGTCAGCGTCAGGCATTGTATGGCAAACGGAGGATTTTCTCGATCTGGAATTGCTTTCGCAACCTGAAACACCTCAAGGCTTTGATGATATCGAACTGTGGCATGGTGAACCGGTTTTCTTTCAAAACGAGAAGCTGTTAAGCCTTGGAGAAGAAGGACTTGAAACGTTCGAGCCGCCATTACCTGATGACGCACTTCCAGGCCTTAGCCTATGGAGCACGGAAAACGCGCTTTTGTTCGCCCAAAAAGATGCCCTTTGGATTCTCGATTCCGATGCTTGGGTCAGACTCGATCTTGTGCGGGCTTAGCCTGCTTTGGTTCGGACAAGTGTCGCGGTAAGGAATTCTCGCACCCTCTCCGTCTCCAACTCCCCGACCAGCAGCCCCTCCGCCCCCGGTTGGAGCATGCGCACCACGAAGAGCTCGCCCGCTTCCGGGAATTCGGCATAGCGCTCCTCGGCGACCCTCAACCCGTCCTCTCCAGCCACGCGGAGCCCGTCGATATGGGCGTCCAGGCGCTCGACAAGCCGCGCCATGCGTTCTTCGTCCATCTCCTCGTTCTCTTCGGGATGCAGCAGGTTGTAATCGTAGACGCTCCAGAGAAACGCGGCCTGTTCCGCATGCTGGCGCAGGATGTTCTCGATCACCGGCGCGCGGTAGGCCATCAGTTCAGGTTCACCGACCCGCCGCGAATACGGTTTGCCGCCGAGGCATGGCTGACAAGATAGGTGCCACGGATGGTGATATGCCCATCCTTTTCCATCAGAATGGTCGACTTCCCACAGCGAAGTTCCAGGCGATCTTCTGCATAGACCTTCACCGTCTCGCCATCCCGGACCACTTCCATACGATGCTCAGGCGCCACCGGTTCCACGATCTTCCCGATGATCAGCGGGCGGCTCAGAGTGCCATCCTCGAACAGCAGCGCCACTTCCGAACCCGCATCGTCACTGGTCAGACCGACAAGCGAACGGGCCACCACGGCCTCCTCACTTGGATTGGACGCGAAGACAACCAGCGGAGCGCCATCGTCAAATCCCAGGAAGAGACCAATGACGACACCCTCTACTTTTGAAGCGACCTCTGTCATATCCGCGTCTCCCCAAGGGTTCCGACCCCTGCACCTGAGCGCTCAACAGCGCGAAATGGGTCAATTCCCACAAAGCCTAAGGGCAAAGCACAAAGCGCACAACGTTGAAGAGGCGCGTTTTCACGAACATCCCGGCAGACCGAGCGACAAAAATCGTGTAGGCTTCCACCAAGCGCTCACAGACCGGTTTTTTACGCATGCGAACGTCTTTTCTGGTTCTCACACTCTGCCTGACGTTTCTTTTCACAGCTTCAATGGCACAGGCGGAACGGCGGGTGGCCCTCGTTGTTGGCAATGCCTCCTATGCCGCGGCCACACCGCTTGCCAATCCGGGGAACGACGCCACCGCCGTCAGTGCCGCTTTAGCCCGGCTTGGCTTCGAAGTCCTGCTTGGCATTGACAAGGACACGGCCGGGTTGCGCGCGCTGATCCGCGATTTCAGCGCTGCGGTCGATGGCGCCGACCTGGCGCTGTTCTACTACGCGGGTCATGGGCTTCAGGTGGGCGGTCGCAATTACCTCATCCCCGTGGATGCGGCGTTGGAACGCGAAGCCGATCTCGATTTTGCGGCCATCGACCTGCAACTCGTCCTCCGGCAAATGGAGCGCGGGGCGAAAAACAGCATCGTTTTGCTGGATGCCTGCCGCGACAATCCGTTTGAAACCCAACTTTCCCGCTCCATGGGGGCAACGCGCTCGTCGGCCTTGCTTGGGCGCGGTCTTGCCCCGGTGGAAACGCTGGGCGGGGCCCTGATCGGGTTTGCGACCGATCCGGGCGAAGTGGCCTATGACGGCGCAGGCCAGCACAGCCCGTTTACCGAGGCTTTGCTGACGCATGTTGAAACACCCGGGCTTGAGATCAACACGCTGATGACACGTGTGCGCGCCGATGTCGTTCTGGCGACAGATCGACGGCAGCGGCCCTGGGCAACCTCCTCGCTGCTGAATGAGCTATACCTGGCACCGGAAACGCCCGCAGAACCGGCGAATACAGCCGTGCTGGACGAGCTTGCGGCGTGGCGCACGGCGGAGGCGACAGGCACGCCCGAAGGCTTTCAGGGTTATCTGACGCAATATCCGGACGGGCTGTTCGCACAAGACGCCAACGACCGCCTCGCCGCCCTTGTGCCGCCGGCGGAGCAGACCACACCACTGCCAGCCTCCCCCCTGCCCCGGCCGGATCGTGCGGCGACACCGGCTGACATCGACGGGTTTCAGCGTATTCCGTCCGGTGGCTTCCAGATGGGGTCAGACGGGCCGGAGGCAGAGCCTTCGGAACGGCCCACACGCCGTGTGAATATCGGTAGCTTCCTGATTTCAAAGACAGAAATCACTGTTGCGGAGTATGGCGCCTTTATTGAGGCCTCTGGCTACAAGCCCGGCACCGGCTGTTACATCTGGACAGAGGAGGGCCGCATGCGGTGGCGCGACGCGGCCGGTTGGCAAGCCCCCGGCATACCGGTTGCGGGTGACCTACCTGTCGCCTGTGTCAACTGGACGGATGCCTCAGCCTATGCAGCGTGGCTGGGCAAGACCCTGAACCGCACCGTACGCTTGCCGTCGGAAGCAGAGCTTGAATATGTCATTCGCGCGGGCACCACGACCCCCTACCCTTTTGAAGGGGGGCCGGAAGGCGCTTGTGGCGCTGTGAATGCCGCTGACGCATCCTCCCGCTTCCGGTGGCGCAATACCGTTTGCAGTGATGGTATGCCAACGATTGCGGCGACAACCGACCTGCCTGCCAACGCCTTTGGGCTGGCCGGGATCACCGGAAATCTTTGGGAGTGGGCTGCGGATTGCTGGAACCCGACGCATCAGGCGGCACCCGCCGACGCGACGCCAAGACTGACCGGGCAATGTGGCAGCCGTGTCCTGAAAGGCGGGTCCTGGGATGATCCATTGAAGAATCTGCGCTCGTCCTATCGCGTGGCCATCCCGCTGGACCGACGACAGGCCAATGTCGGCTTTCGCGTTGTCATCGAGGTTCAGCCTTAATCCAGCGCCGCGAGTGCGCGCATCCAATCCTGCTGCGCGCCCAGAACACGGATGACCTCAAGCGTTTCACCTTCGATCCGGTACACGATAACGTGGCGCCCGCTCGGGTGGATCCGGACCGGTGGCGTGAACTCGGAGCGCTCTGCCGCCAGTTCTGGAAACAGACAAAGCCGCTCAAAGCTTGAGAACACATCGCCAAGATAGCGCTCCGCCTGCGCCACCCCCCATCTGCGCTCGGAATAGGTCCAAATGGCTTCCAGATCGGTCTCGGCCGCGGGCCTGAGCCGCAGGTCGAGGCCTTTATGCGCCATTCCGGGTTTGCATCCGCTGGCGGAACGCGACGGGATCAAACGGGTGGGCCGGGCCACTTGCCAGCCCTTCGTCAATCGCTGTCTGGAACGCGGCGACAGCGGCCTCACGTTCCTGGTCGCGCCGGATCAACGCGCGGACATAATCACTGGCATTGCTATAGCGCCCGTCCTTCGCCTGATCCTCGACCCAGGTCTTCATCTGGTCCGGCAGGGATATGTTCATTGTGGCCATGCGCGATCCTCCTGCCGGTAAGATGGGCATTATGGCAAACTTTGTCAAAGCCCCCTGCCCTACCGCAGACGTTCTTGCATGAGCCGCACAAGGTCGCGCATCTCATCCGGGTCCACATCGCCGGTGAGACGCAGGGAAAACCCGCCTGTTTTCAAGGGCTCCCACTGGATTTTCACCCCGCGCGGCGTGTCCACAACCTCGGCCGCTGTGTTCTTTGCGTCCGCCTTAGGGCGCCCACCCCGAGCGGGGTCTTTTCGCGTGTCCTTGAACGCCTGAAGCACGGGTTCGATCAGGCGCCATTCCTGCTCGCTGGTTTCCACCGTGCGAGTGGCCAGCAGATCCCGCAAGTCCAGATCGGCGCCGGCCCGAAGCGCTGTCGCGACCGCCAAACCCTGGCGCTCGCTCAACGCTTCCGGAAACTGCAAGAGATCGCCCAGCTCCTCAAAAATCCGCGCAAAGGACCGGATCTTCGACCGTTTGGCCTTGGAGCTGAACGGGAACAGCTGCGCAACGGCATCCTCCACATTCACGAAGACACCACTTTGTGCCGAAAGCGCAGCAATCCGCCCGCGCTCAAACGGGGAAAGATCCGCCCGGATCTCGTTTTCTTCCACCATCGCCGCAATGGCACCTGCACTGTCCGCCCTGTCCCGCACAATCGCCTTGATGCTCTTGAACTGATCCAGGCCGGTGGCACTCAGCGCCTCTTGAAAGGCCAGCATGCGCCGATACCCCGAGATCAGCCCATAGACGCGCCCGTCCGCCGCCTCCGGCAGGCGATAGACCTCAATCGGAAGGCGCAGACCGTTCTTCACGATGGAGGCCCGCAACTCCGTCAGTTCGTCCCGGTCGATCACCGCCCGGTCGCGCACCAGATCATCGATCCGGATCTCGTCAATCGGAATGTCCCGCAAGACCAGCCCCTTGGCCTGCGCCTCCAGGTACAGATCCGCTTCCGCCAGCTTGGCCCGGGTCTCCACGCCCAAAACCTCCGTTTCTGACGCCGCCTCACCCGCAACTTGCGCAATGGGCGCCACCGACCGACGCGCACCGTCTCTCTCTTGCTGGTACTCGGCCTCGATCTGATCCAGCGCCGCTGCGCTTGGCGCCTCAAGCTTCCTGCGCTTCGCCATCTGCCCTGCCCTCCTCGCTCATCGCGGCATCCCGCCACCAACTGCCCAGAATGATTTCCTTCACCTCACCCCAGGTCAGATCGAACGTCTCGCGCCCGCGTATGTAGGTCTCGCGGTTGAACTCCCGGTAATCGGCCTCATAGATCCCGTTCACCTGTTCACCCGCCTGCCCCACCATCGCGGTGAATTCCTGTCGGTATGTCGTCATGAAATCCCCAAAATAGGCCTGCACCACATTGGCCAGATCTGTCTGCTGCTGCGCATCGAACCGCGTGATGATGGCGCGCACAGCGTCCCACTCGAACCGGATCTCGGGCAGTCCTTCGGTCAGACGCACCCGGTTTTCACCGTCTTCGATGGAGGCAAATGTGGAATACAGCATGTCAAAAAACCGCCCGGTGCTATCAAACTCCAAAAAGGACGCGCCAAGCGGCACCAGCAGAATATCTGCCGCAGAAAGTGCATTAATCGTCAAGTAACCGAGCGCAGGCGGCGTATCGAGGAAGATCAGATCGTACTGATCCAGAACGCCCTCATCCTCCAGAAAGCCCTGGAGCGCGTCCCAGAGCGGCCAGGAGCGCAGCTGCATGCGCCAGACGGGCACCTGGAACTCGGCCCAGTAGAGGTTCAGTTGCGCGCCGATCAGGTCGATATTGGGCCAATGGGTCGTTTGGATGATGTCAGCGGCCGTGACCTTCAACGCCTCTGTCTGGGTCTCGTCCAACGGCAATATCGGCTGACCCCCCGCATCGCGCACCCGGTTTTCTTCTTCCAGATGCCGCGCGAAGTGTTTCGCCATCAGCGGAAAAGCAGTTTGCCATTCGTCCGCAACGGTCCCCCCAAGGATCGACGTCATCGAGCCCTGGCTGTCGAGGTCAACGACCAGAACCTTGTACCCGTCCAGCGCCGCCGACATCGCCAGATGCGCGCAGGTGGAGGTCTTGCCAACACCGCCTTTGAAATTCGCCACAGCCAGCACCTTGGCCGGTTGGCCCTTGGGTCTGTATGGCATGTATTCGCGCCCCGCCGCGCCCTCCGCGGCGAAGTGGGACCTCAGCGTCAGGACTTCTTCAAGCGTGAACCACTTCGACCCGCCCTCCCCTGTGCCCTGCGGAAGGTTCGGGTTGGCTTTCAGGACCCGCCGGAAATGCGCAGGAGCCAACGGGATCAGGTAGCGACAGATTTCCCAGGTTGAAAACCGTCGAAGCCGTTTCTGGCCATCCGGCGCATACCCGCGCTTGGCCAGGTCCTCTCGTCCCTTTGCGGCGAATGCGGCGGCCTTGGCAAAGCGCGCCGTGGTTACCGGATCGCTTAGCTTGCGCGCCGCTTGCGCAGGGTCCAAGTTGTAATAGGGAGGAAGCGTGCTGTCCTTGCCTGCCATTGCTGCCCTCTTATGTTCGCTGTTTTTCGCGATGTTGCTATGAATATCGCACACGATGCATCAAAAGAGAATCCCTGTTCCTCTCTTCAGAAGAAAAAGCACACCTCGTGTTGTTTATCTTTTGAGTCTTTAGCTAGGTTTGGGTTCAAGTAACATAATAATTACAGTGGATTACCTGCATTCAGGCACCTGGACGCAGGATGACAGGTACCCGGCTTCAGGACGATAGGTACCATCATGCGGGACAATCGGCACTGATTCTCAGGTTTTCAGGTATCCAGACTCAGGAAACCGAATCTGACACTGGTTTAGACACTGTTTTGCGTCTTACGCGTCTTCTGTGTGTGCCGCCGCTCCCGTATGTTGGTACCTTTAGGTATGAGGCCAATCCTGAATACGGGTACCCAAGCCCGCGCTTCTCTTAGGGTACCTTTTAGGGTACTGTATCCAAAAAGAGAATCGAGCAGGTCATGGAACCCATTCCAAAAGACGCCCTCACTGGCGCGTTGCGGCGGGACAGTGTGAAAAAGCACGTTGCCGCGATCCACGTTTCGGGCAAGCTGACGCTTCTACAGCGCAAGCTGTCCAACGTCCTTTTGTTGAACGCTTACGATACACTGACCACCCGACGCAGCCATCGGATCGATGCGCGCACGTTGTGTCTGATGATCGGGTATAACTCAAACGACACCGATACCCTCAAAACCGCGTTGAGAGGTCTCGCCGAAACGGTTGCCGAGTGGAACATGCTCGACGAAAAAGGTCGGGAGGAATGGGGCGTGTCCTCGCTTCTGGCCTTCGCCAAGTTGAAGGAGGGTGTCTGCGACTATGCCTACTCCCCTGCCCTCGCCGAAAAGCTTCACGACCCGAAAGTGTTCGCGCTGATCAATCTGAACATTCAGCGGCAGTTCACGGGCGGCCATGCGCTGGCGCTTTATGAGAACTGCTTTCGGTTCGTCAACACCGGGTCCACGGGATGGTGGCCGCTTGATGTCTTCCGTCGTTTGATGGGGGTTGAGCGTTCGGAGTATTATCTGACTTTTAAGCATTTGAACGCAAAGATCATCAAACCTGCGGTGGCGGAAGTGAACCGGGTCAGCGATATCCAGATCGTTCCCGAGACCCGGAAACAAGGCCGGTCGGTGAGTGACATCCGGTTTCGCATCAAGCGCAACCCGCAACTCGCAATGCTTGATCTGGATGATGGCGAAGGGCTGCGCAAAGGCTCGGTCTATGAACGTCTGCGCGCCATGGGGTTGAGCGATCGGCTGTCTCGACAATGGCTGTCGGAACATGGGGAGGCGTTCGTTGCCGAGAAACTCGAACTGGTGGAGCGCCAGGATGGTGTGCGTAGCCCAGAGAAGTATCTTGCAGCAGCGATCCAGCGGGATTTTCAAGCCGAACCAGCGGAAAAAGCCGGTATCTCGTCAGAGCGTGCGGCACGGTTGCGGGCGGTTCAAGAGGCCGTCGAAAGACGGTCGCCGACACAGCGAGATGCCGATAAGCGCCTTTTCCTGAGCGGTTTGACAGACGCGGTTGCGCGGGATGATTTTGACCGCCATGGGTGGATGTCGCCTTTGAACGCCGAGGCCATTCAATCCTTCTGGGCAGAGCTCGACCCCGATTTTGCGCCGTGAGGTTTCGCAGCGAAACCTGGTCCTTTACGGTTCTGTTGTCACAAAGAGGTATATCCACTCACCCTTGAAATCGGGTTTCGTCTGACGAAGGTTTTCAAGTCGGTCCAAAAGCGCGTCAAGATACGGCGCGGCGGGTTCCACCAGAGGTCGCGAAACATCGAACAAGGGCTCGCTGGCCACCATCGCCACTGCAATGTCCTGACCGAAGGGAGGGCTGACACGAAGCTCGAACTTGCCCTTTGCGGGGTCTTGGTCGGACCCGTCACCAAACACCAGCCGCTGTTCCGCTTCGATTACGAAAGGCGTGATGAACTCGTTTGGAGCAAGGTGGAGCACCTGGCCGTTGGAGTCGTAGTAATCGAGGTATAGCCAGCCATCATAATCTGCGCCCGCGAGCTCAAAGAACATCGATTGGCCGCTCTGGAATGTATAGTTCCGCACCTGCAAATCAGCGCCGATGATCAGCGGGTTTCGGAACTGCTCAACTGACTGAGGCAAGGGCATGTCGGCCAACTGTACCAGGACGTCACATTGCGGAGAGGCGAGACGCTGCAACCTGTCCTTAACGGGCAACGCGTCGTTCAGCTGGGTCGATATCGACGACACGAGCCGGGCGCGGTCAGCTTCGTCTCTGACGTGGCCCAGAAGGTCGACGGAACCGGTTTCCGGGTCGTAAGCGGTTTGCACGCGCGCGCATTCGACGTCAGTCAAACGGGCGCTCAATGCGTCTCGCAATCCGGCTGCGCCGGCTGTCGGCAATCTGAGGGCGGCGGCGGCCTCCAGAACGTCCTGTTCGACTGCGACGGTGAGCGTGCCGGACCACGCAAGAACGGGTGAGGTGGCCTCGCTCGTGACAGGGCTTGAACGGAGCTTTGCAGCCTTGGGTGCATTTTCTAAAGCCGTCGCGCCGACGGCACGTTGAGGCGCAAGTGTTGGCTGGTTGGGGGTTTCGGTGCGGGCGCGGGCGGCGAGCGCCGTCAGGTTGGTCGCTTTGGGAACGAAGCCTGTGGTGGACTGCGGTGTCGTTGTCTCAGTTGGCAAAGCGCTGTTGGGCGTTTCAATCGTCAGTGGTTCTTGCAAGGTGGTTTCGCTGCGAAACCTGTTCAATGGGAGAGGGCGGGCATCTGTGTTTGCACCAGTTTGGGCGATGAGTTGTTTGGCTTCGGTCAACGCAGCGGGCGCTATGTTTGTGCTTTGGTTACCTATGTCGTTCAGCGCCACGCCGGACGCGGTGAGCGCAGGAAGGTCCGTTGGTTCGGGCGTGCTGGTGGCGGGCGAAACGGCCTCAAGCGCACCCGCGTTCACGATGGATTTCGGAATTGGGCGCGTGCCCAAGCTGTCGGAGCTGAGCCCGCCCGGGTTGGCCGTTTCAATCTGAGGCGATGCCTGCGACGCGGCGCTTCTGGGGACATTCAACGTGTCGAGCGCCAGCGCGCTTTCGGGCGTCCCGCCTTGCTCAACCGGGTCTGTCGGCAACAAGGCCAGCAACAGCGCTGCGCCGCTGGCATGAACGGTAACCGACAGCACAGCCGACACGGTCCAACTGGCGGCGCCGGGCTTCATCCTGCGTCCGGTGTAACGACCAACACGATCTCGCGCACGCCAACCTCTTTCAGGTCGCTGGCGAGTGGAAGCACGTGGCGGAGCGCAGTCCGCCCATCGGCGTTGATGCGCAGTCGTATCTCGGGAGAAGCGCCAATGGCGCGCTCGGCGGCCCTGAGAAGCGCTGTTCGGCTCATTGGCTCGCCATTCAGCGCCAAGGTGCCATCGGCGCTCACAGCGGCTGTGAGGCCGCCTGAGGGCATATCAACGCCGCTGGTGGCTTCTGGTGGTGTCAGATCGAAGGGGGCAGTGGCGTCCATCCGACCGATCAGCAACGCAAACACCAGCAGAAAGAACACCACATCGACCAGCGCGACGATGGTTTCGGCAGGGCGCTTTTGTGCTGGCCGGTACAAACGCGTCATGGCGCATCGCCGAATTGCAGCACGCTTACGGAGGACAGGCCGAGTAGCGCCGCCGCATCGAGAACGCGGACCAAGGCCTGCACATCGGCCTGCGGTGAGGGCAGTAACAGGACACGGGCATCGGCGTGTTGGGCAAGGACGGCCTGAATGCCGTCAGGCGCGATGCGTTGGCCACGAATGGCGAGCGTGCCGTCGGGCAATACGCGGATCAGAACCGTCCGGCTGTCGGAGGGCTCTGCACCGGCTTGGCCTTCCGGTGGCGAGATGGGCAGCATGTCGAGGTCGAGGAAGGTCGACGTGACCATGAAGAACACCAGCAGAATAAGCAGCACGTCCACAAGCGGAATGATGGAAATGACGGGCAGGGGGCGTGATTGTCGCGCCAGCCGGATCACGGGTTCGACCTGCCTGCCAGAGCGGAGAGGATGCGCGCGATTGTTGTCTCGACATCAGACACGATGGTTTCGGCGCGCGCCGAGAGGAGGGCCGCCGCAGCGGCCGCAGGCAAGGCAACGATCAGACCTGCTGCCGTCGTCAGCAAGGCCTGCCATATGCCGCCAGCGAGCAGAGCGGCGTTCGCGGCCCCTTCGGCCATTTCGAGGTCGCGAAAGGCCTGGATCATGCCGAGCACCGTGCCCAGAAGGCCCAGAAGCGGGCTAACCATGGCGATTGTCTCAAGCGTTCGGATGTGTCGGAAGGCGGCCCGCGCTTCAGCATTTCCGGCAATCTCAAGCGCGGTCTCCAAACCGCTTGTATGGTTCCTTTCGATTTCGTCGAACGCCGTGAGCGCGATCCGGTCGGATGCTGTTTTCGGTGGACCCAATTTCTGCCGTGCGGACGCTTGGTCGTCCGATCTTAGCGCCACCAGGGCGGCTTCGCGGTTGTCCTGATTGGAAAGCGATCCAAAAAAACCTATACTTTTCAATATGATAATGGAAATCGAGATGAGAGACAGGATCACGAGAAGGATCAATATCGGAGTTCCGATACCGGTGATCGGCAGGTCCGACATCGCTTATTGCCCAAGCCGGACGTTGGTACGGCTGACCCAATCCACCAGGGCGTAGCAGTCTTCGGGTTCGGCATTCTCCGCTTTGCAGGCCGGGATATCATGAACGATCAGTTCCGACAGCCGGTCACAGCTGATCTCGGGGACCTCAAAGAGCTTGAGCGTGGTGCGTTGGACGGGCAGGGGGGCTGCGTCAATCGATAAGAGCCGATCGATCACGCCATCGGTGTCGAGGACAGCGATCGACATCTCAAAGGCCTCATATGTCGCCCCGGTGCCATTTCGAAACAGGAAGAACGCGCGGCAGGCCCCGGTCTCGGACGCTTCGAGCTTGTTGAGTTCAACCGTGATGCCGCCGCCCTGCGCCGTTGCCGCGCCGGTCATCGAGAGAAGCGTGAGAGCCATGAGGAAATGTCGCATAAACGGGTCCTGTGTCAGTGGGGGCGCAAGACCGTGTCTTGGATATGCGCGGCATCGCCGGAGGGTTGGGGCGGCACGCCGCCGAAGGTCAGGCGCCCTGTCGTTCGGGGCGGCGGGCTTGCGGCTGTCGTGTCTCCTATCGCGGAGTTGGCGGCGCTACCTGCTGAGTCCGTCGCCATCTGAACCGTGAACCGCATGGGAACGCTCATGTTGGCAAAGGCCTGCGTGTTGGAAATCATCCCACCAGCAAGGTTGAAGCCAGCGGCACTGACCGCTTGCCAAGCTGCCGTTTCACCGCTTTTTCCTTCGGCCAGGCCCTGAAGACCGGCCAACCCGCCAGCTGTTACCGTTTGAAGGCCAAGGAGAACAGCCTGGTTGGCGCTGCTCATTGCGGCGCCTGCCGGGGCTGGCAAGCCCATCGCGCCGGTAATGAAGCTGCCACCCCCCGACACAACCGCTGCGCCGACATTGCCTGTGTCCTGATAGGTGGCCTGTCCACGCCCGATCGAGCCGACGCCAAGCGCAGTGACCCGCGCACCTGTAGAAAGGGCCAGCGCGCCGGTGCCGGATGCCGCCGCCCCACCCGCTGCCGTTGCGCCGCCCGTCGGAAGCGCCGACAGAACGATGAGAGTGGTCCATGATGCATCTCGGACAAAGCGCGTGATATCCGTAGCTGTTTGCCAGTTCGACACATGTCGGCTGACACTTTCCGAGTTTCTGTGCAGCGTGTTGCGTTGCATGTCGCGCAGGTGGTTCTGGTTGCGCCGTGTCTCTTCGAGGATCAGGGCCAGGTTGCGGGCCGCATTCTCGGGATTGGCCATCGCGGCACTCGCAAGGCTGCGATAGAGATCGGCGGCCCGTTGGTCAGTTTCACGATTGACGGTGCCCCATTCAGTATGGATTTCGATGATTTCCGGTCCGTCGAACCAGCCTTCGCCGCTGCGATGCTCGTGCGTGTGACGGCGGGCAAGTTCGGCCCGGACGGACGCTCGCGCCAGCAGGTAAAGCCCGTCTTGATTGACCTGCCAAGGTTCGCCGTCCAGTCCGGTGAAAGATATCCAGCTCATGGTGCCTCGCCGTCATAGGAATTGAAGAAACTATTGAAATTCATATGAAAAACCTTTGTCGCTGCCGCTGACAGTGACCTGTGTCAGGGGCGCGCCCTCCAGCATCCGGTTCAGGACTTGGCGGCTGAGTTCAGGCAGGAGCGTGTTGGTCAGGATGGCGTCGATCATGCGTCCGCCACTTTCGATCTCGGTGCAGCGGGCTTTGATGACGTCCATCAGCCCGTCCCCAAGGACAAGCTCGGCATCGTGTTCCGCTTCGAGGCGCTTGGCGATGCTGCGCAGTTTATGGCCTGCAATGGCTTCGATCATATCGTCCGACAGCGGGTAATACGGAATCGTCACGACGCGACCCAGAAGCGCGGCGGGGAAGACCTTGAGCAGGGGCGCGCGCAGAGCATCGGTGAGATCGTCCTGATCGGCGTGTTTGGAGCCGTTGTCGGTCATCGCCATGATTTCATCCGAACCCACATTGGAGGTCAGCAGAATCAGTGTGTTCTTGAAGTCGATCCGGCGGCCTTCGCTGTCATCCATCATGCCCTTGTCGAAGACCTGAAAGAAGATCTCGTGCACATCGGGGTGGGCTTTTTCGACCTCGTCGAGCAGCACCACCGAATAGGGGCGGCGGCGCACGGCTTCGGTCAGGATGCCGCCTTTGCCATAGCCGACATAGCCCGGCGGCGCGCCTTTGAGCGTGGAGACGGTGTGCGCCTCCTGGAACTCGCTCATGTTGATGGAAATGAGGTTTTGTTCGCCGCCATAGATGGTTTCGGCCAGCGCCAGCGCGGTTTCGGTCTTGCCGACGCCGGAGGGCCCGCAGAGTAGAAACACACCTTGCGGTTTCTCCGGTGCATTGAGACCTGCGGCGGCGGTTTGCATGCGGTTGGCGATCATCTCCATCGCGTGATCCTGACCCACCACGCGTTCGGTGAGCGTTGCAGACAAGGCCAATGCGCGTTCCGTTTGGCTGGAGAGCATGCGACCGGTTGGGATGCCGGTCCAATCCTGCACGACGGCGGCGACGGCGTTTTGGTCAACCGAAGGCAGAATGAACGGGGTTTCCCCCTGTTGGTCTTCCAGCTTCGCCATCGCGGCTTTCAGCGCGTCGATGGTCTCTGCGCGTTCTTCGGGCGTGAGTGCCGTGACGGGTGCCTCTGCCTCCGCGCTGGTGGCTTCTTCGGGCG
>JBCBBB010000085.1:0-14081 GCA_038532095.1 Pseudomonadota bacterium
AAGTAGACGAAGGCAAACAGATTGCCGAGAACTGGATCGCGCAATACGGCTTGCTCGACTTCGACCTCGTTCACCAGTAATGGCCCGGCGCGCGGCGCAGCCAACCGCCTCGGTTGCCCTGTCTGACTTTCCGGTCGTCTACATGTCGTACGACGAACCGTGGGCGGATGAGGCCTGGGAAGAGCTCCTTGTCCTGCGACCGGATGCAAAACGCGTGCATGGCGTCAAAGGGCTGAACGCCTGTCATGTCGCCGCCGCGCAGGCCGCGGATACGCCACGGTTTCTGACCGTCGATGCGGACACAAGGCTGTTGCCAAGCGTCATTGATGTGCGCATCCCAAAGGCCTATCTCAGCCCAAATTTCCGCCTCGACTGGCAGAGCCGGAATGTGGTGAACGGCGTTGTTTCGGGCAACGGTTCCCTCAAGCTTTGGTCTCAGGGGCTGGCGCGCGGCATGCGTTCTCACGAAGCCGCCGCGGACGACACCGTGTCGCTCGACGCCGATATCGGGTCGATCAAACCCGGAAGTTCGCGCATCGTCCTGATGCCGGGGTGTCATTCCGAGACCGATCCGGCCCGCACACCGTTCCACGCCTTTCGCGCCGGGTTCCGGGAAACCAGCTTTCTGGCGTGGTTGCTGCGCGACATGGAGATGCGCAGCGGGTCGAATACGGCAGAGCTTCAGCAAATCCTCACCATCTGGTGCACCCTCGGCACGCAGGCCCGCCTCGGGGATTGGGTCCTTTACGGCGCGCGGCTCGGGCTTTGGGCCGAGCAGACCTGGCAGGATTGGGATATTCGCGTCACCCATGATTACGATTGGTTTCAGCGGTTTTGGGAAGAAACGATCCGCAGCCGCATTGGGCGTGGGGGCAGTTTTTGCCCGGTCAGCGGTATGGACTGGAACGCGGATCGCCTTCGGGCAGAGGTGGTGGCGCTTGGCACAGCGCTTTCCGATGTGCTGGACATCCCGATGGCCGATCTTCCACCCGAGGCCAGCCGCATGATGACCGAAGCGCGTGGGTTCCCCGCCATGCGTGCGCTTGAAAACCTCGATGCGCTTGGACGCGCGTTTCAAAAGGGGCGGGGGACATCCATCGACATCGCGACGGCGGAACAGCTTTTCAGCGATGCCGGGCTTTTGTTGCGCCCGTCCGGTCTGTCGAACCTGGCGCGGCTGCATCAGCTAGAGCTCGTTGATGCCCCCGACCAAAGCTACGCCGAGATGCTGTTGCGGCGTGCCATGGCTCTGGGTTGCGCCTTCGCGCCCCACCACCTGGCGATGCACATGCGAAAGGCGGGCAAGACCGCAGACGAAGAAGAGATACTGCGCCTGATCGACCTGTCTGCCGAACGTGGCTTCGCCCCGAGCGACGCAGACACATGAGCTTTCTGGGCGCATTCCCGGTTCTGCGACTTGGCCAAAAGCGCGACAGCGCCCCATCAGTCGGGTTTCTGTCTGAACATTGGTGCGCGCCCCAACAGGCGCTGGCACCCGCGCGCGATCTGGCAAGGGCGGCCTCCGCTGTTCTGGTCGTCGGCCCACATGTCACGCTGGACGAAAAGGCCGCCGCGCTTTGGGTTCCGCCGGACTGTCTGGGCAAAGACGTGCCGCTTGGGTTCCTCGCACGGTCTCATGTCACCGGTTTGTTCGTCGGGAATGTGGCCACCCTTATCCCGGCCCGGTGCCTGGACGATGCCTCCGCACTCCCGCACGCCCGGCTGACCTTTCCCTATCGCGTCGGTGCGTTGTACGGCAATGCAACCCCGGAAAGCGCGTTTGAACATGGCTTCCGCTCCTGCTCGAACACCTCGGCGGAGGTGAAAGAGACCCAGAATCGCCAAGCCCTGGCCGCGTCGCTTGGACCCGATGTGTTAAACGGCGTCTGGTGGTGTCTCGGTGCGCTCCACGCTCTGCGGAACGACCTGTCATTAACCGAAGCCTGGAACAGACATGAACCCCTTTTGGACACGCCGAATGACGTGCCGAAGGTGCTTGGACCAGAAGCCAGAGCCACGCGTCTGGCCACCGGGATACCGGTTCAAGCGCTCTCGCCTGCGCAAAGTCGCGCGCTCAAGGCGATGTTGTCACCCTGGCCCGATGGTCTGTTCTGGGACCGTTTTGCAGCCGATGCCGCAGGGCTGGACGCCACGTTTCAGGGTTACGGGACATCCATGCAACGCGCGGCCCGCCGGATATGGCCCGATCTGCCGCCGCTTGAAGAAGACCGCAACGGGCTCGACTGACGCGTTTACTTCAGGTTTTCGGCGATGAGCGTCCCTGTGGCACATTTCGTGCCATCTTCGAAGGTCACGGTTTCATTGCCATCAACCGCCTTCGATTCACGCTTCATGCCTGTGCCGTCAGACGCGGTCCAGAGCATCGTGATCTCGTGACGCTCGCTGACCGTCGCTTCTGTGCCGGACAAGCTGACATCAGCGCGGGTCAGAACGGCGATCTGGCGCGTTAGAAACTTTTGGGTGTCGTCCTCGGAATACAGCACCGAAAGGGGCGTTGATGCCGGATAGATCGATGAGTTGCCATCGCGGGTCTGGCGGATACGGCCGCAGTTCACGAAGGCGCCCCCACGCCCCGCTGCCGAGACAGTAGTATCCGTGACCCGACCAATCCCGAACCCCATCGCGCGCAGTTTGTTGGCGATGTCAGTGGTCGTGGTGCCTGGGGCAAGCTTCACCGTCGCATCCGGTGTGGCGTCCGGTTGCTTAAGAAAGGTCACACCATCGTTCGGCGCGCAGGCGACGAGGGCGACACAGGCGAGCGGGGCAAGAACATGCATGCGCTTCATCAGTACAGGCTCCCGCCCGAGCTGGCCGTTGAAGGCTCGCCTTTCAATCCGCGTGTCGGCACGCCGCCGCGGATCGCACCCAACCGTTGGAGCGCCAGAATGGCGTCACGCACATAGGCGCCCGCAGGGTATTGCGACAGATAATCATGATAGGCTTGTTCGGTATTAGACTGCACCGCTGAATTCCAAGCCTGGTCTTCGCTGGATTGTGCGCTGCCCATCTTTGCAGGCTGCATCGCAAGCAACGACACAAAAAACGCACGAAGAAAGATCGCCCATTTCGAAAATTTCTTGGCCATATGCCCCTCCCAACCGGCAAATCGAATCAAAATTTGGGAACAATTTACAAACCGCTGACTGCATTAAGGCACAAGTCTCGGCAAAAATCACGCGGAAGCGCAGGCGTTTTAACGCTAATGTGCCGGAAGAAAGGTCACATTCGGGACCTCGGCACGGGCGCTGGCACGCCACGCGTCAACAAGATCGGCAGCACTTGGTCCAATCCAACGGCATTCCGACACGCTCCATTTCTCAAGAATGAAGGACAAGCGCCGCAGCCGATACGTCTGCACGGCATCGGGACGGTGCCCTGTCGATGCGGCGAGGTCCTGCGCGCGTGGCAGATACTCGCACAGCAGGTTCAGGTCTGCATGTTCCAGTTCCGCCTCCGGTCCCAGAACCAGCAAGGGGCGTTGCCCGGCGGCACTTGCAGCCTCGATATGACGGGTGCGCACGGCATCTGCCGTGGGACCAAGCTCGTCGAGGATCAAAAGCGCGCTGAGGTTTTCGATTTCAGCCGCACTCTCAGCGTCTGAGACGGCAGTGCGCCCGGCTTCGATCGCGTCCTTCAGTTTTCCAAACATGGCCACACCCCCCGGGACCGGCTTCGTCTCTGGACACTAGGCAGACATCAAATCAAGATTGGCACAAGTGATTTCAGCAGGATGCGCAGAGTGGACACTTTGGAAACAGATGTCGTCTTCGTCGGAGACTTCCGCTTTCCAGGGGGCACCTCAACTGCAATCGCATCGGAAATCACGGCGCTCACGCAGGCGGGATACCGTGTCGCCCTGATCGCTGTTGCGAACAGTTTCCTCTCGAAAACAAGATCGTTCAACCCGGTGATCGCGGAACTGATCGACAGAGGCGTCGCCATCCTTGCCAAACCCGGACAGGCCGTGAAAGCGCGGCTGGCCTGCCTGCATCACCCCGCCGTGTTCGAGACGCTGCCGTTGACCGGTCTCAAGCTGTTCGCGGACCAGGCTGTTCTGATCGTCCATCATCCACCATTCGATGCCGACGGAACGCCTGAATACGATGTGGCGCAGATACGCCGGGTTCTGGAGGCCATCGTGCCGGCCCCGGTGGGCTGGGCACCGGTCGGGCCGAAGGTGCGCGCGCAGTTCAAGTCGATGCCAAACCCGCCGCCACTGACAGAGTCAGACTGGGTCAACATCGTCGATGTGGATATGTTTGGCGGCCCGCGCATGGGTACCTTGTCAGGTCGCCCCGTGGTCGGGCGCCATAGCCGACCCTCACCGCTGAAATGGCCCGATACGCCACGCGAGATGCACGCGGCCTACCCGGTGGACGAAGACATTCAGGTTCAACTGATGGGGTTCGACATTCGGTCTGTGGACGGTCTTCGCGACATCCCGAGCAATTGGGACATCAAACCTTTCAACA
Source organism: Pseudomonadota bacterium (assembly GCA_038532095.1). GTDB lineage: Bacteria > Pseudomonadota > Alphaproteobacteria > Rhodobacterales > Rhodobacteraceae > JAJDOD01. Next base: position 4,494 of record JBCBBB010000085.1, read on the forward strand.
GCGAGAATGTGGACGCCTTCCTGCGTGGCATCGACTACTTCTCCTACTTTCACAGTTCAAAATGGGTGGAGGCGTTTGGCCGCTCAATCCTGGAGGCGATGGCCTCGGGCGCGATATGCCTCTTGCCACACGACTTCGAGCCCGTGTTCAAGGAAGGCGCGATCTACTGCAAACCGGACGAGGTTGCCGACATTGTACGCGGTTATCACGCGGAGCCGGAGACTTATGTTCGGCAATCGCGGATCGCTGTCGACTTCGTGCGCGAAACCTATTCTCCGCAAGTCGCCGTGGCCCGTGTCAAAGAACGGATCGGCGCTCCGGCGAACGACCTGGCAACCCCTGCGACCTCGCAAGCGTTGAAACCACGCGTTCTCTATTTCACGTCGAACGGCATCGGCATGGGGCACCTGACACGCGTTCTGGCCTGCGCCCGCCGTCACCGGGACACAGCCGAGCCTGTCGTTGTGTCGATGTCACGCGCCTTCAGCGTCGCGCGGCGCGAGGGGATCATGACGGAACACGTGCCCTTCTTTCGCAGCAGCGGCATGCCAGAGCAAACCTGGCACGAAACACTCCAGAGCGAGCTGACTGAAATCATTGGGTTTTATCGTCCGCGCGTGGCCGTTCTGGATGCAAATGTGCCTTACAAGGGGTTCATCAACGCGGCGCAAACCTTTCCGGACATGTGGTCGATCTGGCTTCGGCGCGCGATGTGGCCGCCAGATGTCGGAGCGCATTTTCTGGAACATGAAGAGGCGTTCGACGCCGTCATCGAACCGGGAGAGATCGCTGCCGCCTTCGACAGGGGCCTGACGGTGGAGCGGCGACGGGACAGCAAGTGCGTCGCTCCCATCGGGTATCTGCAACACGGGGAAGCCTTGGACCGTGGAGCAGCCCGCGCCGTTCTTGACCTTGATCCCGAACGACCGGCGGTGTTCCTGCAACTCGGCTCGGGCAACAACATACCTCTCGCGCCGCTCCGCGAGGCGATCTTCGAGAAACTCTCCCGCGACATCCAGAGCGACCCACCACAGATCGTACTGGGTGCCTGGCAAATCGGGACACAGAAGCTCGACGTGCCGGATCACGTGACGGTCCTGACCGCCTTCCCCTTCGCCCGGTTCCTGCACGCTTTCGATTATGCCGTTGCTCTCGCGGGCTATAACACGTTTCACGAGAACCTCGCCGCCGGTCTTCCCACTCTGTTTCTTGGCAACGAACACCCCGAGCAGGATGAGCAGTGGCTGCGCGCGTCATATGCCGAAATGTGGGGCTGTGCGCTCGCCGCGCGCACCGGCAACATCTACGACGTGTTGCAGAAGCTCTTCGACCTCTCGGACCCCAAGATGCAGGCCGCCCTGCGTGGCGCGTGCAAAAGACTGCCGCGCGCCAACGGCGCTGACGAGGCGGCGCGCTATATCGCCGACCTCGCCCACACGCGGCGTCCACTTCTGGCACCTGTTCAGACATGACGCCCGCCGTCACCATAGGCATGCCCCTCTACAACAACGCGGGGACATTGGCGCGCGCCATCGCATCAATCAAAGGGCAGACGTTTCAGGACTGGCGGTTGATCGCAACCGATGACGGATCGGATGACGAAAGCGTCGCCGTTGCCAAACGGGCCGCAAACGGTGACCCCCGCATCGAGCTTCGCGAAAACGCGCACCGGCTTGGGCATCTGAACTTCGGTGTCTCGCTCAAGGCCGCGCGCTCTGACTGGTTCGTCTGGCTTGGCGCCGACGATTACTGGGCGCCGCGGTTTCTGGAAGCGACACTTGCCGCTGCGGGTGCGCACCCGAACGCCGTTTCTGTCCTGCCGCGCTGGTCTTACACCGGTTCCGGCACCGGCGCGCCGCGCACCCTTCCGCTGGATGGACCCCGAACAGAAAGGGTGCGCCGGTTCCTGGCCGCACCGGGTGGAACGCGCATGTATGGTTTGACGCGGCGCAAGGTGCTGCAAGCCGCTTTCCCAAAACGGTCGTTCCACGCCTACGATTGGTATCTCGTTCTTGGCCTGATCCGCCAAGGCCCGCAGATTGAGGTCCCGAAGGTTCTGCTCTACCGCGAGCGCACGCCGCTGCGCCACTATGTGGAAAGTGCGGTGCAGGAAAATCCCACCGCACTCGCCGCGTGGCCCGTCGCCCGAATGAGCCTGATGGCGCTTGCAAAAGGCCACATCCCGCTCCGGGGTCTCGATGCGCTCTTGAAACTCAACCTGCGAAAACACGAAGAACACCTTGCCTATCGCCATCCCGCACGCCTGGCGCGCCGTCTCGGCCTTTTCAAAGCACTCGGATTGCCCATATCGTCACAGCCGGACCGGACACGCGAAATTGCCCAAGACCTGCTGCGCAACATGCCGGACCAACGGCGCGGGGCAGGCATGGTGTTGCAACGGTTGATGGATCGGGGCGATGGCGCCGCCGCATATCTTCTGGGCGAGGCACGGCTGAAAGGGGTGATCGAGGGCGATGCGCGCACGGCGTTTGCACGCGGCGACGCGCTTGGAAACGGGGATGCCGCCTTTGCGCTTGCCCTGCTCGATCGCCAGGCAGGATCGCTGTCGGACACGGCGTTCTGGCTGAGTGTGGCAAAGCTCGCCACGCTCTCGGACCGCGCAGCGCGCCACCTGGAGGACGCGCGGCGCGCAGGTGTCCTGCCCCCCGTCGTCGCGGCTGTCGAACGGTTCAGGACCGCCTCATGACCGTTCCCCTGACAGCTATTCTGACCTGCCGGAATGCCGAGCCAACGCTGGCACGGTGCCTGGAGCATCTCGCCTGGCACGGCGCCCGCATCATCGTGATCGACAACGGGTCCACCGATGCCAGCCGCGACATTGTGCGCAACGCCGGGGACGCGGTTGTCGAGCTTCGCGAAGACCCGTTTACCGGGGCCTTCGACCTGACCCATCAACTGCGGCTCAAGCGGGACATCATTGCAAGCCTTGATGCGGGATGGGTGCTTCATGCCGATGCGGATGAGTTCATCGACACGCCCGACGGCACACCGCTGGCGGAGTATCTGGCATATTGGACTGATGCTGACGTAACAGCCTTTGCCTGTGAAGAAGTCATGTTCCTCCCGGTGTCAGAGCAAGACCGGCACGATCCGGCCACGTTCCCTGAGACCATGCAGGCCTGCCTGCGCATCGCCGAACGCGATCCGAAACAGCGCGTCTTCCGCACCAGCGCATCGCTGGATCATTGGATGGCAACGGGTGGCCATACCGTGACAAAACCCCTGGAAAAGGTTCCCGATGTTGCGTTCACCTTGCGGCATTACTTCGGCCTCTCCCTCGACCAGATCCGGGCCGAATACCTGGGCCGCGTCTTTGCGCCGGAGAACCTGGGCAAGCTTTGGCACGGAGGTCGGCAAGCGGGCGATATGACCATTGTGCCCCCACCGGAAAACCTGCTGCATAAGCTTGACGCGGTCGCGGAAGCGCCGCCGCACCGGCGGGTCCCGGTGTTTCAGCCGCGCCCGCAGGACATCGCTGAACCAGCGGATGGGTCGAGCAACCTTGAAATGGTCGCCACCAGCCAGGACACGCTGGATCAGATCGAGGCCTTGGCCATAGAGATGTTTCCGGGCCTTCGCGTGGCCGCGTTATCGCCTTTCGCCCAAACACGGCGCCCCAGGCTGCTGATTACCGAACATCCCATGCTGGATTGCCCCAAGGATGATACGGCCGTCGCGCATGGCGAAGCGTGGCTCCGCGGCATCGCCAGCGCGCGGCAATCCGGTCTGGGCAATGGTCTCCCTTATGCGGAGCTGCGGCTCGAAGATCTGGAAGAGTTGCCGGGATTGCTACAGCACACCGTCCGGCGCCTTTTGTCCGGCGATGCCCTTCCCCCGCTTTTGACCGGAACGGAACCGATCAGAACGCACGTGGGCTATGCGGGGCGCATCAAGGCCATCACCAGGCCGCTTGCAACGGATTTGGGCTATGCGTGAGCCGCCTGACGCGAAGACGTCGCCGCGATCTCAGCCTCATCGAAGCTTTCGACATCAGAACACCCGGCCAGACAACCCGGGCAGGTCCGCTTAATGCCAATGGTCTGCATGCGGCGTTGCACCGGCCCATGCCAAATGTCGCTCAAACGGACGCCGCGCATGACATTCCCCATGCTTTGACCCCGCATGAAAAAGCAAGGATAGGTCTCGCCCCGCCCATCAATCAGCACGAACCGGGAGGGCAGAAAACACCCGCCCTCCGGGATCGGACGCAGATTGTCGAAAAGGTAAGGCGGGATGTGGGGGAAAAGCGCTTCTGTGAACACCTCAATCCCTGCGAGGCGCGCATAGTCGAGGAGCGCTGACAACGCGTCCGTCACCTCGCCCCGCGCATCAGGGGTGAATTGCCAGGGGCCGTGATCCTCATCCGGCCCGGCAATCTCGGGCTGAAAAGGCTGGACCGAAATGCGCGGCAAACCGTGATCGACAGCCAGATCGACCAGATGTGTCAGGCTCGCCAATGTCGGGCGCATGACCACGGCCTTGACGCTTGTTGGAATGCCCGCGTCCACCGACGCCCGCAGCCCTTCAAGCGCAGACCGGTAGCTGCCCGGTCCGCGCAGGGCATCATGCACCCCCTCCGCCCCATCAATGCTGACATGAAGCGACAATCCCGACACCGCCCGCAAACGCTTGATATGGCGCTTGATAAGCATGCCGTTGGTCACAACCGAGATCGACCGGAACCCAAGGCGCGCCGCTTCCTCCAGGATTGAAACCGTGTCTTTGCGCATGAAAACTTCAGCGCCGCTCGGCGTAAACCGGGTGGCCCCCAATCGCCGCGCCTCGGCAAGCAGGTCGAACACACGCGCCCGCGGGATGCCATCCCGCATGCCTTTCCAAACGCTGCACATCCCACAGGTCAGGTTGCATTTGGAGGTCAGCTCGATGCTCAGCTCCTCCAGCCGTCGCGCCCTGTCTCGTGTGTCTGCCATGGCGTTGAGCCTAAGAAAGTTGTCATCCGCCATCAACGACGTGACGGTAAGCGACCTCAACCGCGCGCAGGCGGGCGGGTCGCGGCGGCGTCGAAGCCAAGGTATCGGCCCAGCCACGCTTCCAGTTCAAGCAGGTGCACCTGAGCCTTGGTCAAAGGCTGCGCTCTATCGGTGCGCAGAAACTCCGCATCAGGCCAGTTGGCGAGAATGGACCCAAGATGGGGGCGTTGGCCCGCCAGGATCGTTTGCCGCAACTGATCCGCAAATACGCCATAGCGGCGCGCCCTTGCATCTGGATCGGCGTGCCCCGGCATGACAATCATCAGGTCGGGATGCCGGCAAGCGCCAGAGTGGAACGGAAGCTCGGCCGCCACCCGGTGGTGATTGAGGAAGAGGCGTGCATAGAGCGCGTAATTCTCCAGATGTCGTGGTGGCACCCGCAGCAGGGCGTTCACCACCTCGCGGTCCAGAAACGGATAATGCTCGGACAGAAGAAACTTTTCCCAGGGCGCGGCCCAGCCGCCGAGCATGCCACCGTACAAAGTCGTTAAGAACCCACCCAGAAGAGGGCGCAGCATATCGGGCATGCCAAGGTCCCGGGACCTGGATATAAAGGCCTTCAAGTCGTCAAGAGACCCAAGTTTCGCAACAAATTCCGGTGTGAACAGGTTTTCTACAGTCTCTTCAACCGATCCAGTTACTGCGAAGACACCCTCAAAACCTGCGCGAAAACACCCGCCCAGCAGTTCAGTGCCATAAACGCCATGGATGTTGCGGACAGCAGCCGACGGCAATCGGCGTGTCGCTTCAAACGTTGTGTCTGAGAAGTCATTCACCGAAAGGTCCGGGTTCGGCGCCCGAATAATGTGTTTGACCCCAAATCTTGCCGCCACCAGTTTGGCATAAATGACCTCGGTATCCTCAGCCTCTGCAAGATGGGGATTGCGGGATGTGACCCATGTCAGGTCCGCTCTGACGTCCGACGGGATGCTTGAGAGGATGAGGCGCGTGTCCAGCCCACCGGTCAGATTGATCGGCCCGGCCGAAGGTCCAAAATGGGCCAATCGGCGTTTCATCCCGCTGACAAAGGCTTCATTTACGGCCTCTGCATGCTCGTCCAGCGATGCGTCCACGACCGGTTCATCGAGGCCGAAACGGTCATACACCTGCGTGGCGACCCGTCCGTTTTGGACGGAGAGAGCGGCCCCGGCATCGAGCATCTTAATGTCTGAAACAAATGTTTTGCCACCAAGGACAGTCCCGGCCAGAAGGTATTCAAGAACCGCGTCCGGACAGAGCGCGTTTTCCTCTTCAAAGAACCGCATAAGTGGCTGGTATTCGGAACAGGCCAAGGTGGCACCCCGCCGCCCCAAGACAAAGGCAGGGTGGAGTCCCATGGCATCGCGCAGCACGTGCAGTTTGCGCGTCTCAGCCTCCCAGATTGCCGCCGCGAAATACCCGTTCAGCCCTTTGAACGCCGCAACGCCTTTCTGCTCGAAAGCCGCCAGAAGGATGCGTGCGGTTTGGTCGGGCGTGCCTTGCTCCAAACCTGCCTCGGCCAAGTTATACGCGTACCCGGCGAAGGCGATCACGTTGCCGTTTGGGCTTTTGGCCAGGCATGACGCGTCGTGATTGGGGTCGCCGTCCAAAGCCAGAATAACCTTGTCGGTCTGATAGGTCTGAAGTGTGCGCCTGCCATCGACGGTCAACGCGTCCAGGACAGCCGAACCCGCGCGCTTCTGACCATCTTCGGACCCAAGAGAGGCAGCAAAGAAAAGGGGCATGGGTCTCCACGGCTCGGTGTTGGCACGCAGTGTAACCGAAATCGAACACGAAGGCCTCGGTTTTTGCTGCTTCACGGGCACAGCAGTCCCGTTTCGAGCGTATTGCGCGCCTTCGGCGCACACGATGTTTTGCGTCTGCCTTTGGCAGCCGCGTTTCTGCGTATTTTGAAGAGATGAAGGGGTGTTTCTTGCTGACTGAAAGACAGCGGGCGGCCTTTCGGAGAGCGACGGGGCAGAGCCCTCAAGTTCCCGGAGCCGTGAGTTGGCACGTCTGTTGGGAAAATCATCTACTCACAAAGTTAAGTGATTTCCGTGATTTGGCTGATTGGTTTGGTGGAGCCTAGGGGAGTCGAACCCCTGACCTCTTGCATGCCATGCAAGCGCTCTCCCAACTGAGCTAAGGCCCCTTCCGGGTGTTGCTGCTTCGGCCGCAACGCCCGTGAGTTAGTGGCTCGCGCGGCAACGCGCAAGCAAAATCTGAATCAGTCGTCGTCTTCCTTGGCGACATCAGCGATGTCATCGAGCGAGACATTGTCGTCGTCGTCATCATCGTCGAGCACGTCATCGCCCAGATCGACATCCGCGTCATCGTCGTCATCTTCGAGGACCAGATCGTCGTCTTCCAGAGCCTCTTCTTCCTTCTTCGCGGAAGCCGCGTCGGATTTGTCTGCGGTCAGGCTGCGTTTGCCCTTGCCGGTGTCGAGGTTCACGACTTCCCCGGTATAAGGGCTGATCGGCGGGTTCTTGTTCAGGTCATAGAACCGCTTGCCGGTGGTCGGGCATACGCGCTTTGTGCCCCATTCTTCTTTAGGCATGGCTCTCACTGTCCTTCTTGAAATCGGATTTGGCGGCAGTTGCCACAGGAGGGCGCGGCTGTCAAAGCCTTTCGCGCCCGCTGCCGCCCATGTAGGGTCAACTTCAAAGAGCACAAGGCCAGTGATGCAGGACTTTACCCTTTCTTCCGCCCCTGGCGTGACTGTTGCGCTCCGGCGGTCGGCGCGTGCGCGGCGCATCTCGCTTCGGGTTTCTTCACTCGATGGCCGGGTCACACTGACCTTGCCGCCGGGAACGCCGGAACGTGTCGGGCGCGCCTTCGCCGAGGAAAAGGCGCGCTGGCTGGAAGCGGCCGTCGGAAAGGTGAAGATGCCGCGTGCCGTTGCTATTGGCGCGACCCTCCCGGTGGAGGGGCAGGAAATGCAGGTGGTGGCCGGGCAGGGGAAGTCGGCCCGGTTTGACGGCAGGTGCATTGCCGCTCCTCCCGGCCGGGAAGGCCCGGCCATCGAGGCGCTTTTGAAGAAAACCGCGCGCGATCGGCTTGCGGCTGCTGTCGACCGCTTTGCCGGTGCGCTTGGCAAAACCGCAGGGCGCCTGACACTCCGAGACACGCGGTCACGTTGGGGGTCGTGCTCGTCCGAGGGCAATCTGATGTTTTCCTGGCGCCTGATCATGGCGCCGTCCCGGGTGCTTGACTATGTGGCCGCGCATGAAGTCGCCCATCTCAGGCATATGGACCATTCGCCCGCGTTCTGGGCCACGGTCGAAGACCTGTTCCCCGGGCACCGCGCGGAACGGGACTGGTTGAAACGCGAAGGCGCCACACTGCACCGCTATCGCTTCCGGGCAGGTGATTGACCAAGGCGCTATTTGTGATCACAGTGATGGCATGTTGACCCGCACGTCCGATCCGCTTCCGGCTGCCCATGACCGCGTCTATCGCGCGCTCCGTGCACGCATCATGCATGGCGAGCTGGAACCCGGGACATCCCTGACGCTGCGTGGCATTGGTGCGGAGTATGAGGTCTCCATGACCCCGGCGCGGGAAGCGGTGCGCCGTCTGGTGGCGGAAGGAGCGCTGACCCTGTCGAACTCGGGCCGGGTCGCCACGCCGGAGTTGTCGAACGAACGGATCGAGGAACTGGCCGCCCTTCGCGCTCTGATTGAGACCGAACTGGCCAGCCGAGCGCTGCCCCGCGCGCATCTGGCGCTGATTGACCGGCTCAACATGATCAATCACGAGGTGGCGGAAGCGGTGGCGAAGGGCGACAGTGTGTCGTTCATCCGGCGCAATCTCGAGTTCCACCGCACGCTCTACCTGCGCGCACAGGCGCCGGCGATGCTGGCCATGGCCGAGACCGTCTGGCTGCAACTCGGCCCCACGATGCGCAAGCTTTATGGCCGCATGCGCCAGGGCAAGCCCCCCGCCTACCACCGCCACATCCTCGCCGCTCTCCGCGCGGGCGACGAGCCGGGTTTGAGGCTAGCGGTCCGAACGGATGTGACCCAAGGGCTGCGAATGCTGGCGACGTGACGTCTCCGGTCGAAGTCCGTCCTTCCAAGTTGCGCGCCTGACGGCGCACGCGATGTTTTGATTGGGGCGCTGCCCCGTCTCTCTGCGAGAGACTCCCCGCCGTATTTCAGCCAGGAAGAACAGCCTCTTCATCTCTTTCCAAATACGCATAAACGCGGCTGCCGGAGGCAGACGCAAAGCATCGTGTGCGCCGCAGGCGCGCAATTTTGCAGCGTTTGGTCCCGCGTAGTCGACCTTCTGACGACGAGGGACCGTTATGCGCTTTGTCAAAAGCTAAGATAGCTGCTGTGCGGACGGAGCGGACATCAATCCATCGCCACTAAGCGGATTGCCCTAAGCTCCAGCAAATCGATATCAGACGTTCGCAATCCCGCAAATTGACCCAAAGAAAACAGCCATCCAGAAAAGAGCAACTTCACTCTGAGCTCAAAACCCTCATCTAGCGATTGCACTCCGGTTCAATGTGAACGTGGAGCGTTTGTCTCGTGAGCCCAACGTGCAGGTGATCCATAGCCAGAATCGCCACGATTCAGCGGTTGCCCTG
>JBCBBB010000086.1:0-14076 GCA_038532095.1 Pseudomonadota bacterium
AGTAAAACGAGTAGCCCAGCTGCTGAAGATACAGGAACGTGACCTCGTCCGGCCAGAGGACACCCACGAAGAAACGCTGATAATTCTCAAAGGTGAAATCCCAGACCCAAGCCGCACCATCGATCTTGCGGCCAAAAGAGATTGCGAAGACGAGCAGGAAAGGCACGACACAGAAGACAACGATGATAGAGGTCAAAACCGCAAGCAAACCGCGCTTCATGGACAAACCAGAGCGGCGGCGCTCTGCCGCTTCAGACGCAGGCGCTCCGATATCCTCGACCGTGGTCACGCGGCTTCCGCCCTTGGGAAAACCTGAAGCGCTTCGGGCGGAAGGCGCACAGAGGTTGTGTCGCCTGCATTCAGGTTCGGGCCGGTCTCACCCACAGCGTATTCCACGACGATCGGGCCGATATCCGACGTCAGGTGATACTCGCGCAGCGGACCCAGATCGCGCACGAAAAGCACCTTTGCAGGCACACGGTTCACGCCCGGGTCATCATCGAGGCAGGTTCGCTCGGGGCGGATGGCGATCTTGACCGCGCTACCAGATCGGAACGCGGCCTCGGCTTGCAGACTTTGTGCCCCGACCTGCACCGCACCGTCCTGATAGACGCCGTCAAAGAAATTTGCCTTCCCGATGAAGTCGGCAACGAACGCGTTGGCGGGCTGGTGATAGATCGTCTGTGGCGGCGCCACCTGCTCTACCCGCCCGTTTGACATGACCACAATGCTGTCCGCCATGGTCATCGCTTCGCGCTGGTCATGGGTGACAACGATGGTGGTGATCCCCAGGCGTTGTTGGAGAAGGCGCAGCTCCACTTGCATCTCTTCGCGCAGTTTTGCGTCCAGCGCCGACATCGGCTCGTCCAACAGGAAGACGTCGGGCTCTTGCGCCAGCGCGCGCGCGATGGCCACACGTTGACGTTGCCCTCCGGACAGTTCTCCGATCCGCCGGTCGCCGAAACCACCGAGTTGGACCGTGTCCAGAAGCGTATTCGCTTTCTCGAAGGCCTGCGCCTTGGCCATGCCGCCGATGGTCAGCGAATAGGCCACGTTTTCCCGGACGGTATAGTGCGGGAACAGTGCAAAGCTTTGGAACACCATCCCAAACTTGCGCTTATGGGCAGGCAGCGCCGTGATATCCGTGTCGCCGAGCAGAATGCTACCGCGCGTTGGCTCTTCCAAACCGGCGATCATCCGCAACAGCGTGGTCTTGCCACAGCCCGACGGACCAAGGAGCGCTGTCAGCTCTCCCTTGGCAAAACGCAGGTCGGTCAGTTCAACGGCGCGGACGCCCCCAAAACTTTTGGAGACGCCCTTCAGAACAAGCCCGGCCATGACCGATCAGGCTTCGGCCAGCATCTTGTCCCAGCTTTCCTTGATGAACGTCTCGTTGTCGAGATAGGCCTCATAGGCCGGGCGGATGGCAGGTGCGCCTGAGACGAAGTCAAACTCATCATCGGTCAGGTCGGTGATGTCCTTGTCCACCAGCGGTGCCGTCCCGATCTTGCGGCTCATCAGGGCCTGAATGGCTGGCTCGGAGGAGAAGCTCATGAACTCCGCAGCTTCGTCCGCCTTGTCAGACCCAACGGTCAGGCACCAGGAACCATAGTCCTGCAAGTTGCCCTCTTTCGGGAAGGTCGGCGCGATTGGGAAGCCATCAAGCGCCATCAGGTTGGCCACGTCGAGATAATACTGCCCAGCAACCACGTCGCCGTTCTTCATCGACTGTTCCATCTGGCTTTCCGCCGTCCACCAGAGGGCGACGTTGGGCTTCAGTTCGGCGATCTTCTCAATGATGGCGATGATGCCGTCGTTGGACATCATGGTTTCTTCACCGTCGAAGAAGGTCGCGGCAGTGAAGTCCAGAAGACCGGCATTGTAGTTGCGACCGAGGCCAAGGGAGGCCTCGAACAGGTTGCTGTCCCAGAAATCGGCCCAGCTTGCGGGCGTCTCAACCTCGTTCGGGTTATAGACCATGGCCGAGAACCAAGACATGGCGCCCACACCTTGCGGACCGGAATTGCCTTCAAAGACGAAGTAGTCATCCAGATTGCTGGCACCCGGCACTTTCGCCAGGTCGAGCGGCGCGATCAACTCGCCAATGCGGCTGGCCTTGATCATCGTATCGCGCGCAAAAAGGGAGATGTCCGTCGGCACGTTCCCGGCGGCGAGCGCCTGTTGCAGTGTCACAAGCCAGTCGGATGAGTTCGGTTGCGTCACGCTCTCGACTTCGATGCCAGTGGCTTTGGTGAACTCCGGATAGACATGCTCCTTGAAGCTGTTCTCGAAGTATCCGCCGTAGGAACCAACACGCAGCGTGCGGCTCTGTGCAATCAGTGGTGTTGCAAGGGTCGAAGCCGCAAGTCCTGCGGCACCAGACTTCAGCAGCGCGCGTCTGTTCAACTTATGCATGGTATGTCCTTTCAATTCCCCACGACTCGCCAATGCCTCCGGGCAGGCGAGTTTGGTTTCCCTGCGCGAAATGAGCCGTCATCACATCCCTACGCGTCAACGAAAGTGACCCGAAAGGCGTCAGCGCTTTGGGCAAATGCCTAAATTGCAGGCATCCCGCCCGATCGAATGGGCTTTCTTAGACACGCGAGAGTCGCTGCCCGCGCAATCGGTGCATGCTGCGCGCAAGCGAACATTCGGGGATGTGGGCCATGGCTGACACGGGCGATACGGAACTCACCGCACTGACAGTAGATGATGCAACATTGCCGGTCATCGACCTGGGCGGGCTGTTTTCGGGCAGCATGGAAGACAAGGCGCGCGTGGCCGCCGACCTGGGCAAAGCGGCACGTACCTCCGGCTTCTTCTACATCACGGGACACGGCGTCCCGCAATCACTGATCGATGCCGCTTTTGCCGCGTCGAAGGAGTTCCACGAGAAGCCGCGCAGTTTCAAAATGAAGTACTGGTCCGGCTTCACCACCAACCATCGCGGTTACGTGCCGTTCGAAGAAAACGGATCGGACTTCCCGAAGGTCATGAACTTCAACGAAGCGTGGGACATGTCCTACGAAGCGCCCGCCGATCATCCCGACTACATCGCGGGCTGGCGCATGACCGGGCCGAACGTCTGGCCGGATATCCCCGGCTGGAAGTCCACGATTTCAGGCTACTACGACGCGATCTTCAACCTTGGCCTGCGGATGCTCGATGCATTGGCCCTTGAGCTTGACGTTCCAACCGAAGACCTCACCCGCCACATCACCTGCCCGACCTCACAGCTGCGCCTGCTCCGTTATATCGAAAACGACATGCCGCAAACCCGCGACATGACCGGTATCTCCGCGCATTCCGATTTCGAGTGCTTCACAATCCTGCTGCAAGGCGCTCCCGGGCTTCAGGTGATGAACGCCGAAGATGTCTGGATCGAAGCCCCACCGATCCCCGGCACGTTCATCGTCAACATCGGCGACATCTTCGAGACCTGGTCGGGCGGGCAGTTCAAATCGACCCAGCACCGTGTGATCAACACTGGAAAAGAACGCTATTCGATGCCGCTGTTCTTCGGGCTCGACTATCATGCCATCATCGAACCGCTGGAAAAGTTCCGCACGCCGGAAACCGTGGCGAAATATCCGCCGATCAAAGCGGGCGACCACCTGATGCGCATGTCCGTCAACGCGTTCCGCTACATGTCCGAAGCCCGGTCCAAAGGCGTCTTCACACCGGACTTCGAAGTTCCGGACGAAAACCCCTTCAAGCGCGAACCCAAGGAACCGGCCGAGTAACGTGGACCCGCATCCCGATTTCTCGGACATCGCTTTGCCGCGCGACCTGACCGTGGGCGCGTTCCGCCTGACGCCACTCGCGCCGGATTTTGTCGATGAGGATCTGGCCGCCGTTCAGGCGACAGCGCATTTGATGGATGGCATCTTTGGCGGTTGGCCAGAAGGCCTCACCCGCGAAGGCAACGCCATCGACCTAGCATGGCACGAACGCGAGTTTACCGCACGCCGGTCGTTTTCGTGGATTCTGCGTGACCCTGAGGGAACATATATCGGGTGCTTCTACCTGTTCCCCGAACTCGGGCGCCGCGGCGCGGCCAAGGCCAGTTTTTGGCTGTGCGACCTGGCCAACCGAAAGGCGGTTGCGGCCCAGCTCAAGGCCGAACTCGGCGCCTGGCTGGCCAAGGTTCTGCCGCCCGGACTTGCCCTCACCTGGGTGACGCGCCCCACAGTTTGAAGACATCAGGACGACCGAAATGACACTGCCCGTTGCAGAGACATGGTTCAAAGCCACCAAAATCGATGACGACACAACCTTGATCATCGAGCCGCATATCCACGTTCTTGAACAGGCCAATATGTGGCTGGTGGAAGGCTCAGAGCGCGACATGATCCTTGACACAGGCATGGGCGTGATCCCGTTCAAACCTTACCTCGACACCCTTCGTCGCGACCCGTCGAAAGAAATCATCTGCGTCTCTTCGCACACTCATATCGATCACATCGGCGCCGTGCATGAGTTTGACACGCGCCTCGTGCACCCCGCCGAGGCCGAGGATATGGCACAGCCTTCCGGCCTCACATCGCTGTTCCGGCGCGACATGCCCGACGCCCTGCTGCAAACCTTTCTGGACGCCGGGTATCCTCCGATTGGTGAGACACTGATCGAAGCACTGCCGTACGACGGCTACGATCCGGAGAGCTATAAACTAACGGGGGCACCCCCGACCGGTCTTCTGGAGCATGGCGACACGGTCGATCTGGGCAACCACATCTATGAAGTCCTCCACCTGCCCGGTCACTCTCCAGGCGGCATCGGATTGTTCGAACGGGACACGGGCGTGCTCTTTGCTGCCGACGCGATTTATGATGGACCGCTGATCTATGAAGGTCCGGGGATGAGCGTGGCGGCCTATCGCGAGACCTTCAATCTGCTCAAGGACCTGCCCGTGACGACCGTGCATGGCGGGCATGACCCCAGTTTTGGGCGGGCACGTATGTTGGACATCATCGCGACCTACGAAGCGCTTTGGGACGCAGCCTAGCGCTTATCCAAACGTGTCGCGCACCTGATCCCAGGCCTGCTCAAGATGCCGGCGGAGCGCGGTTTCAGCGGCATCCGCATCTCCTTTTTGTATGGCGTCAAAAATGGTCTGATGCGCCTCGTAATTTTCGGTGTTGCGCTGCGCCAGATGTTCCATTTGCCCCCAGTGGGGGGACAACCACTCCACAAAGGCTTTGTGGGTCGCGATCATTACCGGGTTTTCAGAGACCTCGTAAAACACTCTGTGGAAGGCGCGGTCCGTATCATAAAACCGATCACTGTCTTCAATGGCGTGCTTGTTGGCATGAAGCGCGCGCGCCAACTTGGATAGAACCAATGGCGTCGCCGAGGTGGCGGCGTTCCGCACCAATCCGGCCTCAATCAGGATGCGCATCTCGAACAGGTAGCGAACGCCGCCTTTCTCGCCAAGAAGCTGCGATACCAAAGTACCGACGGTATCCATCGCGGTCTCGTAGCTTGGCCGACGCACCACCGGGCGAAAGCGCGGACGCGCGTCAACCAACCCACGGCTGGCCAAGGTCTGCACCGCTTCGCGCACCACAGTCCGGCTCACCCCGTACGTTTCGACAATTTCCCGTTCGGGCGGCAGGGCATCCCCTTCCTTCAGGGCTCCTGCTTTGATCTGATCTACCAAGATCTGCACAAGCATGTCAGCCGCCCGGCCTTGTCCAGGCGGAAAAGGTTCCCTGATGTGATCGTTAGCCATTGACGTCGTTCCCTATTTGGTCATACCAAAACAAACTGGTGCTGATCTGACAAGACCAGCATTGTGGGGGAGGAGCAACGTGACGCATATCGTACAGATCACTCCAAGGCGCTTCAAGGTGCCTTTGGACGAAGTTCTGACGGATGCAAAACACGGCGATCACACCCATTTCGAACTGATCACCGCAACGGTGCATCTCTCCGACGGACGCGAAGGCACGGGCTATACCTATACCGGCGGCAAGGGCGGGCACGCGATCAAGGCGATGATCGACCATGATCTGGCCCCTTTCCTGATCGGCAAGGACGCAGACGAGCCACCGGCGTTGCACGACGCCATGCAGGACCATGTCCACTACGTGGCGCGCGGCGGCATCGCCAGTTTTGCAATCTCGGCTGTCGATATCGCGCTTTGGGATCTGAAGCTGAAGGCGCAGGGGCAGCCGCTCTGGCAAGCTGTCGGCGGCACATCGGATCGGTGCAAGGCCTATGCGGGCGGGATTGACCTGAACTTCCCGCTGCCGAAGCTGCTGGCGTCGATCGAGGGGTACCTCGCGCGCGGGTTCAACGCGGTGAAGATCAAGATCGGCCAGGCCACGTTGGAAGAAGACATCGAGCGGATCGCGGCTGTGCGCAAGCTGATTGGGCCGGACGTGGCGTTCATGGTGGATGCAAATTACTCTATGAGCGTCGACGAGGCGATTGCAGCCGCTCAAGCCATGAAGCCCTTCGATATTCTCTGGTTCGAGGAGCCAATCATTCCGGATAATTACAAAGGCTTCGGTCATATCGCCGATACCACCGGAATGCCGCTGGCGATGGGTGAGAACCTCCACACGCTTCACGAGTTTGAATACGCCTTTGCCGATGCAAAACTCTCATACATCCAGCCCGACGCGTCGAACTGCGGCGGGATCACGGGCTGGACCCGGGTGGCCCGCCTTGCAGAACAACACGGCATACCCGCTTGCAGCCACGGCATGCAGGAGTTGCACGTGAGCCTTGTGTCTGCCCAGCCCAATGCCGGATGGCTGGAAGTGCACAGCTTCCCCATTGACCGCTACACAACCCGCCCGCTTGTCCTCGAAGACCATATGGCTGTCGCACCGAGTACACCGGGGACTGGCGTGACCTTCGACTGGGACAAACTGCACGCCGCCCATCAGGGAGATTGACATGACCGAACAGATCACCGCCGCGTTTTACCGGGGCAACAAGAGCTTCGAGGTCAAGACGATCTCACCCGATGCACCGGCAAGCGGCGAGGTTCAAATCCGCGTCGCCTATTGCGGCATCTGCGGCACCGATCTGCACGCCTATAACGGCCACATGGACCAGCGCATCGGGTTCGACCGTATCCTCGGGCACGAGATGTCGGGCACAATCTCGGCTATTGGGGACGGCGTTGAGGACTGGTCCGTAGGGGATCGCGTTGTCGTCCGCCCGCTTGATCCCGGTGAGGACAATCCGGCGATCCAACGCGGCCACAGCCATATCAGCCACAACCTGAAGTTTCTGGGCCTCGACTCCCAAGGCGCGATGCAACAGCTTTGGACTGTGCCCGCCTTCACGCTGCACCGGGTGCCGGACCATGTCAGCCTGCGCGATGCCGCTTTGATCGAGCCGCTGGCCGTTGCCTGTCACGATGTGCGCCTCTCCGGACTGCAACCCGGAGAAGATGTTCTTGTGATTGGCGGCGGGCCAATCGGTATGCTTGTCGCTATGGTCGCCAAGGCAGCGGGGGGCAAGGTGACCATATCGGAGATCAACGAAAACCGGTTGGCGCTCGCGGAAAAGCTGGGTTTCGAGACAATGAACCCCACGCAAACCGACCCGGTCGCTGAGATCAAGCGGAAGACCGGCGAAAAGGGCGCGGATGTCATCTTTGAGGTGTCGGGCGTGCAGCCCGCGGTTGACCTGATGACAGCCGTCGGCGCGACCCGCGCGCGGATCGTCATGGTCGCAATCCATGCGCAGAAGCCAACGATTGATCTGTTCCAGTTCTTCTGGCGCGAGCTTCAATTGATCGGCGCGCGCGTCTACGAGCCGGAAGACTATGAGAAGGCGATCGCCTCTATCGCCGCTGGCGAGATTGATGCAGACGCCATGATCACCGATATTCGCCCGCTTGAAGACATTAACGCGGCCTTCGACGAGTTGGGAAAGAACCCGACCGCGATGAAAAGCCTTCTCAAAATTAGCGAGTAAGCTCATGAAGATGTTTGATCTTTCCGGAAAGACCGCCCTTGTCACCGGCGCCAAGCGCGGCATCGGCAAAGGCATTGCCGAAGGGCTGGCAGCGGCAGGCGCTGATATCGTCGGGGTCAGCGCAACGCTGGAACCGGGCAGCGAGGTGGAGCAGTCCATCACAGCGATGGGTCGCAGCTTCAGAGGCTACGCTTGCGACTTCTCGGATCGTGCCGCGCTTCATGCCTTCATCGCGCAACTGGCCGAGGACGGCGTGCACCCGGATATCCTGATCAACAACGCCGGTACAATCCTGAGAACCCCGGCAGCGGAGCATCCGGACGAAGACTGGGACACGGTGATCGAGGTGAACCTCAACGCGCAATTCGTGCTCTCTCGCGAGATCGGGCGCGGCATGATCGAACGCGGGCATGGCAAGATCATCTTCACCGCCTCCCTGCTGACCTTTCAGGGCGGCATCACTGTCCCGGGCTACGCGGCCTCGAAAGGCGGGATCGGTCAGTTGACCAAGGCGCTCTCGAACGAATGGGCGTTCAAAGGCGTGAACGTCAACGCCATCGCACCGGGCTACATCGCAACCGACAACACCGAAGCCTTGCGAAACGAGCCGGTCCGCCAGCAAGCCATTCTTGACCGTATCCCGGCTGGACGCTGGGGCACGCCCGAGGATTTTGCGGGTCCGGCGATCTTTCTCGCCTCGGATGCCAGCAACTATGTGCATGGGGAGATACTTACTGTTGACGGTGGCTGGATGGGCCGTTGAAAACCAAGAAAATAAGATGCGCAGTTCTTAACCAATCGACGCTTATGTAATCGTTTTAGCCTTTGGATACCGCCGCGTACATTTAGGGATGGACGGTTTGAAAACGGGTTGCTAGCGTTGTCAGACCAAAGGGAGCATCCCACAACATACCGGCGAAGCCGGGCCATCAGGACTTAAGGGAGGATTTAATGGACCTGATCAAAAAACTGAGCGTTGCCGCGTCGGCAATCGCTCTGACGGCGACCGTTGCGTCGGCGCAAACAACCAATCTCCGCATCCAGACGCACTACGCGCCTGAAACAGTCTCCGGCAAGCTCGCGCAGCAGTACATGGACGACGTCGTGGAGATGTCGAACGGCGAAATTCAGATCGAGATGTTCTATTCGTCTTCTGTTGTGAAGTCGGTTGAAACCTTCGACGCCGCCGCGACAGGCATTCTTGACTGCGACATGACGGGTGGCGGTTACCAGACCGGTAAGAACCCGGCGTTCCAGTTCGTGGGCGACATCATGGGCGGCTATGACACGCCGTATCAGCAGCTAAGCTGGCTGTATTTCGGTGGCGGCAAGGAAGCAGCGGCCCCGCTTTACAACAAGTACGGCATGGAGCTGATCGGCTGGTGGGTCTACGGGCAGGAAAGCTTTGCCTCGTCGAAGCCAATCGCCAGCGTGGAAGACTTCAAAGATTGGAAATTCCGGTCGCCCCCGGGCATGCAGACCAAGATCTTTGAAAGCCTTGGCGCCTCGCCAATCGTGATGGACTTCACCGAGATCTTTACCGCGCTGGAAACCGGCATCATCGACGGGGCTGACGCCTCGGGCCTCGCCAACAACGTGGGCCTTGGTCTCTATGACATCGTGAAGTATGCCAACTTCCCCGGCTTCCACTCGATGCCATCGGACCACCTGGCGTGCAACAAAGCCGTCTTCGACGCGATGCCTGCGCATCACCAGAAGATCATGAAGGTCGCCATGGAAGCGCTGGCCCTGCGGACCGCTTTGACCTTCGAGAAGGCCAATGCAGAAGCCGCCGCACAGCTGCGCGAGCAGGGTGTGACCCTGTCGCAGTGGTCGCGTGAAGAGTTGCAGAAGTTCCGCAATGCCGCTCAGGCCGCATGGGGCGACTTCGCCACAACACCGGAAGCGAAAGCACTGGTTGACTCGCATCTGGCATATCTCGACCAGCTGGGCCTCGTGTCCAAGTAACCTTCGGGTTTTGAACATCGGGCCTCGCGTTATCGCGGGGCCCCACCGACTTTTGACTTACCGATGAACGGTTTGCGTGCCGGGGCGATACGCTCCAGCGAGGGGGAGACATGCACGAAAAATCCGGAAGCCTGATCGAGTGGGTGATCCCGACCTGCTTTATCGTATGCGCCGCATGGCTGGTTTGGCACCTGCCCGCCTTTACCCTCGATTGGGTCCCACCTGAGGCGAGCCAAGCCGACAACCTGCGTGGTGTCCACAACCGAAACGACGTGACACCGGGAATGGCAGGCCCGTTCGGGGGTGAGGCCGACTGGGTTGATTATCTGGCCCTGCTCGGTCTGCCTATCTTCATGATCATCGGCATCCGCACCGTGCGCCGCGCGCCGATGGAGTTCGAAGCCTGGCGCGCCGCTGACCGCGCCGCTGTTTTCATCGGTCGCGTCACAATGATGTTGGTCGTCATCCTGACCAGCGTAATGATCTACGAAGTCATCCTGCGCTATGCGTTCGAGCGCCCCACGCTCTGGGCCAATGAGCTGTCGCTTTGGCTCGCCGGGTTCATCTTTCTCTGCGCCGGGCTCTACGCCATGCAGCAGCGGAGCCACATCCGCATTTTCCTGCTCTACGATGTGTGCCCGCGCTGGCTGCAACGCACCTTCGATTGCATCTCAACTTTCCTGATCGTGCTCTTTGCCTTCTTCCTGATCTATGGCGGCTATGGCGAAGCGTTCGACAAGCTGCACCGGTGGGAGACCTTCGGGACAGCTTTCGACCCGCCCATTCCCGCCACTCTAAAACCGGCGGTGCTGATCATCATTGCACTGGTCGCGGTGCAAGCCGTGGTGAACCTGATCTCGGATTGGAATGCCGAGCCGGTGATGCATACCGCTGCGGACGACATTGACGAAGACGAACTGGCCCGGCTGCGCGCGAGCGTTGGCGAAGACGGCACAGGCGATCTGGATGTGACCCGCGGGTCGATCCAGGGCAATCAGACGGAGCAGAAGTAATGGGTCTTGATATCGGAACCATCTCGCTCGTCCTGATGCTCGGGCTGATCATTCTTCTGGCCATCGGCATGCCGCTGGGCATGGCCTCCGCCGTGCTTGCCGTGCTCGTGCTGGTGATGCGGTTTGAGCCAAGCCTTCTGACCAACCCGTTCAGTTTCGGGGAAGGCACCTTAACCAGCAGGCCCGGGTCAGGGCCCTTAAACATCATAGCGCAACGAATATACGGGCTCTTAACGGACTACGTCCTCATATCGATCCCGCTTTTCATCTTCATGGCGGCACTGCTGGAACGCTCCGGCATCGCGAAGGACATGTATTCCTCGCTCAACGTCTGGCTGAACCGCACACGCGGCGGCATTGCCATCGTGACCTCGATCATGGCGGTGATCATGGCGGCGATGTCGGGCATTATTGGCGGAGAGGTTGTGCTACTGGGCCTGATCGCACTGCCGCAGATGTTGCGGCTAGGATACAACCAAAACCTCGCCATCGGGACGATCTGCGCCTCTGGCTCACTCGGCACCATGATCCCGCCGTCCATCGTGTTGATCATCTACGGCCTGATCACCGAAACCTCGATCAAGGCGCTGTTCACAGCCGCCTTCATCCCGGGCTTCATGCTGGCGACGTTCATCATCATCTACATCATCATCCGCACTCAGCTGCATCCGGAGGACGCCCCCCTGCCCGACCCTGTGCCGGGCGAGCCAGAGGGCCGTGAGAAGACCATGCTCTTCATGGCCTTCCTGACGGTGCTGCTCGCCGGGTTCTCTGCTGTGCTCTTCGCGCGCGCCTTGTTCTTCACGGTCACGGGGCAAAACGCCGATCTGGGGGATGGGACAGAACCCATCTTCTGGGGCACGCCCGATTTCGTGCCTTGGTTCGCGGGGCTGGTGGCCATTGCACTCGGGTTGATCTTCTTCCTTTTCGGTCGGGCACGTACCGCCAAGGGCTGGTCGATGGGCAAAGGGCTTGTTGCGCCCATCGTTGTGATCGGGGTCGTCATGGGATCGATCTATGGCGGCATCACCGGCATCACGGAGGCCGCTGGCATGGGGGCGGTGGCCGTGCTGGTGCTGGCGATCTTCCGGGGCGAGTTCAGCTTCGATCTGCTTTGGGACAGCCTGATGCGGACGCTCAAATCGACGGGGACGATCATCTGGGTGACCATCGGGGCGACCGCGTTGGCGGGGGCCTACACCATCGCTGGCGGCCCGACCTATGTGGCGAACCTTATCCTGGGCGCCGACTTCCCGACCATGGGGATCATACTTGTCATGATGGTGATGCTCCTCTTCATGGGCGCGTTCATGGATTGGGTTGGCATCGTCTTGCTGATCATCCCGGTCTTCCTGCCCATCGTGCAGCGTCTGCCGATTGAGGAAATTGGCTTGATCGGGGAGTTGCAGCCCAAGTACCTGGCTGTCTGGTTCGGGGTGCTGTTCTGTATGAACATGCAGGTCAGTTTCCTGTCCCCACCCTTTGGGCCTGCCGCGTTCTACCTGAAATCGGTGGCGCCGCCGCATATCTCGCTGACAGATATCTTCAAAGGCTTCCTGCCCTTCATCGGCATTCAGCTTTGCGCGCTGACAGTGATGCTGATCTGGCCGCCGATTGTGGAGATATTGTTGCCGTAGAGATGGGGGCTCTGCCCCGTTCGTCACTCGAAAGGTCCTTTGGGACCTTTCGCCGCTTTGCGGACCGTTCCTCACCCCCCGGGATACTTGAGAACAGGCGAAGGACAATTTGAGCTAAAGTTTAGCGGTCTGCGGTCCAAGGCCCGTGGAAGTCGGTGCCGTCACGATCCGTGCGTTCAAACCCGTGTTCTCCAAAGAAGTCGCGTTGGCCCTGGATCATGTTCGCTGTGCCTCGCCCGGTGCGCATCGCATCGAAATAGGTGAGAGCGGACGCCAGCGCAGGCACCGGGTGCCCGGCCGTGAGGCTGACCCCAACCACCTTGCGCAGGGCCGGGACATGGGTTTTCAACAGGTCGGAGAAGAACGGCGCAAACATCAAAAGGCGCTCTGAGTCCTCCCGCAGCGCGCTCGCCATATCGTTCAACATGTCCGACCGAATGATACAGCCTGCACGCCACACCTCGGCAATCTCAGGCAGCGGCAAGTTCCATTCGAATGCGCTGCTGGCGCGTCGGAGCATCTCAAACCCTTGGGCGTAACAGATCACCTTGCCCGCGATCAGTGCGCTTTCGATATCGCCGGTCTCAAGGGTGACCGGCTGAGGGGCGGCGCCGAACAGCGCCTCTCCCGCCTCGCGCACATCCTTCATCGCTGACACGTTACGCGCCCCAACGGCGGCTTCAATGACGCCGACTGGGGCTGCAAGATGCTGCGCTTCAATCGCCGTCCAGCGCCCGGTGCCTTTCTGACCCGCGCGATCCTGAATGATGTCGAGCATGGCGTGACCGGTATCTTGGTCGGTCGCTTTGGCCACCTCGCCGGAGATCTCGATCAGGTAAGACGCAAGCGCGCCGGTGTTCCACTTGGTGAACACCTCCCCAATGGCTGCGGCTTGCATATGGAGGCCGTCGCGCATCAGACCATACGCCTCGGCGATGATCTGCATATCGGCATACTCAATGCCGTTATGGACCGCCTTGACGAAATGGCCCGCTCCGGCGGGCCCCATGTAAGTGGCGCAGGACTTGCCATCGTAAGAGGCCGCGATGTCCGTGAGGATGGGCTTCATCCGGTCCCAGGCTTCCGACGCGCCCCCCGCCATGATCGAGGGGCCGTGGCGCGCGCCCTCCGCACCGCCGGAGACACCGATGCCCATGAACCTGATCCTGTCGGCCGCCTTCGCGCGCCGATTGGTGTCGTGGAAATTCGCGTTCCCGGCGTCTACGACCATATCGCCATCTTCCAGATGCTTGGAAAGATCGGCGCCGACCGCATCCACCGGCCCCCCCGCGGGAACCATCAAAACGACGGCACGCGGTGTCTGGATCGCCGCGACAAGCGCGTCATAACTCTCACACGGAACCAAGCGCTCCGCCAGATCACCGGCCCCGGCCACGAACGCATCCGTTACGGACTTGGTGCGATTATAGACCGCCACCCGGTAGCCTTTTTCCGCCATGTTCAACGCCAGCATGGCGCCCATGGTACCGAGGCCGATCAGGCCGATATCTGCAACTGGC
>JBCBBB010000087.1:0-13649 GCA_038532095.1 Pseudomonadota bacterium
CCGCCCTGAACAATCTAAACCAATAACACCTGAATCGATATAGTGCGCACCTCGGAAAACGAAATATACGTGCATCAGTACAATGAGCGCACGCCGTCTGGTGTCTCCTACATGCTGGAGAACCGGGAGACGATGTTGCAGATGTTCCCCGAGCTTTTCGGCAAGGTGAAGGTGCGCCCGGTCTCGGACTATCCGATGTCGCTGCGCCGGTCGCTGGGGGCCTGTATGCCGATGAACGCCAGCGGGGATGAGACCGTCGCCGTTCTCACGCCGGGCATCCATAACTCGGCCTATTTCGAGCATGCGTTTCTGGCCGACAATATGGGGGTGGAACTGGTCGAAGGCTCGGACCTGCGGGTGCAGAACGGCAAGATCTGCATGCGCACCACGCGAGGCTATCGCCCGGTGGATGTGATTTATCGCCGGGTGGATGACGATTTTCTCGACCCACTGAACTTCAATCCCGACAGCATGCTGGGCGTGCCGGGCATCTTCGACATCTATCGCGCTGGTGGCATCACCATCGCCAACGCGCCTGGAACCGGCATCGCCGATGACAAGGCCATTTACAGCTACATGCCGGATATTGTTGAGTTCTACACCGGCGAAAAGGCGATCCTGCAGAACGTGCCGACCTGGCGCTGTTCGGATGCGGAGAGCTTGGCCTACGTGCTCGATCATTTGCACGAACTGGTGGTGAAAGAAGTGCATGGGTCGGGCGGCTATGGCATGCTGGTGGGGCCTGCGGCGTCGAAGAAGGAACTCAAAGCCTTCCGCGCGAAGCTGGAGGCCAAACCCGGCAACTACATCGCGCAACCGACGCTGGCGCTGTCGACCGTTCCGATCCTGACAAAGGCGGGTCTTGCGCCGCGCCATGTCGATTTGCGGCCCTTCGCGCTCTATTCGCCGCGCGGGGTGGAGATCACACCGGGCGGCCTGACGCGTGTGGCGCTGAAAGCAGGCTCGTTGGTCGTGAACTCCAGCCAGGGCGGCGGGACGAAAGACACCTGGGTCCTGGAGGACGATTAGGGTCATGCGTCCTTACCCGACATACCGCAGTTTGGCAGACTGGCTGTTTGACAAGGCGCTTTGCCGCCGAAATGGTGGACCATTTCAAGGCGAAGGAACACGGTCAAACGGGCTGTCTACCAAACCCGAAGGGCGCCCCGAAATGCACGCTTTTTGCAGCGTGCCTGCCTTGACAAGGCAGCCAACCTTGCCTGCGTCATGCTCACTCCTGCCAATGCGCATTTTGGGGCGCTGCGGCATGCCTGATAAGGAGGCATGACCCTATGCTTGGGAAGACCGCAGGAGGCCTCTTTTGGATGTATCGCTACCTGGAGCGGAGCGAGAACACGGCGCGCCTGATCGAGACCGGGTTTCGGATCGCGCTGACGCATCCTGGCGGGGACGAATGGCAGAGCGTGTTGCAGACCGCCGTTGTGCTGGATGCCTATAACGCCGAGCATGACGTGATTGAGCAATCGGCTGTCATCGATTTCATGCTGCGCGGGAAGAGCAACCCGTCTTCTGTATTGAATTGCATCGCACAAGCGCGGCAGAACGCGCGGCTTGTCCGCACCTCGATCACCCGGGAGGTTTGGGAGGCGGTCAACGACACGTATATGAAGGTGAAGCAAACCCTGGCGCGCCCGGTCCGGGACCGCGACTTGCCCGAGGTGCTTGCCATGATCCGTCAGCAGGCGGCGCTGGTGCGCGGCGAGTTGCACGGCTCGATGCTGCGCAATGATGTGTTCGACTTTGCCCGGCTCGGCACCTTTCTGGAGCGTGCCGACAACACGGCCCGGATCCTCGACGTGAAGTATTATGTGCTGCTGCCCAGCGTCACGCAGGTCGGCTCCAAGCTCGACAACGTGCAATGGGAGACCATCCTGCGTTCAGTCAGCGGCGTGCGCGCCTATGCCTGGCTCAATCAAGGCAAGGCAACGCCCATGAGCATTGCGGATTTCCTGATCTTCGATCCGCGCATGCCGCGCGGGTTGCGCTATACCGTCACGAAGATTCGCAGCAATCTTCAGATGCTCGAACGATCCTATGGACAGCGACATCCCTGCCATGACACGGCTGATCAACTGGACCAATGCCTTGAGACCCGCCACATTGAGGCGGTGTTCGATGAAGGGCTGCATGAGTTTCTGACCGGTTTTCTGGGGGATATCGGGCGGCTCGGGCGCCAGATCGAAGTTGACTACCGGTTCCACGGATAAACGCATGCGCCTTTCAATCTCGCACAATACGACCTACCGCTTTGACAGCCCGGTGATCTATGGGCTGCAACAACTGCGGCTGACGCCGAAAAGCCGGAGCGGTCAAACCGTTGTCGATTGGGATATGGAGATCGATGGCGGATCGATCGAAAGCACCTTCACCGATGCCCATGCCAACACGGTGACGTTGGTGTCCTTTGCACCCGAAGCCGCCTTTATCACGGTCCAGTGCCGGGGGACGGTCGATACCGAAGACATGAACGGCGTGGTCGGCAAGCAAACCGGGTTCGTGCCGCTTTGGCTCTTCAAGCGCTCAACAGAACTGACCCGGGCCGGAGCGAATGTGCGACGTCTGGCCAAGGGGCTGAAGGATGAGCATGACGACAACCTCACCCTGCTGCATGCGCTGTCCGCTCGTATCCTGGATGAAGTGGCCTATGACATTGGTCACACCGATGCCGCCACCAGTGCGGATGCCGCTATCGAACATGGGCACGGCGTTTGCCAGGATCATGCGCATATTTTCGTTGCCGCCGCGCGTGCGTTGGATTACCCCGCCCGGTACGTCTCGGGCTATCTCATGATGAACGATCGCACCCATCAGGACGCCAGTCACGCCTGGGCGGAGGCCCATATCGACGGGCTGGGATGGGTTGGCTTCGACATCTCGAATGGGATTTCCCCCGATGCGCGCTATGTCCGGGTGGCCACAGGTCTGGATTACCGTGAGGCGGCGCCGATCTCCGGCCTGCGCTTCGGTCCCGCTACTGAGGAACTGGACGTGGCGATCGAAGTACAGCAGCAGTAACACGCTGCGAGGTAAGGAACGGGTATGACTTATTGCGTCGGGCTGAAGCTGGATCGCGGCCTTGTGTTCATGTCGGACACGCGCACCAATGCGGGCGTGGACAATATCAGCGTGTTTCGGAAGATGTTCCATTGGGACGCGGAGGGCGAACGCTCCATCACGCTGATGACGGCTGGCAATCTGGCGACGACGCAAGCTGTGGTGAGCCTTTTGCACGAACGCGCCCTGCCCGCTGAAGAGCGCGGGTCCCCTTCCATCATGGAAGCGCCCTCAATGTTTCAGGTCGCGCGCCTTGTCGGCGAGACGCTGAGAGAAGTGATCCAGGATCAAAAACAGGAAAACGGACAAACCGGCGAAGCCTTCAGCGCGACGCTGATTGTCGGCGGGCAGGTCCGTGGTGGCGACCCGCACCTGTTTTTAATCTATCCGGAAGGCAACTTTGTCGAGGCGAGCCCGGACACGCCGTTTTTCCAGATCGGCGAGACCAAGTATGGCAAACCCATCCTTGTGCGCGCCTATGATGAGACGATGAGCTTTGAAGATGCGGTGAAGCTTCTGATGCTGAGCTTTGATTCAACGATAAAAGCCAACCTTTCCGTGGGCTTGCCGCTTGATCTTCATCTATACGATGCGGATTCCTTTCGGTCTGGAGAGAAACGTCGGATTGAACCCGGCGACCCGTTCTACGAGGCCCTGTCTTCGGGCTGGGGTGAGGCCTTGAAAGACGCCTTCCACCAACTCCCGGCTTATTCACTGGACACCTGAGATGGGCTTTCCGACCACCCCTTCCTTCCGGCTCGATGGCAAACGCGCTTTGGTGACAGGCGGTTCGTCCGGCATCGGGCAAGGCTGCGCGTTTGCGCTGGCCGATGCCGGGGCCCATGTGGTGGTGGCTGCGCGGCGGGCCGAAAAACTCGAAGAAACTGTCGCTGAGATTGTGCGTCGGGGCGGGTCGTCCGAGGCGCTGACGTTGGATCAAGTGGACCTGGATCACCTGGCAGAGGTTCTGGACACCGGGGCCTTCGACATCATCCTGAACGCGGCAGGTCTCGCGCGGCACGGGCCTGCTCTGGAGACCCGGCCGGAGGATTTCGATGCTGTCACAAGCCTGAACCTGAAAAGCGCCTATTTCCTGTCGGCCTGGGCCGCCAAATCGATGATCGCACGCGGCGTGCCCGGTTCGATCATCCACATCTCGTCGCAGATGGGCCATGTCGGCGGGCAAGAGCGCGCTGTCTACTGCGCCACAAAGCATGGTGTGGAGGGGTTCACAAAGGCCATGGCCATCGAGTTTGGCCCGCACAAGGTGCGGATCAACACAATCTGTCCGACCTTTATTGTCACGGACCTGACACGACCAACCTTTGAGCAGCCTGACAAGCGACGCTGGATTGAAGAGAAGATCAAACTTGGGCGCGTGGGTGAGATTGAAGATATCATGGGGGCGGCGGTCTATTTTGCATCGGACGCCTCCGCCTTGGTCACCGGCACGTCGCTTCTCGTCGATGGCGGGTGGACCGCGGATTAGGGCGTTCGGCCTTTGACCTGAGGCATCGCGTATCGCTGTTTGCGTATCCCCGAAGGAAGAGGCAGCCAAAAGCGTTTCAGAGTTTAGGGTGGGTGCTTGAGCGCCTGCGGGCTGAGGGGCGCTGCCCCTCTTGGCCTTCGGCCAATTCACCCCGGCATATTTGTGAGCCGATGATAACGCTCTGTTAAGTTTGAATTGCGAAGTTTGAGTTGCGGTACAGGCTGGCAAGCCGATGGCCGTAGCCGGTGAAAACCGAGAAGGCCCGTTCGCTCTGAGCGGGTCTTCGTCTTCATCGGCTCAAAAATATGCATATTCTGCGCTGGCCGAAAGCGGGAGGCCGGGACGACGTAAACCCCTTCGCCAGTTCATCCATTCTCAATGCAACCAACGCTCCTTTGGTGTTTGGCCTGCATTAACCATGGCTCCACTTATAGCGCTTGAAGCCTCCTAAAACGCCTGCTTCAGGCGCGAACTTAACGCCACCTTAACCCAGAGTACGCTATAATAACGGGTGGTTGGGAGGGGTGATATCGCGCGATTTATGTCGATTCGTCAAAGCCATGAGCCTTTCCGAGCGCGTCATGTCTCCTCAA
This sequence comes from Pseudomonadota bacterium, assembly GCA_038532095.1. Classification (GTDB taxonomy): domain Bacteria; phylum Pseudomonadota; class Alphaproteobacteria; order Rhodobacterales; family Rhodobacteraceae; genus JAJDOD01. The sequence goes on from JBCBBB010000087.1 coordinate 5,158, forward strand.
AGAGCCGACAAATCCGCCTTTAACGCAGCCTTTTCATCCTCCGTCAGTGGCTCCAATGGCGGTAACACATCCGCCCAAGCCGGTCTTGCCGTGCGCCACGCTTCGATCTGCTTCATAGCCGCGACATTGTTATACTTGGCTGCAATCGCGCGGGCCGCCGCGCAGCGGGCAATGGCCGCCTCCCGCGCCGGGCCTGCCTCCGCGTCCAGAGCGGCTTGCGCCAGTGGTCCGAACGCGTTGGTCGTGCCCGAAATCGTGCCGGCGCTGCCGATGGGAATGCCGTCCCAGAGGAACACTTCCGACGATGGAAACACGTCGAAATCTTCTGCAATGCCGCCGGTCGCCTCGATAAAAGCGCGAGAGACGTCGAAATCCCCTGTGCTGTCTTTCAGGCCTGCAATCAGGGGGCCGAATGCCGCTTTCAAACGTGTGACGAGTGTGACCGGCAGCGGCACCGTCGACATTTGCGGGAAGTGGTAAAGATAAACCCGGAGCCGGTCATCGCCGACAGTGTCTATCAGTTTGGCGTACGAGGCATAAAGCCCATCCTCACTCGGGTTCTTGAAGTAATAGGGCGGCAGGACGAGGACATTGCTGTAGCCCGCCTCCAGAACAGCGCGTGTCAGCTCAACCGCATCGGCGACCGAGGGTGCACCGGTTCCGATGATGACGCGGTCAGCGGGCAAGCCGCCCTCGGCCAGATGCGACGGCACTGACAGGCGGTCGCGCAGGGAGAGCGATGTGCTTTCACCCGTCGTTCCGAGCGGCGCGACCCCGTCGCAACCTCCGGCGTCCGAGATGAGATGCTGGCAATAGGTCGCAAGCCGTGGCCCATCGATGCGGCCCTCCGCCGTCAAGGGTGAAATTGTGGCCGCGTAGACGCCGCGTCGCGCCTTTCCCGGTGTTTGTGGAAATTCATATGCCATGTCTGCGCCCCCCCGTTTTCCCTTGGGTGGCCCCTGCGACGCGGGAGGTCAAGCCAGCAATGCGCTCGCGTGACTGGAGTTGAGCGGCGCGGGCCGGGTGCAGGTCGTTGACATCTTGACGAATGCCCGTTCCTCACCCGAACGCAAGATCGATGTCATGACATCCACCACATGCAAGGAAAGGTCGAGCGCGCACCGGTGCTCTCGCCCATCGATCAGGGCTGCGGCCATATCCGCCAACCCTGCCCCTCTGTAATTGGCACGACCGTCCTGGTTGGGCCGACCGAGGGGATGGGTCTCGCCGTCCAGGATCATGACCTTCCCACCTGGCACGTGCCATTCGACCGGGTCACCGAAGAAGTTGGGGTCGGGCAGGAAAAGCGAGCCCTGCGTTCCGTAGAGTTCCATGTGACCATGGCGGTGCGCCTGCACATCCCAGCTTGTCGACAGCGTGACGCTGGCACCGCTGTGAAACTCCAGCAATGCATGGATACTGGTTGGTGTCTCGACCATGATCGCCTGCCCCGCGCGCTCTGGAGAGGTGATCATCCGCTCCTCAAACGCCGCGCTGGTCAGCGCCGCGACCCGCGCGACGGGGCCGAGCAACTGGATCAGATTGGTCAGGTAATACGGGCCCATATCCAGCATCGGGCCGCCGCCGGGCTTGAAGAAAAAATCCGGATTGGGGTGCCAATGTTCCATCCCACGGCTCATGATATGTGCGGTGCCCGAGGTGATCTGCCCGGCCTTGCCATCATCGATGAGGTGGCGTGCAATCTGGTGCGCTCCGCCAAGGAAGGTGTCGGGGGCCGAGCCGATCCGCAGGCCCTGGGTCTGAGCCAATGCGCGGAGCTGCGCCCCCTCTTCCGTGCTCAGGACAAAGGGCTTTTCAGAGTAGACATGTTTGCCCGCCTCAAGGATGGTGCGCGTGACGTCGAAATGTGCGGTGGGGACGGTCAGGTTGACCACGATGTCGATATCATCTGACACCAGCAGGTCGTCGACAGAGCGTGCCTCCACACCGTGTTCTTCGGCCCGTGTCCGCGCGGCGTCTATGTTCAGGTCGGCAACTGCTCGCACGCGGAACGTCTTGAACAGCGGGGCAAGCCGCAGATAGGTGGTTGAGATGTTGCCGCACCCGATGATGCCGACACCCAGGGCCGTCATACCGTGGCCTCCCGATAGCTGCGCATCGCGGCGAGTGAGCGACGGGCAAAGCGCAGATGATCGTTTGGATTGTCATGCTCCGCGATGAACCAATTGCACGGCGTTGCGCGCAGGGCTGACAGGATGGGAGGCCACTCCATCGTACCGTGCCCCACATCGGCCCAGCCGTCTTCATCACCGCATGTCCCGTCGACCGCGATATCCTTGATATGCGCGGCGGCGATGCGTGTTCGGTGTTTGGCAAGCCATTCCAGCGGGTCAACGCCGCCTTTCACACACCATGCGACATCGAATTCGATCATGAGTGTATCATCCGCCGAAAGGATCAGGTCGATCGGCAACTCCCCTTCGACACGTTCGAATTCGAAAGCATGGTTGTGCCAGCCGAGAACAAGCCCGGCGTCTTGCAACGGTTTGGCCACCTCGCTCAACAGGGCCCCGAAGGCCGACCAACCGGCGGCAGTGGTCGGGCGCTCGGGCTCGGGCAGGAACGGACCGAAGACGGCTTCAATGCCCAGGGAGCGCGCAATCTTGATGGCACGCGCCGGGCTGTCGCGCAGGATGTCGAGGCCGATATGCGCGGTGGGCATGGTCAGACCAGCGGCATCAATCTGGGCGCTGAGCGCACCAAGATCGGTCTGGTCCGCAAACAAGGCACCGTAGCCTTCAACCTGCGTGTACCCGGTTTCGGCCAGCATCTTGAGCGTGTCTCCCAGCGGTGAAAAGTTGCGGGAGCTGTAGAGCTGGTACGAGAACTCGGGCATGTCGGGTCTTTCCGTCAGGTGTCTTCATCAGTGTCCGCGCAGCAAGATGCGGTTTCAGCGCGTCCGCCTGCGCTACGGACCGATGTTTCACACCTGTCAGACGTGGTGCGCGGCACAGCGAGGAGGCGCCACACGCGGTCAGATAATGCGCCGAGAGGCGTCTTGAGCAGTTCGGACACCGCAAATTAGACATCTAAATCGATTACGCAACAAGCTATATCGTTTGAGACACCGTTTTTTTCTATGTCTACGGTCGCGTTACACCTAAACTGCCTGGGTTGCAGAAAGGATGGGCATGCCGCCCGAGACGAAGACCACCACGAGGCCGACCCTCAAGACGATTGCGCAGCTCTCCGGGCTGGCCATTCCGACGGTGTCGCGCGCCCTGAACGACGCGCCCGATATCGGGGAAGCGACCAAAGCGCGCGTGCGCGCCATCGCGAATGAGGTTGGGTATCGGCCGGACCGGGCTGCATTGCATCTGAGGACCGGCAAGACAAATGTCATCGCACTCGTTCTATCGACGCATGACGACATGATGAACCATACGGCGCGCCTTATCACGTCGATCGCGGTGGCGACGCGGGGGACGCCCTACCACATGATCGTCACCCCCTATTTTGCGGATCAGGACCCCATGGACCCTGTGCGCTATATCACCGAGACGCGCTGTGCCGACGGGATCATTCTGAACCAGACCTTACCGCGCGACCCGCGGGTCGAGCATCTGATGCAGATCGGGTTTCCGTTTGTGACGCACGGTCGGACCGATTGGTCCGACACGCACCCGTTCTATGATTTTGACAATGCCACCTTTGGCGCGCTGACGGTTCAAACGTTGGCCGAGCGCAAGCGTCAGTCGCTTCTGCTGGTCGCGCCGCCAAGGGATCAGTTCTATGCCATGGAAATGACCCGCGCCATCAAGGATGACGTTGCCCGAAGGGGCCTATCCCTGCATATCTTGGCGACGGCCACGTCTGACGACGTGACATCCAACATCGAGCGGGCTGTGGCCGAACATCTTGCCACACAGCCGCCGGTCGATGGCGTGATCTGTGCGTCACCCAATTCCGCCATGGCCGTGGTGACAGCACTGGAGGGCAGCGGCCGCAAGATCGGAACAGATGTGGATGTGATCGCGAAAGAGGCCGTGCCTTTCCTGAAGCACGTCCGCCAAGAGATGCTGGTGATCAACGAGGATGTGTCAAAAGCGGGTGAGTTCGTCTGTCACGCGCTGATGCAGAGGATCGACAAGCCTGACCTTCCACCGATGCAATTTCTGGAGCAGCCATCCCCCTGACGGGCGACGGTTCTGTCAGCTGGCTTGCAACATCTGCACTGCCACACGGCGATGGTGCGGACGGCGCCGATGCTCGAACAGATAAACGCCTTGCCACGTGCCCAACATCAACCGTCCTTGCTGCACCGGAATGGACAGGCTGACCGGCATCACGGCGGCCTTGATATGCGCGGGCATATCGTCCGGTCCTTCCATTGTGTGGGTCAGATAGGACATCGACGGATCGTCGGAGGGTGGCACCAGACGTTCGAAGAACGCCTTCAGGTCCTGCTGCACATCGGGATCAGCGTTTTCATGGATCAGCAGCGAACAGGACGTGTGCTGGACGAACAGTGTCAATACGCCGTCGCCCTGCGCAAAGGGGTGCACGTGATCGGTGAATTCATAGAGACCGGGGCCCCGCGTCTCGATACTTAAAACATCTGCCATTTTGGCAGGTTAGCATGTCTTACCGGCGATCACACTGTAACCGCGCATGTGCCACGCTGATGCTGTTGCCACCGCCGATCAAAGCCAGACCGGTGGGCTGCGCGCCCTCGGGGGACAGGCTGAAGCGAACCGCCTCCCCTGAACGACGTGGCAAGGGGGATGTGCGGAACAAGCGCGTGTTGCCCGAAAGGTTAAGTTCATAGCGGGCGTAGTCCCCGGCAGCGCACCAGAAATCGCGCGGACCGGACCGGCCACGCCACGGCACCTCGAACGCGCCGGGGCCAACGGGCCGGACAACCTGGCCTTCGCGCGTTATGTGCTGCGCCGTTGCGGTAAGGGGTATCAAGGCAGCCGAAAAGGTTGCGAGAAGTAACAGTCGCATGGATCATCTCCTGGGTTTTGTCTTGGTGCAAAACATGTGGAGACACGCCGGGCGTTTCGCCAATCAAGCCGGATAACGTCGTAGCGAGAGGTTGTGTGACGGAGCTACGTTTTCATGTAGTCCGCAAACGCGGCTTCGTAATCGGGATGCCAGCGCGACAGCGCCGGGCGGTTCTGAATGATGTCGCCAATCGCCCAGGCCATGCGTTTTTCATCCGTCGGGCGGTCCACGTCGCCGTCCGGACAAAGAATGTAGAAGTCGCCCCGGTTCATGCTTTCGATCATGAACGCGGCGTTCTGGTCTGGCGTCCACGCATCAGCCGGCTTCTCCGTCCGGCCACGGGCATTGAGTTCGGTGAAGACGAAACCCGGGATCAGAAGATGCGTCGTGATCTGGTGATCGGGCGTGTTGCGCAGCTCATAGGCCAGCGCTTCGGTGAACGCCTTCACCGCTGCTTTCGAGGTGTTGTAAGCCGGGTCGCCCGGTGGCGTGGTGATTCCTTGCTTCGAGCCTGTGTTCAGGATCGCGCCCGGGCGCCCGCGCGCGATCATGCGTGGGGCGAACACCTGGGACCCGTGGATCACGCCCCAGAGATTGACGGCCATCAGGCGCTGCCAGTTCTCAGGGTCGTCGAACAGGGCTGAGCCCGGTTGGATGCCCGCGTTGTTCATCAGGATGTCAGTGCCGCCGAACTCCTCGGCGATCTCGGCCTCAAGCCGTTCGAGCGCGGCGCGGTCGGAGACATCTACGGCACGCCCTGCAACGGCCTTTGCGCCTGCCGCTTCCACCTGACGAACGGCGCTTTCCAGAACATCCGTGCGTCGGTCAATCAAGACGATGGTCATGCCCATCGCGGCAAAACGTTTGGCCGCGCCAAGGCCGATGCCCGCGCCCCCACCGGTGATGACGGCGACGCTGTCTGCGTTCAAGGCAGGGTGTGTCATCGCGCGGCTCCTTCGTTCTGGGTCGGACGGATCACCCGAACAACCGAGTGCCCTGTTCGTCGATCATCTGCTTGGCCTTCCGGATCGACGCCTCATTCGCCTCATCAAGGGTTTCGAGCATGTCGGCGCGGATCAGTTGGTGGGTTTGACCGTCTTTTTCGATGGTCGCCCCAACGCGGAACCGTGCACCCTCACGCGCGGGATTTGGCGTGATGGTGAACCCTTCATAGCTTTCGGTTTCGGGGTCCGGGGTCGAACCACCACCGCCGAACAGTTTGGAAAAAAGGGACATGTTGCTACCTTCCGATCTGGTCGGGGGTAACTTGCCGGATTGGCGCGGGCTTGTGAAGCGCTCAGAGCTTGCGGACGCTGTCGCCGACGGACACCGTGCCGTCTTTGGTCACGCGCGCGTAGATGCCGCGCAACCGCAGTTCCTTGCCCTGGCCGGTGTTCACGAAAAGGCAGGCATCGCGGCCATACCGGTCGATAAAGGCCTGACACCCGTTGTGGGGAATCTCGGTCACGATGAACTCGGCGGTTCCAATGGCAAAGCGTGTCCCGGGCGGCATGTTGGCCGGTGTCAGGTCCATGTTGAGAAAGAAATTGTCGCCCGCAGGCGGCCAGTTTTCCTTGCCGCCGGCAATCGCTTCGATCACGCCGGACATCATCATGCAGACCTGCGCGTCCGGGTCGCCGCTGCCATCGTCCAGCGCATAGCCCGAGCCACCCTTCCAATGATCCCCGATGACGCCAAACTCGGCCGAGACCTCGAAACTCTCGGGCAGGACGCGTTCGCCGGGTGATGGGCGCATGACAATCATGTCGAGCGTTCCAGGGCCCTTTGGCGCGGCGGCAAGAATGTCCGGCAGTTTGGCCGTGAGCGCGTCCAGCGTCTGAACGCTGTTTTCGGGAATGGCGAGATCGAACATGGGAGCCCCCTCTTTCAGTGAGGGGTAGGTTAGCATCAGACGGCGATGGCTCCAAACGGTTGGGACGCGGTTTTCACACCAACTGGAGCCGCATGATCGCGGTGCCAGGACGAGAACGGCCAGGCTTGCGGCGTTGCGGCAAGCCCATGCTTGACCGGGTCGTTCCAGCAATACTCTACGCACATCTCCCAATCGGCCTGCGTTCTGATCCGATACTCCCGCAATTGGCGACTGAAGATGCCGTGTTTGCGCAGGCGGTCAAACCCGTTTTCCGGGGTCAGCGCGACCGTCCGCCCGAAGCGGCCCTTGATCATGCGCCAGCGGTGCAACGGTTCGCCATCACCGTCGGGCAGCGTCCAGACGCAATGCATGTGGTTCGGCAGCACCACCCAGGCGTCGATCTGAAACGGTCGAAGCCGCCGGGTCTCAACCACCGCATGGCGGAGCGTGGCAATCTCGCGCGTGAGCAGGTCGGAGGACCGGTCCTTGAGGGCGACGGTGTAGAAGACGGTCTTACCGGATGTATCGGGTTTGGGCATGGCCCGACCCATCGCCCGTTCAGGTAAAGAAACCGTAAAGGCGGATCAGCCTTCGATCAGGGTCTTTAAGTTGGCGAGGCCCGCCTCATAGTCAGCACCGACCCAACTGTCCATCATCAGCCCCATCCAGCGCCAGGTCGGGTTGTTGCCCATATCGGTCTCGAACCCCCAGGTCACGCGCGTCGCGCCTCCGATCTCTTCGATCTGGAAGTCAGCGAGGGCCTGCCCCATGGGTCCGAAATCAAGCGCGGTCTGCACCCGTTTGTCCTTCTCGGAAAGCGTGATTTCCTGCGTGCCATTGCCCACTTGCGGGTCTTCCGAGGCCCAGGCGAGCTTGGCACCCACGCCCTCCTCGGGGCCGGTATAGGTGAGTTCCACGGCCGGGTCTTTCCCAAGCCAAGGCGACCACGCCCCGGCGGCTTTCAGGTTGTTGATATGGGGAAAGATGTCTTCGGCGGGCGCGTCGATCTCAATCGAGCGCGCGACAGTGACATCCTTGGGCAGCAGGAACGCGCCGCCCAAGAAGATGATTGCGAGACCGGCGATGCCACCAATGAGCCACTTGAAAACACGCATGGGTCAGGCTCCCTGTTTTGAATGCATCAGGGTTTTAGCATGTTTTGGGCGGTTTGTCTGCGAAGGGGCTGCCGACTTGCAATTTGTATATTTGAATGTATATTTCGATATCTAAAGGAGCCGATCATGACCCGCCTGTTGACACAGCATATTGCCACGATCACCGAATTGCGCGAGCCGCATAAAGTGCTGGAACGCGCGGGCGGCAAGCCGGTGGCGATTTTGAAGAACTCCCAGGTGGTGGGTTATCTGGTGCCGCAGGAAGCTGTTGAGCAGGTCGCTGAGCATCGCGTCGCCACGATGGAAGAGGTGATGGAGAGCCTGGCGCGACGGCGTGAGGTGAACCAGCCGGTTCTTGACTACCTCAAAGACAAATGAGCCTTGTCCTCCTTTCGCCGGACATGGTTGAGGCGATCCATGACGCGGTTCTGAATCCCGGTGAGTTGGCCGGCCGCGCGCAAGACAAGTCGCTTGAGGCCGCACTTGCCCGGGTCGAAAACCGGTTGGCATACGGGATGATCGCTGACGCCTTCGAT
>JBCBBB010000088.1:0-13396 GCA_038532095.1 Pseudomonadota bacterium
GCCTGGCGCAAATCCGACTGGGTGACGATTGGCCATGACGTTTGGATTGGGCATGGCGTGACGATCACCGCTGGCGTAACCATCGGCACAGGCGCTGTCATCGGCGCGGGTGCTGTCGTGACCAAGGATGTCGCGCCTTATACGGTTGTCGGGGGCGTGCCGGCGCGCGAGATCAAACGTCGGTTCACGTATGCTCAGGCCGAGGCCTTGCAAGAGATCGCGGTTTGGGATTGGCCGCGCGCGGCGTATAAGGCGGCATTGCCGGATATTCGCACTTTGGAGATCGATGCCTTCATCGAGAAATACCGCTGAGTTCATCATCCGACCGATGGTTGCAAGTGACCTTGCGGCCCTTGAGCCGTGGCTTGAAGTTCCAAGAGTGCGGCGGTGGTTTGACGATCCGGACTATATGACCGACCTCAAGGATGATATGAGCGATGACCGGATCCGGCAGTGGATTGTCGAGGATGACGGGACGGCGGTCGCCTACCTGCAAGACTACGACATCCACGGGTGGCAGGACCATCCGCTTGGCTTCCTGCCGCAAGGTGCGCGGGGCATGGACACGTTCGTTTTTGGCGAAGAGCGCATGGGGCAGGGGCTGGCAGCGCGTTACTTGCGTCAGCACTGTCTGGCGCTGTTTTCAGAAGGATGCCCGGCCCTTGGCATTGATCCCCATCCGTCGAACGCAGCGGCGATCCGGTGCTATGAAAAAGTGGGCTTCGTGGCGGGGACGGAGGCTGATACAGACTGGGGGCGGGTTCTGAAGATGTCGCTTCATCCGAAGGCGGTTCGGACATGACGGTTCTTCGCACTCCGAACATTGAGCTCTTGCCCGAATATGCGGCGGCATTAGAGACGGGATGGTCGCCAAACAACCTTCGCCCGGAGGCCGCAGCGGAGCAGTTGGGGCAGATCGCGGACGACCCAGTGGGTTTTGTGGCGCGGCAAACGGATGTCGAGGCCAAGGGTGGTCCTGTTCTCCTGCCCGATGGCAGCAGCGTTCCGCGCCTGCCTTCGATCCGGCGCTGGATTTTCAAGGATGGGTTCGCTGGCTCAATCGGCCTGCGCTGGCAACCGGGCACCGCGGACCTGCCGCCAACCTGCCTTGGCCATATTGGATATGCCGTCGTGCCCTGGCGCCGCCGGGAAGGGTTGGCAAGCGCGGCACTGATCGAGCTGTTGCCAGAGGCGCGTGCGCTTGGCTTGGGTTATGTGGAGATCACCACCGACCACGACAACGCGCCTTCCATTGGGGTGATCGAAAAAGCCGGTGGCGTGTTGGTTGGAACGTTCGAAGCTGAAACGGCGGTCGGTGGCGGCGAGCACCTGCTGTTCCGCATCGACCTGTAACCTCACCACATCCGAGGCGCGGCGTAGTCCGGGTAGCCGTCATCATAGGATTTCGCATCAAAGCCCTCGGTAAACTCGCGGATGAAATCCCCGGCGCTGGGCACCGTGGCGCTCAAGTCTTCGCCCGACCACAAGTTTGACCGCATCAGGGCCTTGGCGCACTGAAAGTAAATCTCGCCCAGCGAAACAACGATCACGGTCTTTGGGCGCTTGCCGGTCTTCTCGAACCGGCCGGTGAGGTCCGCGTCGGCCGTCAGGCTGGCAGTCCCGTTGACGCGGACGACGTTGCGGCATCCGGGGATCATGAACATCAGGCTGACCCGCCCGTCGGTGACAATGTTACGAAGCGAGTCGATCCGGTTGTTGCCGCGCCAATCCGGCAGCAGCAGCGTCGTGTCGTCCGCGATCTGCACCACGGGCCCGTCGTCACCGCGCGGGCTGCCATCTGTCCCGTCCGGCCCCACGGTCGTCAGCACGACGAACCGGGAGGTCATGATCCACCTGCGGTAGTGGGGCGTCAGTTGGGTCTGAACCTTGGCCAGTGACGCAGGCAAGGGCGTGTCGTAAAGCGCTTCCAGCTCGTCCAGCGACGTGATGGGTGTCATTCGGTTTCTCCTTTACGGACCATGACGACGAGGGTGTGAACCAAAAGAGCCATGAGGGGAACGGCAACCGTGCGGACGAGGTCCGCAAGGCTCAGGTCCCACCGTAAAACCTCTCCCGCGACCCAACTGTCTCTGATGTCCATAACCTCCATGCCAAGCCCGGCAAGACATGCCAAACCCAGCCCGGTCCACAAAGCCCGTCGCCTGTCGCGTGTCCACCAGAGCGCGGCGGCCAAAAGCACCGCGCCAATGGCGATGTGCAGGAGGTCACGGTCGATCGGCACATAGTCGGCAAGCCACAGCTTGAAGGCTTGGTAGGGTTGCGTGTTGATCGCGGTCATTCTGCCAATCCAAGAGCTTCCAGATACGCAAAGCCCGCAGGAATGTCCGCCTTCCGCCGCAGTTCCAAGACCAGATGCGGTGCGCTTTCGCACTCCGCCAAAGCGCGAAAGACTTCGACCCAGTGAATGGTGCCTTCTCCGGGGGCCCAATGCCGGTCGGCGTATCCGTCGACGTCTTGCAAGTGAACATGCGCCAGTGCGCTTCCCGCGTCGCGGACAAAGAAATCGACCGAAGGAGCCCCGGATTGATGATGGGCGATCTGAGCATGTCCGGTGTCGATGGACAGCGAAACAGCGTCTGAATCGAAGCTTTCCATCATCAAGCGTCGGTGCGCGGGATCGACATCCTGGATGTTCTCGAAAACCAAAGTGATCCCTTTGTCTTCCGCCGCGCGCACAACCGGAGCCAGCACGTCATGAATACGCGCCAGCTTGGCGTCTACGTAGTTCGGCGCGGCCAATCGATTTGTATGGTACCAGGCCGTGTAAGGTGAATGCATGACCATCTGCTGTGCGCCGACCCGGTCGGCGGCTTCGAGAGCGGTCAGAAAGCGGGCGGTGATGAGGGGACGCAACTCGGCATCCTTGTTGTCGATGTCAAGACCTTCGTAAGGTCCGTGAATGCCCACCCGTCCGGCGTGGCCGGACAGCGCGTCTTTGGCGGCGGCCACCCGGTCATCAAGCTCGCTGGTCAGCGCATTGTGCGTCATGAAATCCTGCAACTCGATGTCGCGGCCGGCCTCGAACAACCAGTCACGGTGGGCTGCGATTTCATCTGTCTTCAGGCAGGCGCCGATTTTGAGCGGTGTCATCAATGTCTCTCCTCGGGTCGGGGATCAGGAAGAAGGTGGCGATGGCCAGGGTCAGCACGCTGGCCATGGCGGCAAAGCTCCACCAGCCGCCAAAGCTCTGGGTCAACCAGGCAAAGACGAAAGGGGCAGAGGCATTGACGCCCATCTGAACAAAGGAAATCCAGCCAAGCCGCGTGCCGTAGCCTTTCGCTCCGAAGAGCGCGAGGGGAAGCGTGCCGCGGGCAATGGTCTTGATCCCATCGCCCATACCGTAAAGCGCTGCCCCCAGCAGCATGCCGGGCAACGTAAACCCAAGGCTCAGGATGGCGAGGAAACCCGCCAACATCAGGCCAAGGGCCAAGGCATAGGTGAACAGCGGGTACATATTGCGGCTGATGACCATCTCGAAGAAGCGGCCAATGGTCTTGAACGGTCCGATTACGGCACCGGCCAGCGCCGCCATCGCTGCCGTGTGACCCAGGTCCTGCACATTGGTCACCCAAAGCGTCATCACGGCCCCCATCAGGTAGCCGGAGAACACGAAGGAAATCACCATCCAGAGCATGCCGCGCTTGCGTGCCGCTCCAGTGAGTTCTGGCCAAGATGCTTGCCCTGCCGTCGTCGCCTTTTCCGGGTCACGCTCGGGGCGGTTCAGCAAAAGGGCGAGGATCGGCACCGTCACGACGAGATAGGCGACGCCCAACACGACCCAGGTCTGGCTCCAACCGAGGCTGTTATAGAGCCAGAGCGTGAGCGGCCAGAAGATCGTTGAAGCCACGCCGCCGAACAACGTGATGACCGAGATGGAGCGGGCCGCGCTCACCTTCAGGTCCAAGCGCGCCACACTGGCAAAGGCGACATTATAAAGCACGAACATGCCTGCGCTTTCGGCCAGCAGGATCGCCGCGAAAAGCTGTGCGCGGGTCTCGACGAAGCTCAGTAAAATCAGCGATATGCCGGCCGCAATGGAGCCAACGGTCATCACCCATCGACCGCCGAACCGGTCAACCAGAGTGCCCGCAATCGGCGAGGCCAGACCACCGAAAAACAGCCCGAGCGACAGTATGCCAAAGACCGCAGAAAGCGATAGCCCCAGGTCTTCCGCCATATGCGGCAAGAGCACCGCGTAGGCGTACATCAACGTGCCGTAGCCCATGATCTGGGTCAGGCCGAGGCCAATGGCGGGCCCGTAGTCGCGCGTCATGCAGCCGCTTGGGTGCGGTAAGCGGTTCGTCCTTCGGCCCGGGCTCTACGGGTCCCGGTAGAGGCGTTCTTAGGCAAGTTTAGCGGAACGCAGTTGGCGTGTTTGCCCACAGCCAACGCGCCTCGCTCGTGAGGGTTCAGCCGTCTCGATGCACCGTAACTTGCCATCAACAAAGCCTGACACCGATCACGAAGTTTCTTTCAAGGGGACCGGCGCATTGCGACCGGCATGGCCGAACAGCATCATTTCGAGGTCGAAACATCGCAGCATCCGTTCTTCACCATGCCCGCAAAATGCGAAGTCTCGGCGCTCTCGCGTCTTAACATACGCCTCTGTGTCCAAGGCTTGAAGATTGTGTGAAGCTTTGTTGAAATCGCGAAAACGGTGCGGTTCAAGCTAAGCGGCGCCGCTTGGGCGCGCCGACGGTCGGGCAAGGCCCGCTCCCCTACATCAGACGCTTGGGAGGCCATCCCACTTCTACAGAACTTCGGGAAGCACAAGAATGCCAGCACTTCATAGGCCGCGCGGGTCACTGCGGACGGCGGTGCACCTTTCCCTGGTACTCCTGCTTTGCGCAGCATCTGCCTCAAAAGGTCGAGAGGGGTCAGTGGTGCACTCTGGTCCGCCAACCCCTCTCGCAGCGCGTCAGATCAAATCCCCACGTCTTCTGGGTCAAGTGTCACTTTGTAGAGCTCGGTATCTGCCCGGTCCATCAAACGGACGGTCATCTGCTGAGTGGCACCGTCGATGTCGACAAGCCCGAAGAACTGGAGCCCCATGGAGGGCGGCAAGTTTCCGCCCTGTTCCTCGGTCGGTGCCTTAAAGAACCTAACTTCCGGGCCGAACGTGTTGTCGAGGGCATTGGGGCCAAAGCTGCCAGCATGCAACGGGCCTGAGACAAACTCCCAAAACGGATCAAATTCGCTGAACTGCGCTTTGTTTGGGTCGTAGTAGTGCGCTGCCGTATAGTGGACATCCGCGGTGAACCAGACTGTGTTCTTGATCCCGCCCGTCTTGATGAAGCGCAGAAGCTCGGCCACCTCAAGCTCGCGTCCTTTGGCAGGGCCGTCTACACCGTCAGCAATCCCTTCCGACCCGGACTTTTCGCGGAAGTTGTCCCAAACGATCAAGCCAAGTGGCTGGTCCGATGCGATCACCTTCCAAGTCGCGCGGCTGTTCGACAATGCGCGCTTCAGCCACGCCATCTGTTCAGCACCAAGAACACGTTGGTCGTCCGTCAGGGTCTCAGTCATGGTTGCATTGTTCGGTCCGCGGTAGCTGCGCAGGTCCAGAAAGAACACGTCCAACATGGGGCCATAACTGATCTTGCGGTACACACGGCTTGGCTCACTTGGATGGATGCGCAGCGGTGTCATTTCATGGAAGGCGCGGGTGGCGCGGGCCGTCAGCAATTTCACCGACTTTTCCGAGTAGCGATCATCGCTCAGCAGGTCTTTGCTGTCGGACCAGTTGTTGACCACCTCATGGTCATCCCATTGCATGAACGTCGGCGCGACGGCGTTCATCGCCTGAACGTGCCGGTCCATCATGTTGTATTTCCACTGGTCGCGGAACTCTTGCAGAGTTTCTGCCACCTTGCGCTTGCTGTCGATCAAGGTGGTGTTCCGCCAGATCACCTGGCCGTCCTTTTCAACTTCATCCTTCATCGGGCCATCTGCATAGACGGTGTCACCGGAATGAATGAAGAAGTCGGGTTGGTGTCTGGCCATGGTCTGGTAGGTCAGCATACCGTCATCATCGATGCCCCAGCCTTGGCCCGCTGTATCGCCGGACCAGGCAAAGCGGATCGCGCGGCGCGACATAGGCGCCGTTCTGAAACGCCCCACAATCGGTGCGGACACGGCATTCGCGTCGCTCAGATCGGTTGCAGTGAAGCGGTAGAAGATGTCCTGATCTGAAGGCAGCCCCGTGACCAGACGCTTCACGGCCATGTCAGAGTTCGATATTGCATCCATCGCTGAAAGTTTCCGTGCATTGGAGAAACTTTCGGTCGTGGCAACTTCCATCTCGATCCGTGCGGGGCGATCTGTTCGTGTCCAGATCATACCGGACGTTGTGTCGACATCCCCGGATTGAACGCCGTGACTGAAGATCGGTCGGCTCCCTGCGCGGCTGATCGCAGGCATGGCCAGAAATGCGGTTCCTGAGGCCAGAACGGTGCGTCGCGTGGGTTTGAGCAAAGGCATGAAACATCTCCCAATCAAGTGACTGCTTGGGAGTTAAACCGTGATTCTGTGACAATCCGGAGATGCCTGTGTAACGAGTTGAGGATGCTTTTGTGATCACGTCGCAGACTTGGCAGCTGGCAAAGAACGCCACGCTATCTTTGCAGTTACCGGCGCATGATCTCGCCGATCAGGTTCGTCGTCTGAGACCGATTGGCGTTGGCTGAACCCGTGTTTCACAAAACTGCCAACAAGGCGTTGCGTAACGTTTACAAACGCCCGCCACCCCCACGGGAGCAACAATCTTGGGGAGAGGGCCATGTCCAAAAGCCTAGTATTGGCGTCCACCGCCGCCGCGTTCATCAGCGCCGTGCCAGCGTTCGCGGAAAAGAACTTCAATCGCATTGCGTCGTTTCCGGTCACTTTGAACTTTTCGGGCGAAGTACCTGAAGAGACATCGGCCGAGATCATTGATGCGACCGATGACGGGATGACTTTGGTCTATACCGACAGCCCCGCAGGTGTGATCGGAGCCATCGATATCAGCGACCCCGCCAACCCCGCGCCCTTGGGCGTGATGGAGATGGATGGCGAGCCGACGGCTGTTTCGATCATCGGAACAACGGCATTTGTCGGCATCAACACGTCCGAAAGCTACACAGAGCCGTCCGGACTGGTGAAGGCCATTGATGTAACGACGATGACCGAATTGGCTCGTTGCGATCTGGGCGGCCAGCCGGATTCGACCGGCAAGGCACCGGATGGCTCGTTCATCTCCATTGCCATCGAGAACGAACGTGATGAGGACTTGGGCGAGGGCCGCGTGCCACAGATGCCCGCCGGTGATCTGGTCATGATCGACGTGGTGGAGGGTTCGCTGGACTGCGACAGTCTTATCCGTGCGAACCTTACGGGCCTCGCCGAGGTCGCCGGTGAAGACCCAGAGCCGGAATTCGTGGACATCAATGCCCTGGGCGAGACTGTGGTCACATTGCAGGAAAACAATCACATTGCGGTGGTTGCACGTGACGGATCAATCGTATCGCACTTCTCGGCGGGCAGCGTCGACCTTACAAACATTGATGCAACGGACGAGCGCGCTGCCCTGATCTTTGATGAAAGCCAACCGGGTCGCGTGCGCGAGCCCGATGGCGTCCAGTGGATTGACGATAATCACTTCGCGACCGCCAACGAAGGCGACATGGACGGCGGGTCGCGCGGTGTCACACTCTTCCACAAGGATGGCACAGTTGTTTGGGAAAGCGGCACCAGTTTCGAGCATGCCATCGTTCAGATCGGCCACTATCCGGACCGCCGGTCCGACGCCAAGGGGGTTGAGCCCGAGGGGATGGAATTCGGTACGTTTGATGGCACGCCATATGTCTTTGTGATGGCTGAGCGGTCGTCGATTGTCGGTGTCTACGATGTCACCGATCCGGCCAATCCCGTGCTGGCCCAGCTGCTTCCGTCAGGCATCTCGCCCGAAGGCGCTGTAGCCATTCCGGAACGCGGTCTTCTGGCAACGGCGAATGAGTATGATGGCTTGGAAGACGGTGCGGCGCGCGCGCACGTCATGCTTTACGAGTACCAGGAGGCAGATGCGGTCTACCCACACCTGACCTCGGCAGGCATGGACGCGCTTGTTGGGTTCGGGGCGATTTCCGGCATGGTCGCGGATGAAGATGGCATGATCTATGCCGTCAATGACAGCTTCTACGGCTTCCAGCCATCGATCTTCAAAATCGACCCCAGTCAGACCCCGGCCCAGATCGTGGACGTCATCCGCGTGACCCGTCAGAACGGCGAAGCAGCCCAACAGATTGATATGGAGGGCATCACACTCGATGGTGAAGGCGGGTTTTGGGTGGCCTCGGAAGGCCGCACCGACCGTGTCATCCCGCACGCTTTGTACCACATCGATGCGTCCGGCGAGATCCAGTTCCGCTCGGGCGAAATCGGTCTGCCTGCCGAGTTGATGGCCGTCGAGCGCCGGTTTGGCTTCGAAGGAATAACGAAGGTGGGTGACTGGCTTTGGATGGCGGTTCAACGCGAATGGGCGGACGACCCCGAGAACCACGTCAAGCTTGTCGCGTATAACATCGAGACCGAGGAATGGGGTGCCGTGCGCTATGAGAAGGCCGCCCCTGCAACCGGATGGGTGGGTCTGTCCGAGATCGTGGCCCATGGCGATTGGGTCTATGTGGTTGAACGCGACAGCCAGCATGGCATCGCGGCTGTCACCAAGAAAGTGTACCGCATCCCGTTGTCTGACATGGTGCCAGCGCCGCTCGGCGGCGACCTTCCGGTGGTTTCAAAGGAGCTTGTCCAGGACCTGATCCCGGCGCTTACCTCGACCGGCGGCTACGTCCTCGACAAGGTTGAGGGCCTGGCCATCCAACCCGATGGCACGATGTGGGTTTCAACAGACAATGACGGTGTGGACGACCACTCGGGCGAGACGATGTTCTTCTCGATTGGGAAGGCTGCTGAGTAGTCGCCAAGTGGACGTGATGACTTGTGACCCCTGCGCGGCGGCGCAGGGGTCTTGCGCATGGTTTGTTGGAAGATCGCTTGAGCAGAACCCCAAGAACCAATTGAAGTTTCGGGTCATTCAGCCGCTTTGTGAAAAAGCGCACGGCCCCATTTCAGGTTCACATCCAGCATTTTGAAGCCGTGTTCTGCCAAAAGGTTCGTCTGGTGCGTGAACGTCTGTTCGCAATCCACGCCACGCTCGTATCCCCCGTCGATGGCGACGTACTCAATGCGGTCCAAAACCGCGCGTGCGCCTTGCAGGACTTCCGGCTCAAACCCCTCAGCTTCCAACTTGAAGAGCTTCACGCGCGCGATGGCATTGGAGGTCAGGTAGCTGTCCAGTGAGAGCGTTTGAATTTCCACGGTATGGGCATAGGACGCTGGTTGAATGAAACTGGAGTCGGCCTCCCCCTCATTCACGTAAAATGTCAGGGTCTCGTTCTTTGCACCCAACCCGACATTGTTGGCTCGCGCGTGTGGCGCATTCAGCCTGATCGCTGCGTGCTCTCTCTTTCCAGGCTCAAATGTGATGTAGTTTTCGGGCCTGATCTTGTGCTTCAGCGTCAACCACAGGTCGGCATAGTTAGCACCGCAATCGATGACGACGTCGTTTTGGGAAAGTTCGACGGTCTGAAGGGTGTAGGACTTCCAGAGTGTCTCGGCCCGGTGCGCCAAGCCACGTTTGTAAAGCCATCTGCCCCTTCCCAAGTCGCCGAAGGCGTGCCGGCCTTCGCCATCCCGGGCGATGAAAAGTTCGGACGCGTCATCATACTCAAAACGAACCGGCCTGCCGCGTATGGCCGACTTGAGATTTGCAATCCTCAGACTTCGCTTCGTTTTGGCGCGGTCGCCCTGCATTCTGATGCCACTCGCTTTTTTGCGGTCATATGTCAGAAGGGACGTGGCGGCTACAGTGCAACCGTCTGCCAGTGCCCTTCATGTTGCGTGCCAAACAGCTCGCGGAACAGGCCATTGCGGTCAAGGAGTTCTGTGAAAGTCCCGCTGTCCACCAAGGTTCCGTTTGAGATGACGCACACACAGTCGGCATCCTCTACGGTCGACAGGCGATGCGCGATGACAATCGTTGTGGTGTTCGCCGTCAATCGGGACAACGCGCTCTGAACGTGGCGCTCTGCCTTTGCATCCAAAGCACTGGTCGCCTCATCAAGCAGCAGAATGTCGGCCTGCCTGAGCATTGCACGCGCGATCGCCAACCGTTGCCGTTGCCCGCCCGACAAAAACACACCGTTCTCGCCCACTTGGGTGTCATAGCCATCTGGCAGTTCGGTAATGAAGTCATGTGCATGAGCGTCGCGCGCCACCGCCTCGACCTCGGCATCTGTCGCATCGACACGGCCCATCCGAATGTTCTCGCGGATGGTGTCTGAAAAGAGGAACGTGTCCTGGCCAACATATGCGATGCGGTCGAGCACCGATCGGTGAGAGAGGCTTTGAAAATCGGCATCGCCAATCATGATTTTTCCATGTTGTGGCGCGTAGAACTTCAAAATGAGGTTCAGGATTGTCGATTTTCCAGCGCCGGACGGTCCAACCAGAGCGGTGGTTCTCCCGGCCGAAAACCGCAAACTCAGCCCGTTCAAAACCGATGTGTCGCGGTCTTCATAACCAAACGAGACATCGTCAAAAACAATGTCACTCCTCAGATCGGACACAGGCAGAGTGTCACTGCCATCCAGAGGGTCGTCCGCGTCGTCAAACAGCTCATTCATGATCTTTGCACGTGCCAGTGGCGCTTCAAGACGCACGCGCATGCGCGCCAGACGTTTTGCAGGCTCGTAAGCCAACAGCGCCGCAGTGATGAACGACATCAACTCGCCTGCGGATGTTGAGGCTGTCGCACTGAACGCGGTCAGGACAATGATCCCGGCGATTGCAAAACCCGAGATGGTTTCCATCATCGGCCCCGTCAAAGCGCCCAGTCGCGCGGTCGCGTTGGCATTCGCCTCGACCGTCTCAACGGCATCATCCATCCGGCTTTGCATTTTGTTTTCCAGCGAAAAGACCTTGATGACCTTCACGCCCCGGCTTGCTTCCTGAAGGACCTTGATGATCTCGACCAGCGACGTCGTTTCGCGGCGTGTGATGTCACGCACCCGGGCAACAAGGTAACGCACAAACAGAACGATGAACGGACCGACCGCCAGCACAAGGATGGCGAGAAGCGGGTGTTGCCAGAACATAACGGCGACGAGCCCGATCAGCATTGCCAGGTCGCGCACAAAGGTGGTGATGATTGTCTCGATTATCCGGCGCACAGCTTTGGCGCCGCTGACTATTTTCTGAAGGAAGTCCGAGGACTCTCGTTGCACAAGATAGGCGAGGCCCAGATTCAAAAGGCTGGCAAACACCTTTTTCTGCTGAATGGCGACGATGCGGTTTCCTGCCTTCGACAGCGTCACTTCCTGAATATAAAGGGCGATGCCCTTTACGACGAAGGTGAGTGCAACCGAACCCGCAACCAGAAGTATCACGTCACGCTGGTCGTAAACCGTAAGGGCATCGACAATGTACTCCATCAGCAAGGCCGTGAGTGCGGTTGTGGCAGCGACAAAGATCATTGCGATAACAGCAACCCCATATTGCCGCCGCAGTGGCCAAGCACTTTCTAAAATGAGACGGTTTATCGTTGCCCAGCTTTCGTCGTCGCCAAGGAGTTTTCTGAGAACTCTGAAGAACAGCCTTTTCATTCACCACCTGTGGGAAAGCACGCGCGCCACGCTCCTTCGCGACCGTCCGCCCGAAGGCCACTGCGGATGCAGTCGGCGAAAACGAACGTTGCGCGCACTCTGACAATCCTTGCGCACCGAAACAAGGGTTCAACCCGCCCCCTGTTGCCGGAGGCTCGCCCCGCGACGCGACCGAAAGGGTGGTCTTGTCCTTTGGATGTCTTTTCCTGCGCAACGCGGTGCGATAGAGCAGTCCCGAGAACGCACGCCCAGGTCGCATTGTAGTGTCAGCCCATTTATGTCCTTGAACGATCTACCGCCACGGAACCCAGACGCCATCAAGATCGGGTCTGTGCGCGGCAATGACAGTCTGCGCCTTTATGGAAAATCCGCCCCTCGGCCTCGATTGGTCCCGCCCTTTCATGACCATAGCCTCACCGACGCGGAAGAGCGGGAATTCCTGTTCGAAGAGCGTTTTGGACCTGCCATAAACACGTTCGGACACCCGATTGCGGCCTCAAACCACGAAGCTTTCGACAGTGCCGTCGAGCGCCGCCTGGCCGCACCCCTTTGGCAGCGCGCCTATCGTATGACAGGCGATATCGCGGTCAGTGGAAATCGCGGCTTTGTCTATCAGAACGGTCGGCTGTTTCGGCCCAGTGCGGCCGAAAAGCGCCCGCCTTACAATCATCTTCTGAAGCGGTGGAAAATCCAACGGCGTGCAAAGCAACCCGATTGCCTGGAGTTGGATCGTGTTCTTCTGGTCCGGCATGTGTTCGGGCATATCTATTTTCACACGTATCATGACTTGATGAGCAAAATCGTCTGGGCCGATGAACTGGGTCTGGACCCTTCGATCCCGATTGTGGTCAGCGGAAAGTGGGCACGCGGGCACTATGGCAAGCACTTCATTCAAACGCCGCTGACAAGCGGCCGGGAGGTGATCTTTCAGGAATGGGAACAAGCGTTGCGCTGCAACGAGCTGTATTGGCTGCGTCCGCAGCAGTTTCATCGGCCCCACCTTGATGCTGTTGCAGACAGTTTCGACGAAGCAGAGCCGGCCGACCCGCCCGGGCCGCGCCTTGTGCTGGTGCGCGAGACCAAAACACATGATGACCGCTTCTGCGACGGCATCGATATCTTACGAGATCATCTGGTCGCACGGGGTTACTCGGCGATCGATCCCGGCACCTATACCATACCCGAGCAGAAGTGGATTTTCGCGCGAACCGAACACATCGTCGGGGAAAACGGATCAGCTTTTACCAACGCCATCTTCCGGAAAAACAAGCCATTGAAAATCGACTCCATTATCTCCGCGGGATCGGCCACAACCACGTTCCAGGCGCTGTCCTCGGTTTATGGCTTCGACATACGTTCGCATGTTGTAAGTTCCTCCAAAGACGGCCAAATTACGCGTGTTCATCTCGACCGCGAAACGGCTTCGCGCATCGTGGATGATATTTAATTGGGCGAGGGGTCACCAAGAATGAAGATCGCACTTTTTGGCGCGTCGGGTTTTGTTGGCAGCAATCTGGCGCACCACCTGGCTGAAACAGGCCAACACGAGGTGCGGCTTTGCGACATCGAGGACAAAAAACTCCGTCTCAGGTTTGAGAACAAGTCGTTCGACTATGAGCCGGTCGATATCTCCAGCGATACGAGCCGCGTTGATGAAATCGTCGCTGACTCCGACC
>JBCBBB010000089.1:0-13241 GCA_038532095.1 Pseudomonadota bacterium
ATGAAACGCCCGAGACCCTTGAAGAGACCTATCAGATGGCGTGGGATTGGCAGCCTGACCTCGCCAACTGGTCGATGTACACGCCTTGGCCCTTCACGCCGCTCTTTCAGGAGTTGAAGGATCAGGTCGAGATCTATGACTTCTCCAAGTACAACTTCGTTACGCCGATTATGAAGCCCGCCAAGATGGAGCGGGGCGAGTTGCTCGACGGTGTGATGAACAATTACCGCCGGTTTTACATGAAGAAGGCGCTGTTCCATTACCCTTGGCGCGGCACCGGGTTCCGGCGTCGGTATCTGTTGGGCTGTCTCTTTGCCTTCCTGAAGGCAGGCGTGGGCCGCACCTTCTATGACCTCGGCAAGGCCGGGTATTGGGGGCCGCAGACCAAGAACTCCGTCGATTTCCACTTCGATGAGACGCGGGAATTGGCTGAGGCGCAGCTTGAGGATTGGGAAGCCGCAGCCGACCGCGCTGCGAAGGCCGCTGAACGTCGTGAGGCCGTGCGTAGTCAGATGAAAGAACGTGCTGCGACCCGAAAAGAGTTCAGCTTGCCGCCTTCCGCCGCTGTCAAAGCCTGCGGTGGTGGCGACGAGCAGATGGAGGATGCTTGAGGATGTCGAGACGTCCGAGAACCTGATCGGACCAAACGCCATACTGCAATACCTGCCGATCCTCGATGAGACGTTCGGCCAGGACGCCCGCGACGCGCTTTTGCACAAGGCGCGCGTGCACAAGGTGCCCGACGGGACTGTGATGATCCCCGAGGGCGAGGCGATCCGTCTGCAACAGGAGTTGCGCCTGCGTGAACCACTTCTTGCGCCTGATCTGGCGCGGAAAGCGGGCGCCGCGACAGCAGACTACATCCTCCAACACCGCATTCCGAAACTGGCGCAAACGGTTTTGAAGCTGCTGCCCCGCCACATTGCTGCCCGGCTGCTTTCCCGGGCCATCGCCGCCCATGCCTGGACGTTCGTGGGATCGGGGACCTTCCACGTCCGCTCGCCTTGGGTTTTTGAGATCGCCCACAATCCAATGGTCGCGGGCGAAAAGGCGGACCAGCCGCTCTGTCATTGGCATGCCGCCGTGTTTCAGCGCCTTTATCAGGTGCTGATCGATCCGCGCCTCGTCTGCGAGGAAACCGAGTGTTCAGCGCAACCAGGCATAGAGCGCTGCCGTTTTGAGTTCATGCGCTGAGGGTTGGTGTGCGGAGGTTCGGTCAACGGCGATCAATGTCCGCTATGCTCGTTGTGTCCACCGGAATACGTTGCGTTCTTGAAGAAAACTCCGCCTAGGTTCACGCTGGGAGACGAGGAGTGCCCCGATGGACCATGAGAAATTCGAGAAGATCGAAGTCACCAGCGAAGACGAACTTTGGGAATGGTTCGAGGGCAATCACGCACAGGACGAAAGCATCTGGCTGGTCACTTGGAAGGCCGCCCATCGGGACAAATATATCAGCCGCGACCAGGTACTTGACGCTCTCATTGCTTACGGCTGGATCGACGGGCGACGCCTAAAGCTCGATGACAACCGGACGATGCAGCTTCTTTCGAAACGAAAGCAACAGGCATGGGCCGCCTCATATCAATCAAGAGCGCAAAGGCTCATCGAAGAAGGTCGCATGACGGAACACGGGCTTGCTGCAATCAACGCGGCCAAGGCCTCGGGTAAATGGGACCAGCTGGCGCATGTTGACGCGCTCGATGAGCCCGACGATCTGATTGCCGAGATCACGTTATGTCGTGCAAATGAGTGGTGGCGCACGGCAGCTCCGTCTTACAAGCGCAACGTTTTGCGCTGGATTGCAGCTGCTAAGAAACCCGAGACGCGTGCAAAGCGTATCACTGTTATTGCCGAACATGCCGGGCGGGGTGAGAAAGTACCTCAGTACTGATCGCTTGAAAAACTCTACTGCTTCACCAAGCCGGACGTTCGCTACAACGCGACTATTGCACAGCCAGGGCTCAAAGCGGACATATCCCACCCGAAGCGGTAAACCTTGGGCCCCGTATGGTTCGTACCGTCTATAACCAAGTTATAGGTCAGATTTGAGTGCTCTTGATGGCTAACCAGTTCTCAGGTTAGAATTTGGCATGTCATATGCGAATGATCATCCAGTCAGGCTCGTTGGCGGACGCTTGGCACTCGATCTAATCAACACAGCGGACTGGTCGGAAGACGGCCGGGTTGTCCACGAAAAGATCGAAAGTCTGGAAGACTTGGATGTTTGGCTGCACGCCTTTGGGCTGTCGGACGTAGCCTTACCGGCCGCGGCTGAGGCATTCAGAGCCTTTCGTGCCGACCTCAGGCAGTTCCTGCGATCCAAGGACCGACCACACCTATTGACGTTTCAACGTGAGATGGACGCTTGGACAGCAAATGGGGGGATTGCCCGGCCATCGCTGTCGGGACTGGCCATCATGTCGGCCTTCTCAATCATTGCCGACCCGCGCGAGATTGGCAGGGTCAAGACCTGCCCCGGCGACAACTGTGGCTGGATGTTTGTCGACGAGACCAAAAACAGCCGCCGAACGTGGTGCCTGATGGAGACCTGCGGCAACCGGGCCAAGGCGGCGCGGCACTATCAGAAGGTGCGCGAGGAAAGGATGAATTCGTGATCGGTTACACGATGGTGGGGACGCGCGACCTGGAGAGAGCAATTCGCTTCTATGATCCCCTTTTCGAGGAGATGGGGATCGACAAGGCCTGGAGGGACGATCAGGTCGCTTCATGGGGAGATGGCCAGGACCATACAGCGCCCAGATTTTTCGCTGGATACCCGTTCAACGAGCAGCCCGCGACCGTAGGCAACGGTGTAATGACCGCGTTTCGGATCGAGGGCACCTCCAAGATCGATCGTCTTTACGAAGTCGCAATGAGCAAAGGTGGGTCCGACGAAGGCGGTCCTTCCTTTCGGCCCCAATATCACGAGACGTTCTATGCGGCCTACGTTCGTGATCCCGATGGCAACAAAATCGCGTTCTTCTGCTACGAAGAAAGCTCGCAGCAGTAATCTTGGAATTGCGAAAGGCGTAGCCTGTGGCTTCCCTCAAGACCCCATGCGGCCAAGCGCGTCGCTGTCGGCACAGATTAAGTTACGGTTGACCAGGCCCCCTGATCCCAACGGTATTGGATATCGTTGAGCGTGCAGACCTCGGGTACGTGGCGTCGGTTGCATAAACCAGCGTATTTACGACACATGCACCTGCATACCGGATTTAACTACAGGCCAAGCACTGACTTGACCGATCCGGCAGGGCTGAATGACCAGTCAGCCGGACTGTTTTCCAAAAGAAATATGATCGAGTTTCTGGCATCGAACCCGATCCCGTCGAGGCGCTGGCGAACATCTTTGAACAGGTCTTCTTTCTGTTTGTCCGACCTTCCACCGAGCAGGGCAATCTCGATGACAATCGTCGCTTGAGGGTCGCGCTCTCCGAGAAACGTGGGGTGAAGCAGCATGTCGCCTGGACGGTAACGCGCGACCAGACAGAAATGATCGTCCGGGTTTACAGCACATGTCTCCACCAGACTGGCGTGGAGTTCTTCGTTGATTGCTTGGCAGGTCTCGGGCGCCAGGTTTTCTGGAACATGGAGTTTGTTGAACGGCATCTTAGGGCTCCCATCAGGGGCAACACCCAGCCATTGGGCATCATCGGCAAAACGCGCGGCAGTGCGTTCCACGTCGATGTTGTTTCCGGCTTTGGGTGCAGCGGGTTAAGTATCGGATGACTTTCAGCTTTCGCGTTTCGTTGACAGCCGAAATGAGATCAATGCCACACTCATAAGGATCCCGGCCACCGCTCCAAGCGACAATCGCAGACTGCTCGCCTCTGCTACCAACCCAACGAGCGGAGGGCCCAAGAGAAAGCCGGCATAGCCCAGGGTTGAGACGGCGGCTACGCCTACCCCCGGCGCGTCAGGTGACAACTTGCCCGCGATCCGAAAGGCGAGCGGGACAATGGGGGCAAGGCCAAAGCCCACAAGGATGAGGCCCGCGACAGCGAAAGGTGCGTTTGGCGCGATTGCGGTGATGACGTAGCCTGCCGCGCTAAGTACCGCGCCGCCGCCCACAATCAGGCGGGGCGACAGACGTTCGGAAATCCAGTCGCCCGCGAAGCGCATCACGGCCATCGCACCCGAGAAGGCCGCAACGCCCGCGCCCACCAAAGCGGGCGGAGCGTCAACCACCTCGGCCAGATAGATGGATGACCAATCCACCGACACGCCCTCTGCCATGAGACAGCCCATTGCGATCAAACCAGGCACCAAGAGCGCGCCTTTGGGCCACGCGAACTTGGGTGCATCATCCTCGGGCTTGCGCGTATCGACGACGGCCCGGACGATCACGAGCAACACGGCCAGGAGCACGATGTTGGTCATGGTGAGATGGACAATGATCGGCACATCAGCCGCGGCCATGAGACCTGCGATCAAACCACCCGCGGCGAGACCCACCGAGTACATTGCATGGCATCGCGACAGGATCGGCCGCCCCATCGCCTCTTCTGCTGCAAATCCGGCAGCGTTGATGGCAACACCCGTGGACCCGGTGCCAACTCCGATCAGAAACACAACGAGGGAGAGTGAAACAGGGCTGGTTGTAAGGCCGACCAGCGCAATCGCGACAAGCAGCCAAGTGATGCAGATCAGATTGAGTGTCCGGAGGCGCAACCGGATGGAACCAAAGGCGACCAATGGAATGACGCAAAGCTGTGCCACCGGCATAGCGAGCAGGACAAACCCGATATCACCTTCCGACATATCGAAAGCGCGCTTGAGTTCAGGCAGGCGCGGCAGCCATGACGCAAAGGCAAACGCAAGAACGAAAAACAAGCCGAAGGCAGCCCACATGCGGGGATCCGTACGCGGCCCGCTGCCCAAAGGGGCTTTGTTCTGATAATTTTGGGACACGTCGCATTCGACGTTGTCGCGGTCTTTGCCCTTTTTCTGCATGGTCTTGTCCGATCAAATGTTTGATCGGCCCCAGCATTGAACTTAAACGTTACAGAACAAGACTGAAATTTAGAAAAGAAGAAGGAACTGACCGATGCCAGCCGATGCGCGCCCTTCCCGAATGCGTCTTGCCGACGTGGCGCGCGCCCTTGGCATATCGGTCACGACGGTATCGAACGCCTTCAACCGACCCGACCAGCTCTCTCCCGCCTTGCGTAAAATGGTGTTGGAACGCGCCGAGGAACTTGGCTACCGAGGGCCCGGCATCGAGGGACGGCTCTTGCGGACAGGGCATGCCGGATCCATCGCGCTCTACATCCCGGAACCCATGACTTACCTGCTCGAAGACGCTTTCGTGCGCACGTTCATGGGGGCGCTGATGAACGCCTGTCAGGAGCGGCAGATTGGCCTGCTCCTTTTGCCAGCGGTACCCCATGATAAAAGCGAGCGTCCGCGTCCGCCTGCCGCGCTTGATGTCGCGGCCGTGGATGCGATCATTTTCTACGGGCTTGCAGGCGACGATCCGGTCATTCAACGCGCCGTGGACCGTGGCCGCCCGGTCATCGGGATCGACATGCCAAACCGAGACGGTGTGATAGGTGTCGGCGTAGACGACGTGGGAGGAGCATGCGCAGCTGCGACGCATCTGATCCAGAAAGGGCACCGTTGCTTCGGTGTCATTTCCTTGCCGACGTCTCGCCGCCGGTCCGACCGTAAGGGAACGCCGGCCGACTTTGAAACCGCCTCGATCCGGTTTCCAAAAGAACGGTGGCAGGGCTATGTGCAGGCATTCCGAGAGGCCGAAATCGATCCAGCCACCGTGGCAATCCGAATCTGCGATACCAATGCACGAAAATGCGGAAAGGCGGCAATGCATGCGCTTTTGGATCAGGGCATGGATCAACTGACCGCCGTGCTTGCAATGTCCGATGTTGTGGCGCGAGGCGCAATGGATGCCTGCAAAGAACGGGGTCTGAGCGTACCGCAGGACATTTCCATTGTCGGCTTCGACGACGCTCCCTTCGCAGAAGACATCGGACTTACGACAGTAGCTCAAGATGCCGCCGAAAAAGCCGTCATCGCCGTCCGGTGCGCTCTCGGTAAGCCTGTGAAGACCACAGTTGTGAGCACATCCGTCATCGAGCGTTCAACGACTTGAGATCGCAACTAGCGACATGCCGGGTCGAAACGGCTTGAGCCTGCAACGATAGACGCTAAGCCAACGGTGGATTTCGCCGCTCAGAAAACGCTGGTTTTCGCAACACGCTTGGCTCGGTTCCTGACTATGACTATACCTGTATTCACGGTCGGCAGACACCGAGGCGTCGCTGCTCCTGTGGGAGAGCTAAACCTGCCATCCTGACCAACGGCATCGCATCTATTCACACTGACATGAGCGCCGCGTTATCAAGCCAGCGACCGATGATGCAGACTGGCGCTCGCCGTGGATGAACCATGCCGAAGGCTCCCTTGCCACTTCGAGCGGACGACTTGATGACTTTCGTGCGCGCCCTCTCTCAACAGTTGGGTGACGCAAGCCCATCTCACCCCACTCTCATGAATATGATTGCCCGAGCTGCAAACTATCAGAATGTGCAACATTTGCGCTCGGCGTATGCAGCGGAGCAAACCGATGCATAGAGGGTCCTGCTTGTGCGGTGCGGTTCGCATCACCGTTGAAGGCGATTTGCCCCAGCCGAACGCCTGCCATTGCGTCGCGTGTCGAAAGCAAACAGGTCACT
The DNA here is from genome assembly GCA_038532095.1 of Pseudomonadota bacterium. Taxonomy (GTDB): domain Bacteria; phylum Pseudomonadota; class Alphaproteobacteria; order Rhodobacterales; family Rhodobacteraceae; genus JAJDOD01. Next base: position 6,699 of record JBCBBB010000089.1, read on the forward strand.
TCGGAGCCTCGCTCGATGTTCCGCGCTCAGCGCTCAGGATCGAGGGTGAGGAGGCAGTCCGCTGGTACCGTTCGTCCGAGAAGGTTCGGAGGGGTTTCTGTGGCACTTGCGGGTCGACGCTGTTCTGGGATCCGATCCACCACGACTGGACGGCAATTGCGATGGGCCTCTTTGATGGGCCAACTCAAACCTCGTTGTCGATGCACATCTTTGTTTCGGAGAAAGGTGACTACTATCAGATCGGTGATGGTCTGCCACAAAACGCCAAATAGCTTGGCTTAACCTTCGCTCGGTCAGCCGCCTCATCAGCACGCGTGCAAACGGTCCTGTCCGCCGGGGCCGGAAGCGGTTGAGTTATGGCACTTCCTGTGGTGCGGAGAAGGTCTGGAACGAGCCCAAGGTATCCAATTATTGCATCGCAGCGCATGTCGGCCTTTATTTCGGACCATGGAGTTTGCGACAAAAATCTGCACTAATCGGCTTTGTTTGCGTCCCATTCAAAAGACAGATCTTGCCTTCTTCTTTCGGCTTCTTGGGAACAATCGTGTCCGACAGTATTTGGGCGGCACCCTTGGTTGGCGACAACGCTTCTCGCGCTTCAAAGACTGCGCGGCAGCTCCGAGAAATGTTGGCGTTTGGGTCGTGTGCACGGCAAACGCAAAACAGCCAATTGGCCTTATTGAGTTAGGGCCTCACAAAGACGGAGAAGACTACGAGGTCTCCTACCAATTTGATCCGGTTTTCTGGCGCAGAGGATTTGCCTGCGAAGCGGTCCAGGCAGTCGTGAACCATGCTTTGGAGGGTCATGGATTGGAGCGCATTATCGCAGAAACACAAAGCAGTAACGAGGCATCCTGCCGCTTGTTGCGGAAACTGGGAATGGTTGAAATCAACCGGGTGCGACGGTTTGGGGCTGAGCAAATCATCTTTGCTACGCCCGCTGGGCAACCTTGACTTCACCGGCGTCCAAACCATCGTCCAGAACGCCTATGGCAAGGAGACAAGAGTGAACGAGTGGCTATCATTCACCGGCCAGATAGAGCCTATGGAATGGGGCAAGAACACCTACACGGTCCTATCAATCCCAGGCGACATTGCTGATGCGCTCACTGAACTGGGCGCGAAACGTGTTGAAGTTGAGTTAAACGACCACCTTTTCAACATGGCACTTACCAAGTCCCCCGTCATTTCTGGCATTTTCATATACACGGGTAAGACAATTCTACATGCGGCGGGGATTTCGCCCGGGGAGGAGATTGATGTCCGTCTGCGCAAGGCTGATCCGAACTTGGTTGAGGTTCCCAACGACGTGATATCGGCCATTCGTAGCAGTGCCCTCAGCGATGCTTGGGCGTCGCTGACCCCAGGCAAGCAGCGCGGCCTCCTTCATACCGTTAACACTGCAAAGCGGGCGGAGACCCGCGCAAAACGCATTGCGCAGTTGCTAACCACACTGCGCACGTGAGCGGACAGGTTCGCCGCGCCAACGTGGCAACGCGTGTTCGTACGCTCACGGCACAAAGCCGACATTCGGTTCACTGCTCTCAATGCCCGCTTTTTCCGCCGTGCGGTCCTTCGCGTACCTCTGGAACAATGTCGGCTTTGCAGGCAAAGTAGCCGTCCGGTGAGCTGCGCAATCGCACCAAACGAAACCTATACAAGTCCGAGCCCTTCAAGTTAGGATTTCTCTTAAGTCCCTGACTAAAATCCAGATTCGAGAAAGGACGCATCAATGAGGATGATCTTGGCACTTGTCGCCAGCCTTCTGGCACAATCGGCGTTGGCACAAACCGAACAAGAAATCCGCATTGTCCAAAGCCTGCTCGCGTCCAACAATTTCAACGGCATAGAGGTGACTGGCGTCGAAGACAGGGCGACCCTCTCTGCCGCCGAGAGCCTGGCTGCCTATCTCAAACCAAAACACAAGATCGCCAAAAATCCGGTCGCGACCATCAGAGGCTTCTTGGACGGCCTTACAGGCCCCAAACCCGGCGGCGTCGGCGTGTTTCAAGGCGCATACACCTGCTCCGGACAGCAGATTCCGGTGACCGTCACCGTTGTCGGCAAGCGATTTAAACTCGAGCGGCAGATAATCTTTGAGTTCGGCGTAAAGGACAGCACCACAGAGCTTTGGGGGATCTTCACACTCAGATCAAAAGAAAGATATGGCCGTGACCTGGACTTTTTTCCGAACCAATGGGTGGTCCAACCAGACGGCTATGAAATGTTCGGACTGAAAGGCGGAATCGAAGGCGACACCCTGTCCGGCACACTCTCGGCAGAGAACTGCGGAGACCTAATCGCAACACGTGTCACAAGCAGCGTGGAATGCCGAAAGATCATGACCTCATTTGGAGAAAGGTGTGTCCGCGAGCCCGAGACGATTGCGCGCGCCACGTCTTATGGGCCGGTAATTCCCGGGTTTTGCACGGCCACCAAAGGCGCCTATGGCGAAGCAAAACTAGCCTGCGACATCAGCGTAGCAAAGACAACGGAGGACACCGCACAGCTTCGGGAACTAACAGAAATTCCCGTACCCATCGGCAGTGACTCGGCAAAATGGCTCGAAACGCTGAAAAGTCAGGCCAGTTTCTATTTGGGGATCATGTATCTCGAAGGCTTGACCGTCGAACCGGATGCCGAAATCGCGAGAAACCTGCTGGAACAGGCAGTCGCGACGGGTCTCAAGAGCTATCGTGTTTCGACCCGCCCCAATGCAGAGAAAGTCTATGGGCGCTATGTCGGCCAGTCCGGACATCATGTGCATGTCCCCTCTCTTGTCGATGACTTGTACCTGGTTGCCTTTGCTGATGGCACGTTGCCCGAAGACAAGGTCGGGCAGTCAGAGCTCAGCAAGATCAACGCGGCTGTGACCCTTCGCGGCAGGCGAGGTCAGAACATCGGCCTTGCGGCTGTAATCGAGCGTCTTGGGAATTTGCCGATTGTTGATGAGGCCTCTCATCGCGCAGCGTATCGCGAAACTTTGCAAAGACTGGCGCCAGGCGATGCGCAGGCGGCCTGGCTTGGGCACCAATGGCTTGACAGCCGTTGGGAAGATTACCTGGTCACGGCGGCGCGTCTGGGCCACCCCAAAGCGGCGGCCATAGTTGGTAAGCGACTGTCCGCGGGCGACACATTTGAACTCAGCCGGGCGGTCAGAATTGAGCGAAGCGAACGCGACCAGATGGCTGTTGATTTGCTGCAACTCGCAAGCCGCGCTGGCATCAACGACGCACACGACGCACTGGCAACGCTTGTCGCGCGGCTGGATGCGGAAGAAGCGGCCAAGCTGGCGCGCGAGCAAGAAAGAGCCGAAGCCGAACGTTTGCGGCATCAGAAAAGAGAGGCCGCCCGACAGGCCGCAAGAGAGCGGCAAGCCGCGCGCAAAGATGCCCTTCGCGCTCTCGACATTCAACCGATCAAGCGGGCGGACGTGCAACGCGCGCTTGATCTACTCCTCTATGATGTGATCGCGTTGCATTCACGGTTGCATTTCGGCAAAAATCTGGCCGGCCTTTCGGGCGGCCGCGTCTACTTTGCGGTTGTCTCGATGAAATACCAAATTCAGTCATTTGACGGCTGTGACCAGGTCGGCGGTCTTGCCTATTGCCAAGTCAAGTTCTCGACTGATGTGAAGGATGAAATGAATTTCGGAACCGGTGGTATCCACGGGGACATAGCGGCAATGATGCGCGGGATTGGCAACACGGAACGCGTTGACTCAACGCTTGAGCTTCGTTTTGTCGATGGCGAATGGGAAGTTCAGATGAACCCAAGACGTTTGCTCACCTTTCGGTAAGGTCGGGGCTCGGCCAGCGCCCGGACACTTTGGGCTCGAAGCGGACATATCCCACCCGAAGCGGTACACCCTGTGCCGCGCTTGACACCTGAACCCAAGCCCCTATAAGCGCTGCTTCACATTGGTGTTGGTGGACCCCGCAAGGGGAAACCTGTCGCCCTGGCCAAATCCGGGGAGGAGGACAACGCCCTTCAATCTAGGCGTACTCCCTCAGCAGGGGAGCGCCTTCGACTTAGAAGGAGATCAGCCGTGACCAAACGCACGTCTGCCAAGTACAAAATTGACCGCCGGATGGGCGAAAACATCTGGGGTCGTCCGAAATCCCCCGTCAACCGCCGCGAATATGGCCCGGGCCAGCATGGTCAGCGCCGCAAAGGCAAAATGTCTGACTTTGGCCTGCAACTCCGCGCCAAGCAGAAGCTCAAGGGCTATTATGGCGACCTGACAGAAAAACAGTTTCGCCGCATCTTCTCGGAAGCCGAGCGGGTGAAGGGCGACACCGGCGAGAACCTGATCGGCCTGCTGGAGCGCCGTCTGGACGCTGTTGTTTATCGCGCCAAGTTCGTACCGACGATCTTTGCGGCCCGCCAGTTTGTGAACCATAAGCATGTGCGGGTGAACGGTCAGGTTGTGAACATCCCGTCCTACCGCGTGAAGGAAGGCGACGTCGTCGAAATCCGTGATCGCTCCAAGCAGCTCGCCATCGTGCTGGAAGCGGTGCAACTGCCCGAGCGGGATGTGCCGGATTATCTGGACGTCGATCACTCGAAGATGACCGCGACCTTTGTCCGCACGCCGGGCCTTGGCGATGTGCCATACCCGGTGATGATGGAACCGAACCTCGTCATCGAATATTACGCGCAGAACTGATCGCAGATCCGCGCCAGACTGCAAAACGCCGCCCGATTGGGCGGCGTTTTTTTATTCCACGACGATCGTGATTTGCTCCGACATGACCGGAGGATCATGCGGCACATGCCCCATGTCGCCGAGCACCAGTTGCAGCGTATGCTCACCCGGTGTCAGCTCCAGCGTCGTCTGCGTCTGTCCACCACCGAAGTGCATGTGGTTTTCGTCAGCAGGCAAACCATAGATGAATTCTTCCTCGCCGGTCTCACCTTCGCCCAGCGGTGGGCGGTTGAGAAGAAGGTGATGGTGCCCTGTGTTTTCTTTCTCTGTCCCGGCCGGAGCAACGCCCATGCCTTCGAGACCGAACACGACTGTGACCGGCGACGACACCGTCGCGCCATCATCAAGGTTCACGAAGTAGACCCGCGCGCCTTCGGGTGACGCTGTATCCTGAGCAAATGCCCCAAACGGCAATGTGACGAGCGCCGCAAGAATTAGGTGTTTCATTGTGTTTTTCACCTCCCTAGTTTCTTTTAGAGGGGGCCCAGCGCCCACCTCTGAACTGAAAACACGCGAGGCGGCCAAACTATTCGGACGTTTTTTCCTTCTGACAGCGAACGTGAGATCCGTTCCGCTTTGCCAGAGGTCTATCCAAGGCTCTGGCGGTATGCGCTGTCATTGACCCGCGACACGTCGGACGCGGCGGATCTTACTCAGGAAACGGTCACGCAGGGGTTGCGCAAGGCCTCTCAGTTCCAGCCCGGGACCCAAGTTGACCGCTGGCTCTTCAGCATCCTCCATCGGCTTTGGCTGAACCAGGTACGCGCCGGCAAGGTCAGGCGAGGCACCGGCCTTGTGCCTGTTGAAGAGGCGGGGCTTCGATCCCTGGACGACCCCGAAGCGACTTTTTTCGGGTCTGAGGTGTTATCGGCAGTAGCAAGCCTGTCCGACGTGCAACGGGTGACGGTGATGCTGGTCTATGTGGAAGGATACACATATGCAGAGGCGGCAGAACTTGTCGGGGTCCCGGTCGGGACGATCATGAGCCGTCTTGCGGCTGCGCGTTTGAAACTCAAGGACCTGTTGGGAGACAAGGAATGACAGAACGAGACTGGAGCGACGATGACGCCCGGCTGGTCGCCTTTCTCGACGGTCAGCTTTCGGAGACTGATCGTCAGGCTCTTGAAACCGATCTGAAGAGTGATCCTGATCTGCGCACCAGGCTTGATCGCCTGGATGTCGATCTTTCGGAATTGGCGGTGGAGATGGACGGAGTGCTTTCGCATGCGCCTGCACCGAACCAAAGCGCCACTTCACGTGGAAGCATGGTCAGCCTGGCCGCCGTCGCATCCGTCGCTTTGGCGCTTCTCTTTGGAGGCTGGCTTCTTGGCCGCCAGAGCGAAACGGAGGACTGGCGTGACTTTGCCGCGGCCTATCATCTTCTTTACCGGACGGAGACCCTTGCCGGAGAACGTGTGGGCGACGGTGGTATCGCCACGGTGTCTGCCGCGCTGGGTCACGACCTGTCGCCACTTGCAGAGGTTTCGGGGCTGACGTTTCGCCGCGCTCAGGTGCTGGGATGGCAGGACCGAGCGTTGATCCAGCTTGCCTATCTTGACGGCGATGGTCGGCCTTTCGCGATCTGTATCATCAAGGGCTCCGAAGAAAGTGCCTCGATTGAAGCGGCAGAGCGCCACGGCTTGCCAACCGGTTCCTTTCATCGTGGCGGGCTTCAAGTGATGGTGATCGGCGCTGCGGATGCCGGTGACGTTGGTGGATTGACCCGAGAGGTTTCGCGGCTCTTCTAGTTTGTTCTGTGCATTCCTGCATGGTGCACATACGCACTCTCGCAGTTTTGCACGCTTCGACTGTGCTTTATGTGGGGCTCGAAAGGA
>JBCBBB010000090.1:0-12799 GCA_038532095.1 Pseudomonadota bacterium
CGGCGGGGTCGCGGCCGGTCATCCGCGCCAGCCAATTCAGTGTGTCGGTGGCCGAAAGGATGACACCCATCTGGTGCCAGACATCCGGCACGGAGTGGCAGAACGCGTGCACGGCGTCGCCCGTGTTGGGCCGGAACCCATCGGTGGAGACGAAAAGCACGCCGGACGTTCCGAGTGAGACAAAACCGGTGCCGGGCTTCACGGCCCCCACGCCCGCTGCTGAGGCCGCGTTGTCGCCCCCGCCCCCGGCCAACACTGGCGCGGACTGCATGCCCCAGCGTGCGGCCAACTCGGAACGTAGACGCCCTGCGGGCTGCGAGCCTTCAACAAGCGATGGCATGTGTGACTGCGTCAGACCTGTGGCGGTCAGCAACTCGTCCGACCAATCGCGCTTTGCCACGTCAAGCCAATGGGTGCCGGAGCTGTCCGACATCTCCGAGATATGCTCCCCTGTGAGACAGAGACGCAGGTAGTCCTTGGGCAAGAGGATTTTTGCGACGCGTTCAAAAATCTCCGGCTCATGGCTGCGCACCCATTCCAGCTTGGGCGCCGTGAAGCCGGGCATCACGAGGTTGCCACCAATGCGCAGGAAGTCGGCGCGCTCGACCAGCACCTCGCATTCGGCAAAGGAGCGACCGTCATTCCAAAGGATACAAGGTCGTAGCACTTTGTCCGAAGCGTCGAGCAGCGTGGCGCCGTGCTGTTGCCCGGACAGGCCGATGCCGCGGACCGTTGCCATGTGGTCGGGTACGTCTTTCGCCAGTTGGTCGAGCGTCGCCTGCGCCGCTTGCCACCAATCTTCCGGGGCCTGCTCTGACCAGCCCGGATGCGGGCGTGATACGGTGAGCGCGGCATGGGCGGAGGCCAGAACATTTTGATCGGCATCCATCATCAGGGTTTTCACCCCGGACGTCCCAAGATCGATCCCAAGCCAAGTTCCGGTCGCCATCCTTCGCCCCTCCCGTCGCGTTTTTTAAACGTTACGACAAGCTTTCGGGGAAGGCCACGCGGAACGGCTTTGACAAGTTGCAAAGACAGCAACAGGGTGGCGGCAAGATGGAAGAAGGACCGCTGCAATGCCACTCGAGATGAGCCAGAACGTTTTTATCACCTGCGCCGTGACCGGGTCCGGCGGCACGCAGGACGCAAGCCCGCATGTGCCGCGGTCTCCGGCCGAGATCGCCGAGAGTGCCATCGCGGCGGCTGAGGCGGGGGCGGCAATCGTGCATTGCCATGTGCGCGACCCGGAGGATGGCCGCCCCTCGCGTCGGCTCGACCTCTATCGGGAGGTAACGGAGCGCATTCGCGCTGCCGACACCGATGTCGTGCTCAACCTGACCGCTGGTATGGGGGGCGACATCGTTTTTGGCTCGACCGAGGCGCCCTTCCCCGTCAATGCCGACGCGACCGATATGATCGGGGCCGAAGAGCGTGTGGCCCATATTCTGGAATGTCGCCCCGAGATCTGCACCCTCGACTGTGGCACGATGAATTTCGCGGAAGCCGACTACGTCATGACGAACACGCCCGGCATGTTGCGCGATATGGGGCGACGCATGACCGAAGCGGGTGTGCGGGTCGAGATTGAGGCGTTCGACACCGGCCACTTGTGGTTTGCGAAGCAGCTGGTGAAGGAGGGGGTCTTGAACGACCCCGCCCTGGTGCAGCTTTGCATGGGCGTGCCGTGGGGCGCGCCGAACGATTTGAACACGTTCATGGCGATGGTGAATGCGGTTCCCGAAAGCTGGACCTTCTCGGCCTTCTCGTTGGGTCGTCACCAGATGCCTTTCGCCGCTGCGGCGGTTCTGGCGGGCGGGCATGTGCGGGTCGGGCTGGAAGACAACCTCTATCTGGAGCGCGGTGTTCTGGCGACAAATGCCGAATTGGTCACCAAAGCACGGGGTATCATTGAAGGTCTGGGTGCATCCCTGATGGGGCCGGACGACGTGCGGGCGCATCTTGGGCTTGTGCGACGGGAGCCAGTTTGACCCACGCTCTGGCCACAAAAGTTTCGCATGCGAAACTTTTTTGTTTACTAACAATTAGTTAATATGAAAAGTCCATAGCGCCACCGTCCTCCCACCCCTATTATCGGGGCGGTAATCACAACAATTCATGAATATCGGACGACACGGTGTCATGACGATACGATGTTTTGACGACGCATTGGAGTGACGACGCAATGGAGTGAGAGTCCAGTGATGTAGCGGTGCCATGTTGGACCGGTGCAGTGTTGGACCGGTGAAATGTTTGGCCAACGCGACGACGTAAAAGCGCCATGTCCGAATGACAGCGGTTGCGGTTCGTAGGCGACGCCCAAAGGCCGTTCCCCGCTCAGGTCGCACGCAGTAGGCCGATCACTTTATCCGCAAATCGGCGTAATCGCCCGTGCCTTTGTCCGAGGTGAACCGCAGCGTGTTGCCCCGAACTTCGACAGTCTGGCAATTCTCGCCATCCAGAACATCGCCGTTCACATAAAGGTCCCGACAGAAAAATCCGCTGGACCAGTTCCAAGCGCCGCTGACCTTCTGGCCGAAGGCGCGGCCGACGATCTTGCCGCTATCCGTCACGTTCAGACGAATACCAAGTCGCGTCAGGTTGCGGTCTTTCACCAGTGACACGAAGTTGTCACGGTCAGTCACGCGTTTGAATTCCGCCGCGGCAGGTCCGGCGACGAGAACTGCGATCACAGTGAGAATTGACAAGCGCACAGCAGGGCTCCCGTTGTTTTGGGGCTTTTACGCGTGACGTTCCGGGTTGGATCACTCGAGGCCGAGAACATCCCGCATATCAAAGCACCCCGGCCCGCGTCCCCTACCCCAGATCGCCGCTTTCACCGCGCCACGGGCAAAAAGACGCCGGTCCGTTGCGATGTGGCGCAGAACAATGCGTTCGCCTTCCGAGGCAAAGATCACATCATGCTCGCCCACGACATCGCCGCCCCGGATGGCCGAAAACCCGATATCCCCAATTTTACGGGCGCCGGTAATGCCATCGCGACCGCGATCAGACACTTCCGAGAGCAGGACACCCCGTCCCTGCGCGGCGGCTTCCCCAAGCATAAGCGCGGTGCCTGAGGGGGCATCGACCTTGTGCTTGTGGTGGCTTTCGACGATTTCAACGTCGAACTCCGCGTCGAGCGCAGCGGCGACCTGCCGGGTGAGTTCGACCAGCAGGTTGACGCCGAGGCTCATGTTGCCCGCCCGAATGATGGTGGCGTGGCGCCCCGCAGCGTCGAGCTTGGCGATATGACTGTCCTCGAACCCGGTCGTGCCGATGACATGCACCGCGCGGGCCTGCGCCGTCAGTTCGGCATGGGCCACAGTGGCGTCGGGTGTGGTGAAGTCGATCAAGACCTGGGCGGGTGCGATGGCTTCGAGGGCGTCGTCGGTCACGGTCACGCCGAGCGGCGCGCCGCCCATGGCTGTGCCAAGGTCCTGACCCACCCAATCGTGGCCTTTCCGCTCCACAACGCCAGACAAGCGCAGTTTGTCCGAGGCCTGCACCTCTTGCACCAGCATCTGGCCCATGCGGCCGGACGCGCCTGTGATCACCACTCCTGGTAGGTCGGTCATGGCTCCCTCCGTTTTTTACCGTCGATACATCAGGCAATCGCGGAGTGTTAGACGTAATCGCATGCTTGCCGCTTGGACGCGCAGCGCTTAAGTCGGGGGCTATGGCAAAACGTTTCCATGAAGGCCCCGGCCCCTCCCAGCGCCAGTTGCGCGTCGCCGAATTGATCCGGCGGCGGTTGTCAGACGTGCTGAGCCACGGCGACATCCACGATCCGGACCTGAACCGGCTGTCCATCACGGTGGGCGAGGTGACCTGTTCGCCGGACTTGAAGGTTGCCACGGCCTATGTGTTGCCGCTCGGTGGAGATCATCGGGACGAGGCGCTGGATGCCTTGCAGCGCAACCGATCGGAGATCCGGCGTGTGGTCGGCAAAGGGCTTGCGCTGAAGTTTTCGCCCGAAATCCGCTTTCGGATCGACGAAACGTTTGACCGGCTGGACACCACCAGAGCAATGTTTGCAGATGAAAACGTACGCCGCGATCTGGACGACGATTAGTCTGCTGGCCGCTCCTGCGGTCGCGTCGGAGTGTCGGGATGAACGCTTCGAGGATACATCCTTCACGGTGTGCGAGGTCGATCCGGCGCAGGGGGACGTTCGGCTGTTTTTAAGGGACAGCAACGGCGACGTGTTGGGGACCTTTGACAATCTGGCGGCGCATGTTGGACCCAGCGGCATCGCCTGGGCAATGAACGGCGGCATGTACCATCCGGACAGGCGCCCTGTTGGACTTTATGTCGAGGATGGCATTGAGATCGCGCCAATCGTGACACGCGAGGGGCCGGGGAATTTCGGGCTGTTGCCCAACGGCGTGCTGTGTCTGTCGGACGGTCAGGCTGAAGTGATCGAGAGCCGGTCGTTTGCTGCGTCAGGGAAAGAGTGCCTGTTTGCGACACAATCGGGGCCGATGCTGGTGATCGAAGGGGCCTTGCACCCACGGTTTATTCCGGCTTCGGATTCGTTGAACATCCGCAATGGCGTTGGCGTTACCGCAGACGGTGTGTTGATGGCCGCAATTTCGAATGAGCGCGTCAACTTTCACCGGTTCGCGCGCTTTTTCCGGGATGTGCTGGCAACGCCGAATGCGCTTTTCCTAGATGGGACCATATCGCGGCTTTATGCACCCGGTCTGGATCGGCATGATCTGGGTTTCCCGATGGGGCCGATGCTGGGCGTGGTGGCCTCCGGCAATTGACAAGCGGTCGCCGGCTTGGCACTCCCCCGACCTCTCATAAGGTTGGTGGTCATGGCACGGCGCAAAAAGGGACGCGACATCTCGGGATGGTTGGTGGTGGACAAGCCTGCGGGCCTGACCTCGACCGCTGTGGTCAACAAGGTGCGTTGGGCGTTCGACGCCAAGAAGGCCGGGCATGCGGGCACGCTGGATCCGGATGCGACGGGGGTGCTGGCCATCGCCTTGGGGGAAGCCACGAAGACCGTGCCTTATGTGACGGATGCCATGAAGGCTTATGCGTTCACGGTCCGGCTTGGCGTGGCGACCAACACCGATGATGCGGAGGGCGAAGTGATCGCGACCAGCGAGGATCGGCCCGGTGATGACGCTTTGCGGGAAGCGCTGACGGCATTTGAGGGCGAAATCATGCAGGTGCCGCCCGCGTTCTCGGCGGTGAAGATCGATGGCGAGCGGGCTTATGCAAAGGCGCGCGCAGGCGAGGATGTGGCGCTGGAGGCGCGGCCTTTGTTTGTTGAGAGCCTTGAGATGGTGGGGCGGCCCGATGCCGACCATGCCGAGCTTGAGATGATCTGCGGCAAGGGCGGGTATGTTCGATCGATAGCGCGCGATCTGGGGGAGACGCTGAGGTGCCTTGGCCACGTGGTGCGGTTGCGGCGGGTCTGGTCGGGACCGTTTGAGCTGGAGGATGCGATCACGCTGGATGAGGTGGAGGAACTGGCGCGGACGCCAGCATTGGATGAACGGTTGTTGCCGTTGTCCGCCGGTCTCACCGATCTTCCGGAGTTGCCCACCACTGTGGAAGGGGCGACACGGCTTCGGAACGGGAACCCGGGCATCGTGATCGCCGCGAACGCAGCTTACGGCGACGTGGCCTGGGCGTCGCTGAACGGGGAGCCGATTGCCGTGGGGGTCTACAAGGCGGGGGAACTGCACCCCTCCCGCGTGTTTGTGACGTGACGTTGAGGCGACGGCACGAGACAGATGATGGGTGGCGCGAAGCCGTTTACTCTGACTGCGAGGCGTATCGGTACGCGTTGACCGTGCATTGGGCGGAGGGGCCTCGCCTCCTCTACGTGATGCTCAACCCTTCAAAGGCGACAGAACTGGCCAATGACCCGACCATTGAGCGCTGTGAGCGCCGGGCGCGCCAACTTGGCTATGGGTCGGTTGGGGTGGTCAACCTGTTCGGGTTGCGCGAGACCTCCCCTGCCCGTCTCAAGGCCGCGCGGGCGCCGGAAGGGTCCGGGAACATGGCCGAGATCGAGGCAGCGGTTGCAGCGAGCGATCACGTTTTGGCGGCCTGGGGCGTGCATGGCGCGCATCAGAATCAGTGCGACAGTTTTGCGAAGCGGCTTCGCGCGTTTGGAAAACCGCTGTTTCATTTGGGGCTTACGAAACACGGGCACCCGCGCCATCCCCTTTATATTTCTTACGAAATACCGCTTCAGCCCTGGGTCTGACTAAAGATCTTGATTGGTACGATGTCGTACTATATTAGTTCGACATCGAACATTTTGGAGTTGGTCAGATGAACCGCAGAAACTTTCTTCGTATCGCCGGTGGCGGTGTTGTCCTGGCCGCCGCTGGAACCGGCGCCTGGATTGCGAATAGTGCGCCCACGAAGGCACTTGAACCCTGGAACATGGCGGGTGGCAGCCAATATTCGGATCCCCGCCTCAAGGCGCTGTCCTACGCGATTCTCGCGCCAAACCCGCATAACCGGCAGCCCTGGATTGTGGATCTCGAGGGCGAAGATCAGGTGACCCTGTTCTTCGACACCGAGAAGCAATTGCCGCATACCGACCCGTTCGACCGGCAATTGACGATCGGGCTTGGGTGTTTCCTGGAACTGATGGTGATGGCCGCTGCCGTGGATGGCTACGCGGTTGATCTGGAGCTGTTCCCGGATGGCGATGACGCAGAGGGCTTGGACACGCGCCCCATCGCGCGCGCCCGGTTTCGGCAGGCGGATATCGCGCCCGATCCGCTTTGGGCACATGTGCCCGACCGGCGGTCGAACAAGGAGCCGTTCGATACCAACCGTGCGGTGATGCCCGAGCAACTGGCGCGGATCCGGGATGCGGCCCGCAATCCGGGCTGGGTTGGTGGATCAGTGACGCCAGAGGACATCACCTATTGGCGGGACCTCACGTCAAAAGCGCTGATGATCGAGATCGAGACGCCGCATACGTTTCAGGAAAGCGTTGACCTGTTCCGGATTGGCAAGCGAGAAGTCAATGCAAACCCCGATGGGATCGACTTCAGTGGACCGTTGTTCGAGACCCTGCACCTGACCGGCATGATGACGCGGGAGGCGACTGCTGACACGTCTTCGATGGCCTACACCAGCGGGATTGATGCGGTGATCGCCAATACCGAGACGGCGATGGGGCATATCTGGATGGTGACACCCGGCAATACGCGGCGCGACCAGATCGCGGCGGGGGCCGAGTGGCTGCGGCTGAACCTTGCCTGCACACGGGAGGGCCTTGGGTTTCAGCCCTTGAGCCAGGCCATTCAGGAGTATCCCGAGATGGCGGAGATCTACGCGGAGACCCATGCGCGGCTTGCGCCCGAGGGGGGCACCGTGCAAATGCTGGCGCGGATCGGGTATGGCCCCGAGGTGTCGGTCAGCCCGCGTTGGCCGCTGGAGGCGAAGCTGAGGACTGTATGACGGACGCGCGCGATAGCGAGGGAATGGAGATGTTCGGCTTCTTCAACGAAGTCGGCATCATCAACCAGCTGTCGAGCGCGATTTTGGCCAAGTGCCTGCCCGACGGCGTGCATCCATCACATTTTGCCATTGTGAACCATTTGGTGCGGATGGGGGATGGAAAATCTCCCATCCGGATCGCGGCGGCGATGCAGGTGACCAAGAACACCATGACGCATTCGCTGAAGGTGCTGTCGGATCGGGGGTTCATCACCGTGGAGCCAGACCCGGAGGATGGGCGCGGCAAGCTTGTGCGCCTGACCGAGGCCGGTCGTGCGTTTCGGGAGGCAGCCATTCGGAGCGTGCTGGCGCGGTTCGGGGAGATTGTTGAACCTGACCATCGGGACGCCATGCAGCGCGTCATGGGCGATCTGGTGGCGATCCGGAAGCTGCTGGATGAGAACCGGTAGCGCATTTCGACTTGAATTGAATCGGTTGTTCGCTGCCTCTCGCTGCGCTCGAACGCGAAAACCGATACGAGCCAAACGATACGTACGTCGAAACGCTGTAGGTCCTCACGATTTGGTGAAACACGCCTGAGCCCTTATATCGGTAAGCGAAAGTGAGGTGCCGTCATGGTGACACGTCGCGCGTTCAATGCCGGTCTTGGGGCCGGGCTTGCGGCTTCTGCTCTGCCGGGCGGGGCGCAAGCCGCCTCGTATCGCGGGCCGAATGTGGTTCTGATCCGCTTTGGGGGCGGTGTCCGACGATACGAGACCATCGACGAACAAGGCACCTATGCCCCGTACATGCGCAAGGTTTTGGCCGAGCGGGGTGTGTTGATCCCGAACATGCAGATCGACAAGCTGGCGGGCGGAAGCACAAGCCATGCCGAGGGCACGCTGAACCTGCTGACCGGGCGGTATGAGGCCTACCGCGATGCCGGGTCGAAGTTCTTGCAGGATCGGTTGGAGCCGACGGAGCCAACGCTCTTTGAGTATCTCCGCCGCACCTATGACGTGCCAAGCCATGAGGCTTTGTTGATCAACGGCGAGGATCGTCCGCAGGAAGAGTTCTTCACCTACGGCATTCACGGGCATTACGGCATCGATTTCCGGTCGGAGATGCTCTCGCTCCATCGCTTCAAGCTCTACAAGTTTGCGCGCATTCTGGAAGAAGGCGGTCTGGCGGAGGATGAACGTCTGGCGGCCGAAAAGTCGTTGCAGGAGCTGCTGGCTGCGGATGCACGTGAGATTGCGCCGGAGCAATCGTCGCCCATTCAGGAGTTTTGGGCCAAGTGGCGCGCGCACTATGGCGATGACGGGTTCAAGAATCCCCGCGGCGACCGGCTTTTGACGGAGCTTTCGCTTTGGGCGATCCGCGATCTGAAGCCCCGATTGATGATGGTGAATTATCAGGACCCGGATTATGTGCATTGGGGCAATGCCAGCCATTACACGCGCGCCATTGCCGTTATTGACGACGGCATACGGCAGATCGTGGACGCGCTGGATCGGGACGAGCATTATCGCGGGAACACGATCATTGTGATCACACCGGATTGCGGGCGTGATGCGAACCCGCTGATGTCGGTTCCGTTCCAGCATCACTTCAACTCGGGCGAAAGCCGTGCGGTTTGGGCGCTGGTGTTGGGCGCGGGTGTCCGACAAGGGCGTGTGATGGACCGGGAAGTGGATCAGACCTCTGTTGCGACAACATTGGCGGAGGTGATGGGGCTGCGCGCGGAGCGATCTGAGGGAGATGTGCTGTCGGGGCTGTTCACGTGAGTGTGGCCGCCGATCCTGTCGCGCGGACTGGGCTGTTCTCCCGCGTGTTCGGCGCTATCAAGACGCTGATCCTTGGAACGCTTCTTTGCCTCTCCGCGCCAACGTCTCTGATCGTGCTCGGCTGGTTGATGCGCCGGATGCGGTTTGTGGCATTCCGGCGCGCCGGGATGGACGTTTCTGCCCCGGGCTGGTTCCTGGGCGATGGCACAGGCCTGAAACGTTGGGTGGGCGGCTTCGCGGCCAACATTCGCGAGGGTGTCATGGCGGCGTTCAGTCTGGTGCTCGCCACCGCGCCTTTCACGGTCATTTGGCTTTTGTCCTGGTGGGCCGGTTGGGAAAACAGCTTCTCCAAAGGCTATGAACAAGCCTTTGTCGGGCCGTTGCTTGGCCTGGGCGGCGTTGTGATCTTCTGCTGGCTGATGATCTGGCTGCCCTTGGCGCTGGCGCATCAGGCGGTAGAGAACCGCGTGCTGGCGCTTTTCGAATGGCGGATGGTACGCAGCGCCGTACGGCACACCGGGTGGGGATATGTCTTCTTCGCTGCGGTTTCGGTGATCTTTGCGCTGCCGCTTTTCGCCGGGCGTGGTCTTGTGACCTTTGCCAGCGGGCTGATCCCGGGCTTTGACGAGATGACGGCTGAGCAGGCCGCGAAACTTGCGGGGGGCATCGACCTCGCCCTCGCCGCCTATATCTTTATAGCCCACTTGATCCTGCGTGGCTGGAGCGCGCGCATCTATGCCAATGCGGTTGCGCGGGCCTTGGACGGGCCGGACGCCGAGCTTTGGCGCGTGTCGCCCCTTGCCGCAGGGCGCGTGGGCGGGCGCCGCTCGTGGCGGCTGACCCACTGGATGCGCGCTGTGTTACTGAGTGTCATCTGGTTCGGGCTGGCGGCGCAGATCTTCGTTGGGCAGTTCCTGAACCACGATTGGCATCTTTGGGTCACGCATCCTTTCCTGCTTCTGCCGTGGGCAGGGTGATTTGATGCCGTCCCCCTTTGCCTCCCGACGGGAATCCTGCCAGATTATGCGAGTGACAGACGGGCGAGAGTAGAATGTCAGACCAGAGCGAAGCAAAGATCGAAGGACGTATTCACGGCGAGCAGTTCGAGCCCGCCGAGCCCGATAACATGCTACAACGGCTCGTTTACATGATCCTGATCGCGATCATGATTTCACTGGCGCAAACCATTCTTGGCGCGGTCACTGTCATTCAGTTCGTCATCATGCTGATCAAAAACAAGGAACCGAATGAGCGCCTGGCCGAGTTCGGGACCGACCTTGGCATCTGGGTCGCCAAGGCGGCGCGCTATCAGACGGCTGCCAGCAATGTGAAGCCCTGGCCATGGAGCGAGCTTGACTGAGACCTTCGGTCAATTGCCGCCGTCGGCGATGTCTTCCGGCCACGTGATGCGGCTAAGCTCAGTCGGAATGCGATGATAGTAGTTCTGCATCACGTCCCAGGTCTTCAGCGGCGTCAGTTCGCCACCGTGGGCGAGAATGGCGGAGACGGCTTTTTCATTGACGGTGAAGTGGACGAGATGAGAGGGCCTTAACCCCTCGGCGATGCGCATCTCGATTGGCTTGATACTAAATTCGGAGTTCACCGACGGCAAACCTGTGGCCAATGACACCGTATCTGCGAAGCTACCCACCAGCAAAGGCGCGCCTGCCAGTTCAAGGTCTTCCAGCACTTCTTGTTCGATCCCACGCACCATATTGTGGAACGTGTATTCGAGGGTCAGCACATAGCGCAGCGTCAACGCCCCTTCATAGAAGATCACACCGAAGCCCAGCCCATAGAGCAATGCAAGCACGGGTCTGATCCGTTCCCATTGTGTGTGGACCAGACTGGCGAGCGCCGCGCCGGTCAGAATGGCGACGGCGGGGAGAAGCGGGATCATGTAGCGGGGCGGGGAATGGTTGATTGTCGAGGACAAGGCGATGGACCCGGCAATCCAGACCAGACAGGCCAGAACCAGTGGCGACCGGCGGAGACGCGGGTCGACCAGCAGGCCCAGGGCGATGGCGCAAACCGCGAAGCTGGCAAACGGCAGGCCCAGCGCTGTTCCAAGCTTCACAAACATCGTCGCGGCGTTCATGGCCCATTCGGCAACGCCGCTGACCACGCGATCATCCAGATTGATCAACCGGAAATAGTTCAGATCGACGGCAAACAACACGCGAGCCAGCACCTGATAGCTGCCAAAGACCAGCGCGAAAACGCTTGCGAATGCTGCACCGACTGGGATCGCCTGACGCAGCGTGGTTGTCTTCATGAGGATCAGGACCAGACCGGCCGGCACGACAAAGATCATGCTCGGTTTCACCAGTGCGGCGCAGGCGGCGCAGACCCCGGCAATCGCGGCGATTGCATATGTCTTGCGGCCCGTAAGGTCGAAACTGAGCGCCCAGATGCAAAGGGCCACAAAGAGCACTGCAAAGTTTTCCATGAAGGCCAGACGATTGAAGCCGAAGGCGAACCAACTCACCGATAAAGAGATGGCTGTGACCGAAGCGGCGAGAGACCCAAAGTGCAGTCTGACGATCTGAAACCAGATGACGATGCTCAGAACCGAGACAGTGGCGGCCATCAGGCGCACCGAGTGAAGGCTGGGTTCAAGCAGGAAAAAGCCGCCACGGACAAAAAGCTGACCGAGTGGCATGGTTACGGCCGGGTTGAAATCGTCCGGGATGTACCAGGAAAAGCCGTGCGCGTCCCGCATGGCGGAGTTCGAATACCAGCCTTCATCGGTGAAGAGCGCCCCGGACCAGGTCAGTCCAAAGGGCGGGTCGGCGTTCAACCCATAGAAGCGAAGCGCCGCAAACAGGACTGCGACGCCCAAGATAACCGTGCAAACACGTTCTGTTTTCGCTCGATCCAACGCTGCCTCACGCATGTTTCAGCCGCACAAAGCGACCCTTGAGGCTGACGTTACATCTGAAATTAGACACAAAAAAGGAAACGCCCCGGTGTTTTGCCGGGGCGTTCCAGATAGTGAAAAAGCAGCCGTTAGTCCGCGGCTTCTTCCTTTTTCTCTTCCTTGGCGATTTCTTCGCCGCTTTCCTGATCGACCATCTTCATGGCGAGGCGGACCTTGCCACGGTCGTCGAAGCCGAGGAGTTTGACGAAGACTTCCTGGCCTTCCTTCAGAACATCCGACGGATGGTTCAGGCGGCGGTTTTCGATCTGGGATACGTGCACCAGACCGTCGCGCTTGCCGAAGAAGTTAACGAACGCGCCGAAATCGACGATCTTCACGACCTTGCCCTTGTAGATCATGCCTTCTTCCGGCTCGGCCACAATCGCGTGGATCATGTCATAAGCCTTCTGAATGGCCTCACCGTTGGGCGAGGCGATCTTGATGACGCCGTCGTCGTTGATGTCGACCTTGGCGCCCGAGACTTCCACGATTTCGCGGATGACCTTGCCGCCCGAGCCGATCACTTCGCGGATCTTGTCGGTTGGCACCGTCATCGTCTCGATGCGCGGGGCGTGGACACTGAACTCGCCAGCGCCGGAGAGCGCCTTGTTCATCTCACCCAGGATATGCATCCGGCCCTCTTTCGCCTGCGCGAGGGCCTTCTCCATGA
>JBCBBB010000091.1:0-12726 GCA_038532095.1 Pseudomonadota bacterium
CCCGCTTTCGGTCAAGGCGTAGGCATCCAGGGTCATCGGCGTGCTTGCCTCGGCGCTGTCAATTGCGCGCATCGCAAAGCGGGTGTCGAGCAAATCGGCAATTGAGCCATGGGCCGCGATGCTCATTGGGGCGGCCGCCAATCGGATCGTGTCGGCGGCCGCAACGGCTGGTCCGAAGACATCGTAGACGTATTTCTGCACACCCACGACCGACCCGATCACCGGGCCGGAGGCGGTGCCGACGCGCGCTTTCCACGCGATCGGATGCGTCTCGTTCCGGCGTTCGAGATAGCGCAGGAACCGCACTGCCGTATTGGCAATGGAGCCCGCATGATCGCGCACGGGGTCGGGCACGCCGGAGACGGTGAAGTAGCTGTCACCGGTGGTACGGACGCGTTCGCATCCGAATTGCTCTCCGATCCGGTCGAACGCGGTGTAGATGTCGTTCAACTCGCTCACGATCACTGAAGGATCATGCGCGGCCAGCAAGGCATCGAACCCGGCGAAATCGAGCGTCAGGACAGAGACGCTTTCGAACACGCGCGGGGCCACGACGCCGAAGGATTTATATTCCTCGTAAGCGGTGCGCGGCATCATGTTGAGGAGCAGTTTTTCGACCTGTTCCTTCTCGCGTTTGATCTCGTGTGTGTTGCGCTCTACCATCATGGAATAGGAATCGATCATTGATTCCAGTTCCTTGATCCGGGTGATGTTCTGGCAGACCAGCACGATCATGTCCTGTTCGTCTTCCAGCGCGCGGTTAAACTCGACGGCCACGGTCATCGTGCGACGCCGCACCTTGAATGAGGCTTCCGCGGTGTATTTCACGCCCTCTGCCAATTTCGACAGCGCTTCGTCCATATCGAGCGTTGGCAGGATTTCCTTGAGTTGCGCGTTGTCGTCCCCGGTCCCGAACCACTCGACAAACGTGTCGTTTGCGAAACGGATGTTGAGCGATTTGACTTCGACCAGAGCAACGCCCACGCCGATGGCGCGCAGGAGTTGCTCATTGATGGCTTCGATGGACATATCAGCGCTCGGTCAGAAGGCTGCGGCGCTGCTCGAAGGCGGCGAGAACGGTCTGGATGTCTTCCCCATCGACGCCGAACCCGTCCAGGGTTTCGTCGATCAGATCTTTCAGTTTGTCGAAATGGGCATCGTAGATCGTGAGATGCTTATGCGCGTTCTCAATATGTGTGTCGGTAAACGAGGCTGGCCCGCCCATCAGCGATGAGACGAACTTCGTCTGGTGATCGATCAGCCGTGGCATATCGACATCGTCGAAAAACGGGCCAACATCATCGTCGTCCAAAAGCTTGTCGTAGAGGGTCATCACGATCTTGCTGACCGTGGAGAACCCCCCGTATTTTTCGTAAAGTGATTTTTCCAATGACCTGTCCCCAGCTTCTTGGGTGAAGTTTGACGGTGTGTGCGGGCGCATACAAGAGAAACGTGAGCGTCACGCTGCCAACGGCATCCGCTCCTCACCCGCGATGATGGATTGTTCGGCTTTCATGATCTCGTTCAGGCGCAAATGCAGCAGCTTCAATTCGTCGAGCGACCAATCGAGCGCGGCAATGCGGTTGGTGACGGCGAACAACTCGGCAGACCAGGCGTTGCGGGTTGCTTCATAGTCGTAGAGGGACCCACCTGTCAGGATCGTTTGCGACAGAAGTTCCGCGTCGCGAAAGGCATCGGTGATGCCATGCGCGGTCAGCGGGTCCTTGAAGTATCCGGCATCGCCCACAAGGGCCCAGCCCGGTCCTGCGGAGGTGCGCAGAAAGCCGGGATCACCCCCATAGATAACGGGTCGGGTTACGATCTTGGCGCTATTGAGCTGTTCGCCGAAATTCGGGTTCGCTTCCTTAAGCAAGTGCCGCAACGCGCCATCACGGCCAAGGTCTGGCAGCAGCCTGCGCAACCGCGGCGCAGAGGTGGAGGCAAAGACGCAATGCGTGTTGTTATGGGTCGGGATGGCGCCGGTGCCGAGGCCTTCTTGATAGAACCACTGGTAGCCTGTGTTGGGCAGCCCGGTGACGTAGGCATAGATGCAGTTGGTTGCGTGTTCCGCGGTTTGCAAAACGCGAGAATGCACCCGGCGCGCGACTGTCGACCGCCGTCCGTCCGCCCCGATGACCAGAGGGGCGTAGGCGATCTTGCGGCGGTCCGGGCTGTCATAGATGACGCCTTCGATGTGGCCGTAAGGATCGCGCTGAACGTTCACGAAACTGCATCCATAGCGGATGTCAGCGCCAGCCTCTGTCGCGGCATCGGCGAGGATCTGGTCGAGAATATAGCGGCGGGGTGCGATGAGGGACCGCGTGCCATGCGACGGTTTGATGGGGAGGTCGATGGTCTCCTCCCCGTAGGAAAACCGCGTGCGCGTCACTTCGGGCGCGCCTGAGGCGATGACGCTGTCCAGAAGCCCCCAACGTTCCAGTTGGATCACGGCACCGCGCATCAGCGCATGGGTGGACATCGTGTCCGTGCCCGGACGATTGCGGTCGAGCACGAGGACGTTCTTCCCGCCGCGTGCGAGTTGCAGGGCGGTGGCGGCTCCGGCGCAGCGGGCGCCGATGATGATGGCATCGTATTGCATGGTTTCTTCTCCTTCAGGCGGCAGCGCGCGGCGTGTGGCCGAGGGCTGTGCAAATGTGGCGGGTGAGGTCCTGCGCATCAGCGCCAACCCCGTCGATGAACGTGGAATTGCGGCGGCGCATGAACGGCAGCGCCATGGCGTAAAGGCCCGGGACAGTGCAGATGCCGCCCGTTTGGTTGAGCTCTCCCTGTGCGTTGAGCGCATCAAGGCGCAGCCAGGAATAGTCGCGCTTGAACCCGGTTGCCCAGACGATTGTGCGGATGCCTTCGCGATGCAGGTCAAGCGACAGCGGGTCGGCTGGCAACGGCAGGCGCGGGAAGGGGGCAACCTGATGCGGCGCGTGGAGCGCGGCGGCCTCGATAAAGCGGTCGATCCGGTCCAGCAGTCGTGTACGCCGGTTGCGTCCGCGTTCGATCTCGGCGGCAAGCGTGCCGGACAGCGCGAGACGCGTGCCCTCAGCCCCCGTTGCCCGGCCAACCAATCGGATGCCAAGCGACTGCAACCGGTCGAGCCCGATTGTGCGCGGGGGAACGGAGCCGACCAATTGCAGCGAGGGCTGCGACAGCGCGCGTGCGGATGGAACAGAGGGATCACGTGCCTCCGTCAGGATGCCAGCGGCGTCCATCCAGCGCATGATGTCCTGTCCCCGGTACATGCGCGGCAGGGGGACATGGGAGCCTGAGGCGAGCGTGACCGGGTGTCCTGCATTGTGAAGCTCTTCGGCAAGCTGCACGCCGGTCGCCGAGCCGCCGACAATGAGGACGCCGCCAGAGCGGATGTCGCCTGCGTGGTTGTAGGTCTTGGTTGTGACCTGTGCGATATCGGGCGCGATGTGCTTTGCCCAATTGGGCAGGTTTGGCCGGTCGCAAGCACCGGTTGCGATCACCACGGCACGGGCGCGCAGCATTGTGTCACCGGTTGCGACAAGGAAGCCGTTCGTGTCGCGGGTCAGCGATTGCACGGGCGTGTATTCGCGGACTGGTGCGGCGAAACTGCGTGCGTAGCGGCCCAGGTACCCGACGAGTTCGTCCTTCATCATGAACCCGTTGGGGTCGGTCCCGTCATAGGCGTATCCGGGCAGCCGCGTCATCCAGTTGGGCGTCAGCAGGCGGAGTGAGGCCCAGCGTTCGGCGCGCCAGCGATTGGCAATCGCGCCCTTTTCAAGGACGACGTGATCGATGCCGTCCTGGGTTAGGCACTGGCTCATGGCCAGTCCTGCCTGTCCGGCTCCGATCACGATTACATCAAAATACTCGGCCACTGCTCTGGTCCTTCTGCTTTGGTTCAGCCCGAGGTTGGGTGGACAGTGAAGTTTTCGAAATCCCGACGCGAAACAGGGGCGAGGACGCCCATCGCGGTGCCGGGACGGTTTGCGTTGATCACAGCCGCGTCGCGTGCGGCCGAATTGTTGGATTTGGTAAAGCGTGCCATTGGGTTGGGTCCTTTGTTTCAGGCGATCCATCCGCCTGATGTCGGCGTGACGATTGGAAATGTGAAAGCGCATTTGGCGCGATGGATGATGCCTTTACGCGCCGTACGAGAGGAAAAACGGGTCGACATCAGCGGGCACTCCGGTCGCGCAGCATCAGGGCGGCTGCACGGTGGCGGGCCTTGATGTTGGGCGTCAGTTGCGGCGGGTTTTTGAACAGCGTGGGAAGCATGAATCTTTCCTTTCAGAGGTTAGGTGTCGGGCAGCGCGGTGGTGCCCCGCCCGACACGGAGGGAGGGATTACGCAGCGAGTTCTACCGAGACGTCGGTGCCGTTTTTCAACATGTCGAAGACAGCGGAGCGGGCGATGGATTGGCTCACCACTTTCGCCAGTTTCTCGGCATCTGCATCGCCATCGATCTGCACCGTAGCGCGGATCTTCTGGAAGCCGTTGCGCACCTCGTTGTCGAGGCCGAGAAGGCCTTGAAGATCGATGTCGCCTTCAACATTCACGTTGACCGCGTTCAGCTTGATTTGACGGGCCGAGGCGATGTTGGCGATGCCAGCGGTGATGCAGGCGGCGAGCGCCGACAGGAGGTATTCGACCGGTGTCGGGGCGTTGTCGCCACCACAGAGAACGGCGGGGTGATCGCCTTCGGCCACGAAATCGGCGGGGCGTGCATGTTCCTGGCCTGCGCCAAAGAAGCCGTTGATTGTGGCCTGGCTGTGCGTGCCATTGATCCAGGCGCCGTTGGCGCGGAACTGGAATTGGGCTGCGACCGGCTGTGCGCCGACAGCGCTGATGGTGCCGAGCAGCGTTGGAACGTCGACGCCGTTCATGGCGACCTTTGCGGGTTTTTCGAGAGTGTCAGTGGTCATGTTTCTATTCCTTTGATGTGTTTCGGTTTTGGTTTCATGTGTCTCAGCCGGGGCGCGTCGAGCGCTGTCCTGATCATGGGTTAGGGAGGTTCGATGAACGCCCTGCACCCCGGCTACAAAGAGAGGTTTAGAGGCGGTGCGTTTCAGTTTGCGGTCAGAAACCGGGGCATTTGGTATCGAATGTTTCAGCGCGGTGTCGTTTGGGTAAATTCATGAATCAAAACAAAAAAAGACCCGCCATAAAGGCGGGCTAAGGTCATCCCCGTGCGGAGCGGTGCTAGCCTTGCACCGCGGTCCAACAGTGCTCGATCTTGGTGCCAAGCTTCTGAATGGCGTCCACGTCCGTGCCATCTTCGATGATCGATATGCGGAGCATATTGCGACCTTGCCAGCGCGAGGTGCGGAAGAAATGCTCACCATTTGCGTTCAGCGCCTGCTCCATTTCCGTTGCGAGCTCGTCGGGGTCGTTTTGACCATCCGCAAAGGTCAGGACGAGCTGGTTGAGCGAGACGTCGTTTTCGACCGTGATGCCGTCCACCTCGTTGAGCATGTCCGCAAGTGTGCGCGCGGCTCTGCAATGGCCGCGGATCAGGTCGGCCACACCTGCGCGTCCCAGCGACTTCAGGATCGCCCAGACGGCAAACCCACGGGCGCGGCGCGAGAGTTCCGGTCCGAAATGGGTCGGGTTGCGGCCATCGCCCGGGGCTTCGCTGAGATAGCTGGCCGAGATATCCATCGCGCGGCGGTGCGCATCTGCGTTGCGTACGATGGCAAAGCCGGAATCGTAGGGGACTTGCAGCCACTTATGCCCATCGGTCGACCAACTGTCGGCCCGGTCGAGGCCAGCGGTTTGAGCCTTGAGTTCGGGCACGGCGCGGGCCCAGAGGCCGAAGGCAGAATCGACATGCAGCCAGGCGTTATGCTCTTCGGCAAGGTCAGCGATGGGGTTGAAATCATCGAAGCCGCCGGAGTTGATGTGGCCTGCCGTCGCGACGATGATCTTCGGGCCGTCGGTGCAGTGCATCATGTAGTCGAGCGCCTGAGTGCGCATCCGGCCTTGGTCATCGGCGGGGACTTTGACGATCTGCTTCGTGCCGAAGCCGAGATAGCGCAGCGCGGCAAGGTTTGAGATATGCGTGTCTTCGCTGACGAAAACGGTGATCTTCGGGCAACCGAAGAGGCCGTCTGCGTCAAAGTCATGGCCTGCGCGGGCCAGCACGTCGTGCCGGGCGGCGGCGAGGCAAACGAAGCCCGCCATGGTCGCGCCGGTGACGAAACCAACGCTGGCCTCGCGTGGCAGATCGAGCATGTCGAGCAGCCAGTCGGCGGCGACTTCTTCAGCGGTCGCAGCGGCGGGGGAGCATTGGTAGATGCCTGCGTTCTGGCCCCAGACGCTGGTCAGCCAATCGGCGGCGACACCAACGGGGCTGGAGCCGCCCATGACCCAGGCATGGAAGCCCGGGCGCGTGTTGCCGACAAGGCCCGGCTCGGCGGCGCGGATCAGGTCTTCAATGACGGTCGTTTCGTCCATGCCAATCTCAGGCGTTGGGCCGCCGAAACTGGCGCGCAACTCATCTGCGGTGGCGGTGGCGTCGAGCGGTCTGACCTGACTGCGCCAGGTCAGACCGTATTCTGACGCGCGCGCCATCGCGCGCGAGACAGAGAGCTTGATCACTTCGGGTTTCATCTTGGGTGCAACCACTTGGGCAGATAGCTGTAGGCGTTCTCTGCCGCGGCAGCCATTTTGATCTGCTGGGCGTCCAGCAGTTTTTCCAGCTCGCCCGCGTTGTAGGCATCGAAGGTTTCTGTCGCGCCGCCAATATGTTGGCCGCCCACAAACACTTGCGGGATCGTGTGCGTGCCGCAGATGTCCAGAAGCGCGGAGCGCAGGCGCGCGCCGTGGTTGTCCTTCTGGTATTCGACCGAGTCGAGTTCGATGGCGGTGTAGGGAATGCCCGCCTCTTCGAACATCTTGCGGACCGACCAGCAGAATTCGCACCATTCCAGAACATACATCAGAACCGGCGTGTCCTTCGCCGTTTGCCGGATTTCGGCCAAAGCCTCCGCATCTGCGGGTGGGAAGGAGGGCGCACCGCCAGCGGCGGCCACGTCGAAGCGGACCGTCTCGGTCGAGCGGCTGATGGCGTGTTCTTCGTCGCTCATCTCCGCGCTGACATCGTCGAAGAGGGGGGTGGACAGATAGCGTTCGCCGGTGTCCGGCAGCATGGCCAGGATCTTTGAGCCTTTGGGGGCTGTCTTGGCGACCTCGAGAGCGGCGGCAAAGGTGGCCCCGGCGGATGTGCCGACGAAGATGCCTTCCTTCCGGGCCAGATCGCGCGCAGCTTGCATGCCGGCGCCTCCACCTATGGGCTGATAGGCGTCGATGCGGTTGTTTTTCAAAGCTTCCTGCACGACGTGCGGGATGAAGTCCGGGGTCCAGCCCTGCATCGGATGCGGGCGCCAGGCGGGATGGGCGGCGGCAGCGCTGCCGTCGTCGTTATAGGCCTGCACATGGTCATTGTTCAGGATCATTGCGTTCTCGGGCTCGACTGCGATGATCTTCGTCTCGGGGCTGTCGGCGCGCAGGCGACGGGACACACCGGTGAGCGTGCCGCCGGTGCCGAAGCCGGTGACGAAGTAGTCGAGGCCGTTTGCGCCAAAATCATCGATGATCTCGACAGCGGTCGTGTTGGCATGGATTTCCGGGTTGGCGGGGTTCTCGAACTGGCGGGTCAGGAACCAGCCGTGGGTCTCGGCCAGTTCGCGGGCCTTCTTGACCATGCCGGTGCCTTTCTCGGAGGCCGGGGTGAGGACCACCTTCGCGCCCAGGAACCGCATCAGCTTGCGGCGTTCGATGCTGAAGCTTTCGGCCATTGTTACGACCAGCGGGTACCCCTTCTGCGCGCAGACCATGGCCAGACCGATGCCGGTGTTGCCGGAGGTGGCTTCGACGACGGTCTGACCGGGCTTCAGCGAACCGTCGCGTTCGGCGGCTTCGATAATCGACAGCGCGAGCCGGTCCTTGACCGAGCCGCCGGGGTTCGCGGCTTCGAGTTTCACGAACATCTCGACGCCCTCGGGCGCGATGTTGTTGATACGGATGATCGGCGTGTTGCCGATGGTGTCGAGGATGGAGGTCTTGATGGTCATGGCTTGGGTCTCCTGAAAGGCTTAGCGCGCGTCGAAGAAGCGCTGAAAATGGGTGCCCCTGGGGCGCGCCTGCCAGCGGTCGCCCGCGGCAGACGGCCTTGGAGCCAGTCGGTGTCGTTTGTCGAGTTCGGTCATCGTGATGTCCTAGAAGCTGTAGAAGTTTCGAACCTCGGGGCGCTGGGGCATGCCGATGTCGCGGAGCAGGTGGTTGTCGAGATGGCGCATCGCCTTGCGGGTTGCAGCGGCGTCGCGTTGGGCGCGGAATGCGGAAAACATGCGGTTCATGGGTCGTGTCCTTTTGATGTGTGTGGTGCGCTGAGCGCGTGTTTCGATGGCAGCTATCTGGGGGACCCGTGTTGCAGCTTTGCGTCCGAAATCGGTGTTCCGGGTTTCAAATGCTACGCGGGCTGAAACGGAGAATTTTGAGGTGAAAGTGTCTGAATTCAGGGGCTTGGCGCGGTTTTGCCAGCGCTTGCGCAAGGGTGCGCTGTTACAATTGAAACAGAACGCCGCCGGTTAGAAAAAGGATTGAAACATGGAGTGCCTAGTCTGAGCGGCATGACAATGATCGGTTCTCACGCGTCGCGCGATATGACAGGCCTTCTCTCCGACATGTTCGAGGCGTTGGCGGAAGGAATTGCGATTTACGACGAAGCCGCGTGTCTCATCACCTGCAATCAGCGCTACAAGGACATGTTCGCGCCTGTCGCCGACCTGATCGAGCCGGGCGTGTCGTGGCGCATGCTCAATCTGGAGTGCATTCGTCGCGGCGTGTTTGCGGTTCGTGATGAGACCGAGACCGAGCAGATTGAAGAGGCGGAGGCGGACCTGGCCGCACTTGCGCAAGGGATGGTGAACCATCACAGCGATGGTCGGTCCTATGAGGTGTCCTACCACAGCACGCGCGGCGGCGGCTTCGTGATCACGCGGACGGACGTGACGGAGCGGCGGGAGGCGGAAGCCCGGTTGCGGGAGCGCGAGGCGTTGCTGACCACCATCCTTGATACCAACCCGACCCCGGTGATCATGGCGCGTCTGTCGGACAGCAAGATCGTTTATCAATCGGCCGCTGCGACAGAGCTTTACGGCGATCGCGACCGTGCAATGACGTACTATGCGGACCCGTTGGAGCGTGAGCGCTACGTGGCCGATCTGAAGCGCGAGGGGCGTGTCCGAGACCGGGCTGTCAAGTCTCAGATGCTGGATGGCCAAAGCTTCATGGCGCGCTTCTCGGGCGGGTTGACCGAATACAACGGCGAAACCTGTGTTGTGTCATCTGTCACCGACGTGACCGAAGATCTTGAACAGGAAGCGCTGATCCGTCTGGTTGTAGAAGCCTGCCCGGCGCCGATCCTGATGATCCGGGCGGAAACCGGGGAGATCCTGTTCCGCAGCCCGCAAGCCACCGAGCTTTACGGGGCGAAGGACAATGCGCGGGACTTCTACACTAAATCGAGCGACCGAGATGACTTCATCGGTGAGTTGCGACGCCACCGCGAGGTGACGGAGTATCGCCAGAAGTTCTTGAACGCGGCGGGGGACCCGTTCTGGTGCGCTGTCTCGGCGCG
Source organism: Pseudomonadota bacterium (assembly GCA_038532095.1). Classification (GTDB taxonomy): domain Bacteria; phylum Pseudomonadota; class Alphaproteobacteria; order Rhodobacterales; family Rhodobacteraceae; genus JAJDOD01. Next base: position 9,626 of record JBCBBB010000091.1, read on the forward strand.
GCTCATTCAGTGGGGGGGTGAGGATGTGATCGTTTCTCACTCGCGGGATCTGACCGGGCAGCTTGCGATTGAGGAACAACTGGCGCGGCAGCGCGAGCAGGTGTTCCAGAGCGAGAAGATGTCGGCGCTGGGCAGTTTGCTGGCGGGCGTGGCGCATGAGTTGAACAACCCGCTTTCGGTCGTGGTCGGTCACGCGATGATGTTGGCGGACGAGGCGGACGATCCGGACGTCTTGCGCCAGACCAAGAAGATCAGCGATGCGGCAGAGCGGTGCTCAAAGATCGTGCGCACCTTCCTGACGATGGCGCGGCAAGAACCCGTCCGCATGGAGCCGGTGGATATCGGTGACCTTGTCGAGACCGCCGTTGAGGTTGCGCGGTACGGCAATCCGGGGCGCACGGTGCGGATCGAAACCGACCTGGATGAGGATCTGCCGCCCATTTATGCGGATATCGACCAGATCACCCAAGCGGTCGTCAATCTGATCATCAATGCGGAACAAGCGATCGAAGGGGCCGACACGGGAGATACAATTCGTGTGTCGGCGCGCCGGGACGCCTCGAAGAACAGAGTTTTGATCACGGTGGAAGACAATGGCCCCGGCATTCCATCCGACATCCGTGCCCGCGTGTTCGATCCGTTCTTCACCACCAAAGGGGTGGGGCAGGGCACCGGGATCGGGCTTGCGGTCTGTCACCGTGTGGTCGCAGCGCATAAGGGCAAAATCGCCGTTGAAGATGTTGAGCCCAGGGGGACGCGATTTGAAATCACACTTCCCATTGCGAAGATTGGAGCGTCGACCACGCAGGAGCCGCAGGACGTGACCGGGGACGTAAAACCAATCCGTGTTCTGGTCATCGATGATGAGGTCGATGTCGCTGACCTGAACGTCGAAGTGCTGGAACGCGCGGGCTACAGGGCCGATGCCGTGTATCAGGCTGCGAATGCTTTCGACATGTTGCGCTCTGGCCAATATGACGTGGTGTTGAGTGATCTGAATATGCCGGTTGTCGACGGTCGTGGTGTCTTCGAGACGATCTCAGCGGAGTTTCCAGGTCTTGTTCAACGGACGGGTTTTGTGACCGGTGACACGATGGGGAAGGCGTCCCAGGTTTTCTTGAAGGAAAGCAAACGACCCTATCTTGAAAAACCTGTATCACCCAAGGAGTTGCGTGCGTTTGTCGCGAAGCTCAGCACGGAAGGGCAAACCGAATGAGTGCCAACGATCAGCCAACTATTCTGGTCTGCGATGATGAGATCGATCTGCGCGAGATGTTGCAGGAGTATTTGCAAAAGCGCGGATACCACGTGCGGCTGGCGGGCGATGCCGAAGGGCTGCGCGCCGAGATTGGAGAGGCGGCGCCCGACCTGGTGATCCTGGATATCAATATGCCGGGGGAGGACGGGTTGTCCGCCCTCAGGCGTCTTCGGACGGAAAGCGACATTCCCGTTGTCATGCTGACCGCCGCCGGGGAGACGATCGACAAGATCGTCGGGCTTGAGATGGGGGCAGATGATTACCTTGGCAAACCCGTTGACCTGCGTGAGCTTGAAGCGCGGATCAAAGCCGTGCTGCGGCGGCGGGCCGGACCCGAGGTGGCGGCCAGTGAAAGCTCCGCTGCCGGTCCCAGCGTTCAGTTTGGTGAGTTTCGGCTCGATCTTGAAGCGGCGAAACTGTCGGATGCCGACGGGGAAGAAGTGCCTTTGACGGCGATGGAGTTCCGGCTTCTGAAGCTTTTTGCGGAGAACAAGGCCCGCGTTTTGAACCGCGATCAGATCCTTGAACAGGCGCATGACCGGTCCTGGGACCCCTATGATCGCAGCATTGACATCCGGATTTCTCGGCTGCGTCGCAAGATCGAAAAGAACCCGCAGAAGCCGACGATCATTCGCACGGTCCGCGGGATCGGCTACGTGTTTGATCCCGAAACCTGACGGGTTTTCCTGATCTGTGCGATCACGAACCAGCCTGCGGGCAGGATCAGCGTGATGCCGCAGGCCGCGATCATCAGAGCGGTATTGTCGAGTGTCGCCATGCCCGCGCCGAGCGCTGCAAAGGCAAAGCTCGCGGGCAGAATGCCGAGGGTTGTCGCGATGGCGAAGTTGCGCATCTTGATGCTTGTCAGCCCGGCGACATAGCTGATGGCATCGAAGGAGATGAACGGGATCAGGCGTGAGATGAATACAGCCAGCCCCAGCTTCACTTGTGTGCGGGGGCGGGTGATCCAATGCGCGAGGGGGATGTTTGACGCGGAAAGCGGGCGGTACCCCAGCCACCGGGACAAGCTGAACGCAATCATGGCGCCGAGCAGCGCACCAATCGAGGTGAGCGCGCCGCCTTCGATGGGGCCATAAAGCGCGCCCGCCGCCATGGCGACCGGACCGCTTGGAATGGGGGAGATGACAACCGCCAACGCAAGAAGCAGGATCACAGCCAGCGGTCCGGCGGTGTCGATGATCGATGACAGTGTGTCCGGGTCAGACAGGGCAGCGAGGCTGTCGAGCGCCCCTGACTGGAAGGCCATGGCCCCAACCCATGCGCAAGCGATGAGGCCGAGGGTGGGTTTCAAAAAGCGCCCGTGCAGAGCATAGGGCGTAGGAGCGGTCGTTGTGTGTTTCATGTCGTGTCATCCAGTCTCAGGCACATGTGCCGTTCGGTTCGGTGGATGACTAAGAGCGCCGCGTTTCAGGATGACATCAGTTTACGGGCAAAGCTGTTTCAATTGTAACGGTGGCGGCCTATTGGATTTCAAGCGCGTCGATGTCGTGGATTATGATCTCTGTCCGGGTGATCTCAAGCACGCCTTCGGCCCGCAGTTTCTCAAGCGTTTGCGTGACCCATTGCCGGGTCGCGCCGACGATAAAGGCGATCTGCTCGTAGGTGATTGTCCGGTCGATCACAATCGTTGAGCCTTCGTGCCGGCCTTGTGTGTCGGCCAGAATGACAAGGAACTGGCGCAGGCGTTCGGACACAGAACGTGTGCCAAGCATCTGAATCAATGCGGAATAACATTTCCCCTTGGCAATCAAACCATGGATCACCGCGATGGCGACATCCGGGATGTCCTGCACCAGTTTTTGCAGGCTCATGCCGGACAGAA
>JBCBBB010000092.1:0-12629 GCA_038532095.1 Pseudomonadota bacterium
GCCATCGATGACATCCTGTGCAATCCCGGCAAGCGAGACCACGGACAAGGCCGGGGGCGGCTCTTCCGCTTTGCCAAAGGCAAGCGTTCGTTCGCAGAGGTTCACGGCGCGGCTCATGGAGTTCATCAGCTTGGGCGCCATGCGGCGAACCACGGGATCATCACTGGTCTCGATCCGGTCAGCGAACAGCTGTGCTGTCGTCAGAATGTTGCGCAAATCATGGCTAACCTTGGCCACAGCGCTGCCGAGCGACGCCAGACGTTCACGCTGGCGCAACATGGAGGTCAGGTCCGTCTGCAACGACTTCAAAGCGTGTTCCGCATCGGAAAGCTCCTTGACGCTGGCCGAGGGTGCGATGATCCGGCGGGCATCTTCCGGGGCCGCGGCATAGTTCTTCATGGCCGACACCACGCCCTTGATCGGTTTCACCAGGAAGAACCGGACGGCGATGAAAAGCAGAGTAGCGGTGAAGATCGAAATCACGGCGGACAGGATCAGGATACGCACGCCATAGTCCAGCATCGCCGCGCGCAGTGGTTCCGTGGGCATTGTGATCTCAATCAGGAGGCCGGCATCCTGCGCCGGAGTCCCGATAACCCGCACCACCTCCGGGTCCGGGTTCACCAAACGCGCCATGGCATCCATGATCAGGGTCCCGGCAGAAGCAGATCGCAGATCGAAGGTTTCGTCCACCGGCTGCGGCATGTCGGACGCCAGCATCAGCTGGCGGATCTCATCCCTGCGCAACACCACATTAAACACGCCCGCGTTCTTTAAGAGCTCATATTCAAGCTCTTCTTCAATCATGTCGTTGGCCAGAAGCGCCAGCGATGCAATCTGCGCGCGCTCCAGCCGATTGATCATGTAGTCTTCACGAAATCGGGCAATCGACGGCACGAATATGAAGACTTCGGCCAACATCACGAAAAGGATCGTGAGGACAAGGAAGCGGCCAGAGAGGGTGTTCGTGAACATAAGTGTTAAGGCAGGTATTTCTGGACAAGGCCAACGACTTTTTTGACCGTCGGATTTTCGAAGAGTTTCGGGCCAAAGTAGGCGCCTGCAACCCGTTTATTGATTTCTCCCAAAGTCGGATAGGGCGCAACCATGCCGGCAACGGCACTCATTTTCATCTTATTGGCAATCGCCAACGCCCAAACGCCGATCAGTTCACCGGCATGCTCGCCAACGATCGTAGCGCCGATGGGTTTGTTGTTGAACACCATCACCTTGATAAAGCCGCCCGTCTTGCCGGTGGCAATGGCTCGGTCATTGCCAGAGTAGTCAAAACGGACCGTCGTGATCGCGCCAGCGCCGTGCATCTTGATCGCCTCAGCCTCAGTCGGCCCAATCTGTGCCAGCTCCGGGTCTGTATAGGTGACCCATGGGATATGATCCGTCCGCGCTTTCGATGGCAAACCAAACAGCATTGATTTGATGATCACGCTGGCATGGTAACCCGCGACATGGGTGAACTGAAGCCCGCCTGCGGCGTCGCCAATGGCGTACACACGTTTGTTGGACGTTGAACGCAGGGAGGCATCGACCTGAACGCCTGCGCGCGTGAACCCCACACCGCCTTTGTCGAGTTCAAGCTTGTCGATGTTCACCTTGCGACCGACCGCCATCAGTAGATGAGAGCCCTTAAACGTGCCGTTGGAGGTTTCGACCGTGATTACGTTGCCGCGCTTGGTGATCTTTTCGGCCAGCGCGTCTTCAACGATTTCGATGCCTTCTGCGCGCATCTTTTCAAGGACAAAAGCCGCCGCTTCCGGATCGTCTTTGCCCAGCGCCTTGGCACCTTCGATCACGGTGACTTTCGACCCAAGACGAACGTGAGCCTGTGCCATCTCCATCCCGATGGGGCCACCACCGATAACAAGCAGATGATCGGGCTTTTCGCGCAGATCAAAGATGTTCTCATTGGTGAAGTGTTCGATCTTGTCCAGTCCTGGGATCGGCGGAACAAACGGGCCAGAACCGGTCGCAATGACAATCCGCCGGGCTTCGATTACGTGATCGCCAGCCTGCACTTCCGTCTCACTGATGAAGTGCCCGTAGTCCTGGATCACACGAACGCCGAGCCCTTCAAACCGCTCAACGCTGTCGTGCGGCTCGATGGTGGCAATCGCCTTGGCAACGTGATCCTTGGCGACGCTGTAATCCACCTTGGGCGTTGTCGGCGTCACACCATAGGCTTCGCCGGTCGTCATGGCGTGCGCCTGTTTTGCGGCGGACAGAAGCGCCTTGGACGGAACGCAACCGTAGTTCAGGCAATCGCCCCCCATCTTGTGCCCTTCGAGGAGGACAACGCTTGCGCCCATCTGCACGGCACCTGCTGCAACCGAGAGACCGCCAGAGCCGCCACCGATGACAAGAATATCTGTCTTGATACGTTCCATGGTTCAGAGACCCTCCTTACCACGAATGACTTTGATCAAGATGGGCAAGGCCGCAAGGGCGCACAAGCCGAGGATCGGAAGCAGGATGTGTGGCTCAAAGATAATACCAAGGTTCGGCGTTTCACCGCGGGCGAAAACCTCGCCCAGCCCGGCCCCAACCGAGGTGTAGACGACTGCACCCGGAATAATACCAAGGAAAGTCGAGACAACGAAGCGATAGAGCGGGACTTCAAGGAAGCTTGGCAGCAGGTTCGCGATGAAAAACGGCACGGCTGGCACCAGGCGGATCAGAAAGAGCATCGACCACTGGTTTTCATCAATCCCATCTTTGATCTTCTTGATGGTTCCGTCGGAGCTTTCGAGCTTCTTGCCCAGCTTTTCACCGAACCCCATGCGGGCGGCGAGGAAAATCGCAGTGGCACCGATGGTCGCGGCGGTCACATTGAAAAGCGCGCCGGGAAAAGTGGCGAATAAAAATCCACCGGTCAGCGTCGCGATGGTGGCCCCTGGGAGCGAGAAGGCCACGATGACGACGTAGGCGGCAATGAAGGCCAGCACGGTCAGCAGGTAGTTCGCGTCGCGAAAAGCGATCAACGCTTCCCGGTTATCGGCCAAGGCCTGAAAGCTCAGGAAATCCTTCAGAGTAAAAGCACCAATTGCAGCAACCGATACGATAATGAGCAGCGGAAGGCGCTTGGCCAAACCACTCTTTTCTGCGGGGGGCGTCTGGGTCATGTCGGTCACTTCAATCACTTTCTCGGTTCGGGGTCCATCGTTCGGGATCATACATGACCTGCCTTTTCGGCGATTGTCAGACCCCTCACGCGCGAGTGAAGCGGGGTGAACGTCAGTGTGAGGCAAACCGGCAAACTGAAACAATTACTGCCTGTTTCTTACGTGTCGAATGGCAATTATTACAGCTGAGAGACCGTTGACACGTGCTGCCTATCCCCGTAGAGACCGGGCTTCGTAAGAACATACGCCCGAATCCGGGCCACTGAACGGAGAGATGTTATGGGGACGAAGCGCACATTCCAGCCCTCGAACCTGGTTCGCAAGCGGCGGCATGGCTTCCGTTCGCGCATGGCGACCAAGGCGGGCCGCAAGATCCTGAACGCACGTCGCGTGAAGGGCCGCAAGACGCTCAGCGCCTGACCGGCCAGACCTTGACCTTTGTGATGAAGCCGCCGCGGGACCGCCCCGGCGGTTTTCTCGTTTGAACATGCAGTTCAAAGGCCTCACCATATTGACCCAACGCGCCGATTTCCTGGCAGCGGCGCGGGCGCGGCGTATCGCTACACCGGCGTTTACATTGCAATACCGTGCACGGGCCGCCGAGGAAGCGGGGGGCATACGCGTCGGATTTACCTGTTCCAAGAAGGTCGGCAATGCCGTCGCCCGCAACCGCGCCAAGCGGCGCTTGCGGGAAATCGCCCGCCTGACTTTGCCCGAACTTGGCCGGGACGGGTTCGACTATGTATTGATTGGGCGACGTGACCTGACCGCCGCACGTGACTTTGCCGAACTGCAGGCCGATCTCCGCACTGCGCTCGCCAAGGCGCATTCATGACCTTCGCCGCGCGCATCGTCGCCCTTCCGGTCAAAGCGTATCGGCTGCTCTTCAGCCCTTGGGTGGGACATAACTGTCGCTATCACCCGACATGTTCGGCATACGCTCTCGAAGCCCTCGAAAAGCACGGCGCAGTAAAGGGCACATGGCTCGCCGCCCGCCGCATCGCGCGCTGCCACCCGTGGGGCGGCAGCGGCGTAGATAACGTGCCGGACTGAGCCCTCTCGCTGAGTTGAAGATTGCCCTTGTTCGATCCAAGCTATGTTTGCTCGGAAAGACCAAGGGAATTCATATGCCTGATACCTATACACCGCCGGAGAAATGGGCGTGGGACAGCGAAAGCGGCGGACAATTTGCCAACATAAACCGTCCGATTGCCGGTCCGACCCATGACAAGGACCTGCCCATCGGCAAACACCCGTTCCAGCTTTACTCCCTTGCGACGCCCAACGGCGTGAAAGTCACGGTGCTCTTCGAAGAACTTTTGGCGGCGGGAGAAACCGGTGCCGAGTACGACGCCTGGCTCATTCGCATCAACGAGGGCAACCAGTTCGGTTCCGGTTTTGTCGAGGTCAACCCGAACTCCAAGATCCCCGCCCTGCTTGATCGGTCCGGCGAGAAACCGGTACGTGTGTTTGAATCTGGCGCTATTCTCCTTCATCTGGCCGAGAAGTTTGGACAGTTCCTGGGCCCCGATCACACCCGGCCGGAGATGCTCTCCTGGCTTTTCTGGCAGATGGGCAGCGCGCCCTATCTCGGCGGCGGTTTCGGGCACTTTTACGCCTACGCGCCCGAAAAGTGGGAGTACCCGATCAATCGCTTCGCGATGGAGGCCAAGCGTCAGCTTGACGTGCTGGATCGCCGACTTGCCGAAAGCCCCTTCATCGCAGGGGATGCCTATACCATCGCCGATATCGCGATCTGGTCCTGGTACGGCCAGCTTGTGTTGGGCCGGCTTTACAATGCCGCGACATTTCTGGACGTCGAGAGCTACACGCACGTCCTCCGCTGGGCACAAGAGATCGACGCCCGCCCCGCCGTCCTGCGCGGCCGCATGGTCAATCGCGTCTTCGGCGACCTTGAGATGCAGCTTCACGAACGCCATGATGCGGGAGACTTCGAAACGCAGACGCAAGACAAGATCGACGGCGCGTAGCGGGCACATTCACCAGCAGAAGGTCCGCTCCACAGACGACGCCGACGCTACTAAATTGCGCGCCTTGCGGCGCACGCGATGTTTTTTGTAGGGGCGCTGCCCCGTCTCTCTTTGAGAGACTCCCCGCCGTATTTCAGCCAGGAAGAAAGCCCCCTTCATCTCTTTTCAAATACGCATCAACGCGGCTGCCAAAGGCAGACGCAAAACATCGTGTGCGCCGAAGGCGCGCATTGACCACTCCACCGCTTGCCGTGCCGGACGGATGGCACTAAGCCGAAGTCATGCTTGACGAAGGCGACGACATCCATCCGCTGTTTCATGGCGCGCCCGCGACGACGGAGTTCAAGAAGCTCCGCAAACGGATTGTACGCTGCGTGCGCGAAGCCATTGAACAGTACGGCATGATCGAACGGGACGCGCGCTGGCTGGTCTGCCTGTCCGGCGGGAAGGACAGCTACACGCTTCTTGCGGTTCTTTACGAATTGAAGTGGCGCGGCCTGCTTCCGGTCGATTTGCTCGCCTGCAACCTCGATCAGGGGCAGCCGGGGTTTCCGGCAACCGTGCTGCCATCCTTTCTCGAAAAGATGCAGGTTCCGCACCGGATCGAGTATCAGGACACCTATTCCATCGTGACCGAGAAAGTCCCCGCAGGGCGCACATATTGTGCCCTTTGCTCAAGGCTCCGACGTGGTCACCTTTACCGGGTTGCGCGCGAGGAAGGATGTTCGGCCATTGTGCTTGGACACCACAGGGATGACATTCTGGAGACGTTCTTCATGAACCTCTTCCACGGCGGTCGGTTGGCCACCATGCCACCTAAACTCCTGAACGAGGAAGGGGACCTTTTCGTCTATCGCCCGCTGGCGCATGTGGCGGAAGAGGACTGCGAGCGGTTTGCAAGGGCTATGGATTACCCGATCATCCCTTGCGATCTCTGCGGCAGTCAGGACGGCTTGCAACGCCAGCAGGTGAAAGCCCTTCTCGACGGCTGGGAAAAGAACGCACCCGGGCGCAGACAGGTCATGTTCCGGGCCTTGATGAATGCGAGACCGTCACATCTGCTTGATCCGAAGCTGTTCGATTTTGCGAACCTGACCCGGGACCAAGACTGACGGTATTGCCAATAGACCCGGAACTGCGGTGATTGTCCTCCGAGGACTGTTTGACACGCCCGTGTCCAGTGTGACGAAGCCTAGGCCAAAGGCCGCAATCACTGGAAAACACCTTGACCTTTTGGTCCTTGGAGGATTGAACAGCGAACGCAATCTGAACAGATGCGGGGCATTGGGTCGATGGACGATCAGAACAAGAATCTCATTCTGGCGATGGTGCTGAGTACACTCGTCCTCGTCATCTGGATGGTTCTTTTCGCGCCTCCACCCGACGCCGAACTTGGGCAACCCGCAGGCACTGAGACAAGCGAGATTGCCAATGTGCCCGCTCCTGTCGCAGATGTGGCCGACGGCAGCCCGGAAGAGACCATCTCAGCCACGCCGGAAGCCGAGCGGATTGACATCGAAACCCCCAGCCTAAGTGGCAGCGTGTCCCTTGCTGGTGGCCGGATCGACCAGCTTTCATTGGTCAATTACGACGTGAGCGTTGAGCCGGATACGGAAGAGGTGACCTTGTTGTCTCCGGTCGGAACAGCCCGGCCCTATTATGCCGTGTTCGGCTGGGTCCCGGGCGGCGATCTCAGCGAGACCGATGTGCCGGCCACGGACACGGTCTGGAGCCTGGAGAGTGGCGGCACACTCTCGCCAGACGCACCCGTTGTTCTGCGTTGGGACAGTCCGTCTGGCCTGGTTTTCCGTCGTACCATCGAAGTCGATGATCGCTTCATGTTCACCGTGACGCAGTCGGTGGAGAACATCGGCGCCGAAGCACAGCGACTTGCGCCCTATGGGCTTGTTGCCCGTCATGGGGAGCCGCAGGACCTGTCCGGTTTCTTTATCATCCACGAAGGCGCGATCCGCCGAACCGACGGCGAACTTGAAGAGATTGATTACTCCGATATGCCGGGCCTCGCCAACGACGACCGTTGGGGTGCCAACGCAAGCGTCAAGGACGCGCAGGAAAGTGGTTGGATCGGCTTTACAGATCACTACTGGATGACCGCTTTGATCCCCGATCAAGGGGCACCGTTCACAAGCGTGGTGCAGTACCTCGCGCGGGAGGATGTCTATCGAACGGCCGCGCGCATGCCCACGATAGAAGTCGCGCCCGGTGCGACAGAAGACGTGACGACACAGGTCTTTGCCGGGGCCAAGGAATGGGAGACCATTCGCGACTACGAAGCGGGACGCCGGATTGAGGGCTTTGGGCCTTCGATTTCGTATTTTATGGGCTTTGGTGGTGAGGAAGTGATCGAAGGATTTATCGACTCCATCGACTGGGGCTGGTTCTACTTTCTGACAAAGCCGATCTTCTTCGCTCTCCATGAATTTAACGCGGCCATTGGCAACATGGGTTGGGCCATTATCGCGCTCACGTTGCTGATCAAGGCCATCCTCTTCCCGCTTGCACGCAAGTCCTATGTCTCCATGGCGCGGATGAAAGAACTTCAGCCAGAGATGGAGAAGATCAAGGAACGGTCCGGAGATGACCGGCAAAAGCTCCAGACCGAGATGATGGAGCTTTACAAGAAGGAAAAGGTGAACCCCGCTGCGGGCTGTCTGCCAATCCTGATGCAGATCCCGATCTTCTTCTCGCTCTACAAGGTGATCTTCGTCACCATTGAACTGCGTCATGCGCCGTGGTTCGGTCCCTTCCAGGACCTTTCGGCTCCTGACCCAACCTCGATCTGGAACTTCTATGGCTGGTTGCCATATGACGCCCCGGATCCAAACAGCATCATGGCGCTGATTTTCATCGGTATCCTGCCACTGCTGCTTGGGGTTTCGATGTGGTTCCAGCAGAAGCTGAACCCGGCACCGACGGATGAAACCCAGCGCATGATCTTCGCGTGGATGCCATGGGTTTTCATGTTCATGCTGGGCGGGTTTGCCAGCGGCCTTGTGGTTTACTGGATTGCGAACAACGTCATCACTTTCGCGCAGCAGTATTTCATCATGTGGCGGCATGGGTACAAACCTGACCTGTTGGGCAATATCAAAGGCGCGACGCAGCCGCAGCCTGTCTCAGCCAACAAGGACAAGGCCCCGGATAACGCGGAAGCATCGGAAGCGGACGCGGCGGGCACAGCTACAGACACGCCGCAGAAGCCCAAAGGTCCGACACCACCGAAGCGGAAGAAGAAGAAGCGGAAATGACCGCGAGCCTTGCCCAGATCTGGCGGCACCCCATCAAGGCGATCGGTCGCGAGGCCCTTGAAGAGGTCAGCCTGACGGCTGGGTCCTGGATGCCCCGCGACCGGCTCTGGGCCGTCAGTCACGAGCGATCAAAGCTTGCGGGCACCGGCTGGGAGAAGAAGGTCAATTTCCTGCGCGGCGTCACTGACCCCGCCCTTATGGCGGTGACAAGCATCATGGACGACAGTTCCGGGACGGTCACCATGAGCCACCCTGACGCCGGAGACGTCGTGTTTCATCCCGACCGCGATCCTGAGACCTTCATCAACTGGATCAACACAGTCTGGTCCTCCGAGTTGCCTGCGCCCACCGGTCTCTACCGCGCTGCGGACGCGCATTTGACGGATGTCCCGGACCCGTGGATATCTATTGCCAGCCTGTCATCCAATCGAGCACTGAGCCAACGCATGGGTCAGGACCTGTCGCCGGATCGCTGGCGCGCCAATCTTTGGCTCGACGACCTTGCACCTTGGGCCGAAAAGGAATGGGTCGGCGAAACCATCACAATCGGTGACGTCACTCTCAAGGTCGCGTGCGAGATCACCCGCTGCAAGGCCACGATGGCAAATCCTGTTACGGGGCGCAGAGATGCCGACACGCTTGGTGCGCTCGATGCATTGGGTCATCAGGAATTCGGTCTTTATGCCGAGGTGATCGACGGTGGCACCCTGAAGGTCGGTGACACAGCCGTCACGCCATGACCCTGCCCTTTCCGATCACGACGCCAGAGCCATCCGCCCTCGAGACCGGGCGCAAGCTCTTTGCGCAAGGCACTGACTTTCTGAAAGGGGTCGTTGCGATGGATGGGATGCCGCCCGACGACCGAATTGAAGTGTGTTTTGCCGGGCGTTCAAACGTTGGAAAGTCGACCCTGATCAATGCGTTGACCGGGCGCAAGGCGCTGGCACGCGCCTCCAACACACCGGGACGAACGCAAGAGATCAACTTCTTCACACTCAGTGACAGCCACTACCTGGTCGACCTGCCGGGCTATGGATTTGCGAAGGCCCCCCTCAAAACGGTCGAAAAGTGGCAGCGTTTGCTCAAAGCCTATCTCTCGGGGCGTGCCACGTTGCGCCGGGCCTTTGTCTTGATAGACGCACGACACGGCATCAAGGATGTCGATCAGGAGATTCTCAAGCTCCTCGATACAGCTGCCGTGACCTTTCAGGTGGTGCTGACAAAGGCCGACAAGGTGAAGGCACATGATCGCGAGCGCGTGCTTTCCCAAGTCCGGAGTGTCCTGCAATCGCATGTTGCGGCTTTCCCGGAGATTGTCGTCACCTCCTCTGAAAGCGGTGACGGGATCGACACCCTGCGGGCCGTGATTGCAGAGCTGGCTTGAGCCGGGCGTGAGAGGCGCGTAGGGAAGGCGGTCAGAGGGACAACTCATGAGACCAAGAGACATGAACCGCGACTGGATCGCCGCCGCCCGCACCCTGAACGAAGCTCTGCCTTACATGCAGCGCTATGAAGGGGCGACTGTTGTCATCAAGTTCGGTGGCAACGCCATGGGTGATGATGAGGCCATGGCCAGCTTTGCGCGTGACATCGTTCTGATGCGGCAGGTTGGCGTGAACCCGGTCGTTGTTCATGGTGGTGGCCCGATGATCAATGACATGCTGGGCAAATTGGGCATTGAAAGCCAGTTCGTGCGCGGCAAGCGCGTGACAGACCAGGCAACGGTAGACGTGGTCGAAATGGTCCTGTCCGGCCTTGTGAACAAACGGATTGTACAGGCGATCAATGCCGAGGGAGGGCGCGCTGTTGGTCTGTCCGGCAAGGACGCGAACCTGATGCGCTGCTCTCAGGCCGAACCTGACCTTGGATTTGTCGGCCAACCCGGAACGGTGGACCCGTCGGTCCTGCGCACTCTGATGGCAGATGAGATCATTCCTGTCATCGCGCCACTTGGCTTTGGGACAGATGGGCAAACGCTCAACGTGAATGGCGATACGGCCGCCGGTGCGATTGCAGCCGGTTTAAGGGCCGACCGCTTGCTTCTTTTGACCGATGTCAGCGGTGTCAAGAATGCCGATGGTGAGGTTGTCACAGAGCTTACGCCAGAACAAATCGCCGAGCTTACAGCGGCAGGTGTCATTGCGGGGGGTATGATCCCGAAGACAGAAACCGCGCTGGCGGCCATAAAAGAGGGCGTGCGGGCCGTCGTTATTCTGGACGGACGGGCGCCAAACGCCTGCCTGCTTGAACTTTTCACAGAGCATGGCGCCGGCAGCCTGATCCGCCGCGCACGATGAGCCTGGACGCGCTCGAAGTCGCAGCACGCGCGCATTCACTGGCGGTCTTCGGCCTCTGCCATACGGTGGAGGGCGACAACATCGGAAAAGGAACCTTGGCTTTGCTTGGGCCGCACGAGCCGGGGTTCTGGTCCCACTTTCAGGGCACACCCGAGTTCGCAGACGGGGCGGCCGACCCGATGGATCGATGGTCGCTACGCGTGGTGACTGAGCTTGCAAAGCACGTCGGTGGCACTCCTCTGTTTCCGTTTGGCTCACCTGCACGCCCCTTCATCGGTTGGGCGCTTCGCAGCGGGCGGGCGTGGAGCTCACCTGCGCAGCTTCTTGTCCATGATGTCGCGGGTTTGATGGTCTCTTACCGAGGAGCCGTATTACTTCCCGAAGTACTGCCTTTGCCCGAGCCTTCCACACGCCCATGCGAAGAATGCGACGCCAAACCATGTCTCACAGCATGCCCGGTCGGTGCGCTGGGTGCGGCGGGCTATGACATCCCGGCGTGCCATCGGTTTCTTGATCAAGCGGACGGAAAAGACTGCATGAACACAGGCTGCGCTGTCCGACGCTCTTGCCCGGTGAGCCGGCACTACGCCCGCCAGCCAGAACAATCCGCGTTTCACATGGCGTCCTTCCACAAAACGGGCTGAGCTCAAACAACGGGTTGCCCTGCCCGCGCCACACGGGTCAGATAGTGCCATGTCATTGACCTTGATCCTGACGCGGCACGCGAAGTCGGCCTGGGATGATCCCCTGCAGGATGACTTTGATCGGCCACTGAACGAACGCGGACGGAGATCGGCACCTGCCATCGCGCGTTGGCTGGCCGAACAGGGGCACCTTCCGGACATTGTTCTGGTTTCGGGCGCACGTCGCACGGTCGAAACCTGGGAGCGTATGGCTCCGCACTTGCCAGAGACAGCCGAGATGCAAAGCGCCCCGGCCCTCTATTTGGCAGAACCCAAAGTTATCCTCGGAGTTCTCCGTAGCCAGAGCGCCCCGACTGTCATGATGATTGGCCACAACCCCGGCTTCGCTTTGCTCGCAGGGTCACTGGCAAGACAAGCACCTCGACACGCAAAATTCTCGCACTATCCAACTGCCGCTTGTGGGGTCTTTGCTTTCGACATGTCCCGTTGGGAGGATGTCACGCCTGGCACCGCAACGGTGGTCGATTTTGTTGTCCCGAAAGACCTCTTGGACTGAGGGTTCTCCATTGATCCGCAAATATCCAAGGGGGTCTGGGGGACAGCGTCCCCCAGCGGATCGACGCCGAAGGCGGCGAAATCAGTGTCCTAGAATCTGGCTCAGGAACAGTTTTGTCCGGTCGGATTGTGGGTTGTTGAAGAACTCTTCCGGTTCATTCTGTTCCACAATTTGGCCGGCATCCATGAAGATCACTCGGTTTGCCACCTGACGGGCAAAGCCCATCTCGTGGGTCACACAAAGCATCGTCATACCCTCTTCCGCGAGCTCGATCATTGTGTCGAGCACTTCCTTGATCATCTCGGGGTCAAGCGCAGAGGTCGGTTCATCGAACAGCATGATCCGCGGCTTCATGCAAAGCGAACGCGCAATCGCGACCCGCTGCTGCTGCCCCCCCGAAAGCTGGCCCGGATACTTGCCCGCCTGATCCGGAATCTTCACCTTCTCCAGGAAGTGCATCGCCGTTTCTTCAGCTTCCTTCTTTGGAATCTTGCGCACCCAGATGGGCGCCAACGTACAGTTCTCAAGAATGGTCAGATGCGGAAACAGATTGAAGTGCTGGAAGCACATGCCAACTTCCGACCGGATCGTGTCGATGTTCTTTAGGTCTGACGACAACAAAGTGCCGTCCACGACGATCTCACCCTGTTGGTGTTCTTCCAGCGCGTTGATGCAACGGATCAACGTGGACTTGCCGGACCCAGAAGGTCCGCAAATCACGATCCGCTCGCCCTG
>JBCBBB010000093.1:0-12627 GCA_038532095.1 Pseudomonadota bacterium
CAGAAACCACGCCGCGGTGGTCCAGGCGATGGACATATGGGTGGTCTCTGCGCTTAACCGTTGCCGTTGTTATCAAGCGCTTCGAGACTGCGAACGGCAGCCTCGAAATACTGTGGATGGGTGTCGATGGCCTCAGCCAAAAGCGCTTTACCCGTATTCACATCGCCTTGCTTGATGGCCGACAGAGCCGCGGTGTGAATGAGTTGTGCACGCTCGATCTGGGTCATCTGGATCACCGGAAGATCGTATTTGCGCTGTGCCGACCGTGCCAGAACAAGGTTGTTCTTCGCGGTGAACATCGTTGGATCGAACGACAAGGCTTCGGTGAACAAATCCTCGGCGCCCTGAAAATCGCCGCGCGTGAGTTTGGAGAACCCCCAATTGTTCAGCGTGCCGGACGGTGTGGTCGTCAGGCCGACAGCGATCTCATAGAAGCTGTCTGCCTTTTTCCATTCCTTGTTGCTGTCGGCGACCATCGCTTCCAGACGATACCGCTGGAAGGTTTCATGGGTCGGCGGGATGCGATCAAGCTCGGCTTCCGCTTCGTCCCATTTGTTGGCGCGGATCAAGGCGCCGGCATATTCCACGCGATCGTTGTTGGTGGAGCCGGGCATTGCCGTGACGTTCTTCCACGCCCCAACCGCCGCGATTGGCTTTTTCGCACGGACCAGCGATTTCGCGAGACCGCGATGCAAATCGATCCTGTCCGGGTTTTGCGCGATGGTCCGTTGGAAATACGTGACGGCTTCGTTCGGATCGGCCACCTGAAGCATCACGTCATTCAGATTGGTATCGTCGATGACATTGACGTCTTTGATGGCCTGCTCGACTTCGGCGTCGCTCATGGAACCGCCGCAGGCAGAAAGAGTGATAAAACTGCCAAAACAAATGGTTAGAAGTGCTGCCCGTTGCATGTCTTCGTCCCTATGCTGCTCATACTCGCCAGACTGGCCCCAGCTTTTTTCGGGGTCTCAGGGTGTTTCGAGGATCTGGTAAACCCCAGGGCCACGGCGCACCAAGCGAAATTCTTCTGGCGCAGAATAGGTCGGATCTTCGCGTTTTGCGAGAGCTAAGGCCAAGTTTTTGCGGATTTCTGCACTTTGGCCACTATCCAGCGCGAACGCGATCTGGAAAACGCGACTGGCTTCGCCATAGGCCCGACGTTCCATGAGAACGACACCGAGGTTGTTCCAGGCCGGTGGAAAGGTTTCGTCAACCTCGGTCGCGCGTCTGAGGATCCGTTCAGCCTGACCCAGTCGTCCAAGTTGCAGGTTGGCCGAGCCGATGGCCGAGAGAACATCGACAGTGAAGCCCTGCTCGGCGGCGGCACGATGATAGGCGTCGAGCGCCAACTCAAACTCGCCCGCCTGCATAAGACGATGTCCGACGATCAAACCATCAACAGATTGTTCGCCCCGGGCCACGCCGCTGGGGGCGAGTGACCCACCCTCCAATGGGCGAAGGCCGCCTGCATCGCAAGCGGCCAGAGCCAGAATGGACAGACCCAGGAAGGTCGAAGATATGCGCGCCATATGCTCCCGTCAGAAGCTGATATTCCCAAGCGTCACCGCAATATCGTAGATCGAAGGTCCGATCAGGATGATCAACAGCGGCGGCACCGTGAGCATCATTGTGGCAAGGGTCAGTTTGGTCGGCAAGGTGTTTGCTTTTTCTTCAGCGCGCATGATGCGTTTATCGCGCATTTCCGCCGAGAAGACGCGCAGCGCCTCTGAGATTGACGTACCGAAGCTGGCCGACTGAATGAGAACTGTCACGAAGCTGGCCACATCCGGCACGCCTGCACGCTCGGACATGTCGCGCAAGACCGTCGTTTTGTCCTTACCGGCTTTCATCTCGTTCGCGACAAGTTCGTATTCTTCGGCAAGCGCGGGGTAACCGGCTTTGATTTCGCCGGACACGCGTATGATGGCCTGGTCCAGTGACTGACCAGCTTCAACGCAGACCAGCATCATGTCGAGACTGTCGGGGAAGCCGTTGGTGATTTCTTCTTGGCGCGACTGCTGGCGTTTGGTGACCCAGTATTTGGGCATCATGTAGCCAACGATGCCGGGGATGAGCACGCTTCCGATCATGGCCTGAAGGGACGGTTCGCCGGTGACGCTGTTGTAAATCGCATAGAGCGAGCCGAGGACAAGGAAGGCGATCCCGAGCATGAATTGCAGGAAGTGATAGGTCCGCACCGCATCCTTGGAGCGGTAACCGGCCTGCAAAAGCTTCAGGCGTGTTTCGGAATAGGCCTTTTCATCCTGCGGTTCGAGAAAGCTGGAATACTTGTCGAGCTTGTTGCCGCGTGCGCCGTTGCCACGCCGCAAGCGCGGTCCGTCGCCATCTTTCTGCGCGCCGGCGCGAACGTCGTGCTTCAACTGATCGAACGGGTCTTTTTCCTTCCTCAGCATGACCGGGAGGGTCAGGAGGATCAGGAACATGCCCAACACGCCGATGATCAGCAGGGGTCCGAGATCGCCGAAGTTTTCGGTCAGCCAGGTGTTGACTGTGGTGTAGAGGTTCGTGACGAATTCCATCGGATCAGACCTTGATGTTCACAAGCATGCGCATGACGAAGATGTTTGCGACAAGGAAGGCCGCAACGATGAGACAGGCCGGAATGAAGTAGGCGGTCTCTTTCACGTCATCGTAATAGTTGGGCTGGATGACGTTGATCATCACAAGCGCGAGGATCGGGAAGATCGACAGGAACATGCCCGACCACTTCGCTTCCGCCGTGATCGCCTTCACGCGGCGGAACAGCTTGAAGCGCGATCGCACAACTTTTGCCAGACCGTCGAGGATCTCGGCCAGGTTACCGCCGGACGTCTGTTGAATGGTCACGGCAACGGCGAGGAAGCGCAAATCCTGCATATCGATCCGCTCGGCCATGTGCTTGAGCGCATCGCCCACATCCCGACCATAGGCCGCTTCGTCCGAAATCACGCCCATTTCTGTACCCAACGGGTCGGGCACTTCCTTTGCCACGATTTGCAACGCGGAGGAGAACGGGTGGCCCACACGGAGCGAGCGGACCATCAGTTCCACGGCTTCCGGAAGCTGTTCCTCGATCATGGCGAGGCGTTTCTTGGCGGTGTTGTTCACCCAGATATACACCGCGCCGACGCCCATCACGACGGAGATCACCACGCGGATTATCATCGAGGCTCCGGTGCCGAAAGTCAGAAGAACAAAGGCCACGACTGTCAGAACGGCCATCACCATAATGAGCTGACCCGGCGTGAAGGCGATGTTCGCTTTCTGCGCCTTGTCGGCCAGCATCGCATAGAGCGGGATTGAGCGTGAGCTCATGTGCTGGCTCATCTCCTTGCGGAGTTGTTCCAGCACCTGTTCGCGCCCCGCGCCCTTTTCGAGCATTTCAAGACGACGGTTGACCCGGCTGTTCAGCGAGATCGATTTGCCGAAGACCGTCAGGTAGATGCCCTGCACGAGGGCGAGCACTGCAAGGAAGATCAGACCGTAAATTAGCGGTTCTGCAGAGATGACCATAACGCGTTACTCCGCCGCGAAGGGTTCGAAAATAGCCGCCGGCAGGTCGTAGCCCCACATTTTGAAGCGTTCCGAATAGTGGCTGCGGACACCGGTCGCGGTGAAGTGACCGATAATCTTGTTGTCGGGTGTCAAGCCCACGCGCTGATAGCGGAAGACTTCCTGCATGGAGATCACTTCGCCTTCCATGCCGGTCACTTCCGTGATCGAGACCATGCGGCGCGAACCATCCTGAAGACGTGACGCCTGTACGATCAGGTTCACAGCGGAAGAAATCTGCGAGCGGGTTGCCTTGATGGGCATCTCGATCCCGGCCATGGCGATCATGTTCTCAAGACGGGACACACCGTCACGGGCCGAGTTGGCGTGGATTGTTGTCATCGAGCCGTCGTGGCCGGTGTTCATGGCCTGAAGCATATCGATGACTTCTTCGCCACGCGTTTCCCCCACGATGATGCGGTCGGGGCGCATACGAAGTGCGTTTCTGAGACAGTCGCGCTGGGTCACCGCCCCTTTGCCTTCCACGTTGGGCGGGCGGCTTTCCATCCGGCCCACATGGGTCTGCTGAAGCTGAAGTTCCGCCGTATCCTCAATCGTCAGGATGCGTTCATCGTTGTCGATGAAGGACGAGAGCGCGTTCAGCGTTGTCGTTTTACCGGAACCAGTACCGCCGGAGACGATCACGTTCAGACGCGTTGCCACCGCAGCTTGCAGGTAGGCGGCCATTTCTTCCGTAAAGGCGCCAAAGTTGACCAGGTCGTCAATCGCAAGCTTCTCTTTCTTGAACTTACGAATGGAGACCAGCGAACCATCCACCGCAATCGGTGGCACCATCGCGTTGAAACGCGAACCGTCAGCGAGACGGGCGTCAACGTAAGGGTTTGATTCATCGACGCGGCGGCCGACGGCCGAGACGATCTTGTCGATGATCCGCAGAAGGTGCCGTTCATCCTTAAAGGTTGTTTCGGTCAGTTCCAGACGGCCCGCACGTTCGACGAAGACCTGCTGCGGACCGTTTACCAGAATATCGTTGACGGTGTCGTCTTTCAGAAGCGGTTCCAGCGGGCCAAGGCCCGTGACTTCGTCATAAAGGTCCTGGTTTAGCGTCTGACGTTCTTCGCGGTTCAGCACGACACCCATATTGTCGAGTGCTTCGCCAGAGATCGCGACAATCTCGGCCCGCAGATCGCCTTCAGAGGCGTTTTCAAGTGCGGCGAGGTTCAGGTTGTCGAGCAGTTCCTTGTGGAGCTCGAGCTTAATCTCGCCCAAGCGTTCCTTGCGCTTCTTTTCCTTGTCAGCAGCCTGCGCCTGAGCAGGGCTGCGGCTGACGTTTCGCCGTTTGACTTCAACCGCGGTAGACGTCGGTGCCGGTGCAGAGGCGGGCCGCGACTTTTGCTGGCCGCCTGGGATTGACTTCAAGTCCGGCGAGCCCGCATCACCCTTTTTATATTTCGAAAACAAAGTCTTGCTCCTTCGTCACTTACCGGCCTTCGGCCGCCGAAACGTTGGTTTCATGTACAGAGGCTGCGAGTTTCTGAATTTCCTTGCGCAGCGGGTTCTTGGCGGCGACCTCTGACAGGGGCACACCGTGGTCGTTTGATTGAACGACCTGCTTGCCGCCATCCGGCATCAGAACCTCGATCTTGATGTCCAGGCTCTCGGCCATCCGCTTGATGCGGCTTTTGCCGTTAAGATCGGTGAAGCCTGGTGCGCGGTTCAGAACGTAGCGCAGCTTCTCATAGGGAAGCTCCTCACCCTTGAGGGCGCGGATGATCCGAAGCGTATTCTGAGCCGAACGCATATCAAGCTCGGTCATCGCGAAGTAGACGTGCGCTTCCGTCAGAACGGTTTCCGTCCACTGGACCACGGTTCTGGGCATGTCGATGATGACGTAGTCAAAGTTGGTTTTGGCGATCTCGATGATCTTCTTGATGTCTTTCGGCTCGACCATGTCGAGCGGGATCAACTCGCTTGGTGCGGTGAGGACATGGAGTTTTTCCTGGAAGGACAGCAATGCCTGCATGAAGCTGTCGCTGTCCGCCTGATCCGTGTCCTGTAGAAGTTCAAACACGGCTTCCCGGCGTGGCAGGTCCAGATAGGTGGATGCTGAGCCAAATTGCAGGTCGAGGTCGAGCAGGCAAACGCGGAGTGCGTCATCGCCTTCATCGATATTGGCGAGTTCCCACGCAAGGTTCACCGCAAATGTGGTGGCGCCGGTTCCGCCGGCCAGACCGTGGATCGGCAGGACCACACCATCGCGGTCGCCCGTCGCCTTCAGATTGTTTGCAATGTTCGCCGCAACCATCTGGGCCTGTTCGGCCTTTTCCCGCATCCGGTGGATGGCATCGTGCAGTGCGCCGTCGGGCAGGGGGTAGGGGACAAATTCTTCAGCGCCAAATTTGAGCAGCTTGTGAAGGATGATCGGGCTGACTTCTTCGGCGATCACCAGCACTTTGATTTTCTGGGAATGCGCACGACGCACCAGGTCGGCAATCAGGTCGACCGCGCCTTCGTCTTCCTGATCGATTGCCAATGCCACGAATTCAAGATGGTCCGCTTCCGGCTGATCGAAGAACACCGCGGCATCTTCGAGGGAAAGATCACCCCAGTTCTCACCGCATTCGTTTTCCATATCCTCGATCAGGAGATCGAAGTTCTGCACGTCCCGGCTGATCGTGCAGGCAACGATGGGAGCCGGTTCTTCCTGCAAAGCCGCGTTGCTACTCATATCCCTCACGTCCTTCTGCTCTGGCCCCCGATGGTTTCGGGGCTTGGACAGGATGAGGTCCACGGAACGCGCGGCACACTTCACCCTAAGGATGACAAGTGACCGGCAATATTGGCGACATTGAGGCTAAAAGATCGTAATTATTCGGTATTCAACAACGATCCAAAAAAGACAAAGGGCGGCCCGAAGGACCGCCCTTTTTATGCTTGTAGGGTTGGGCTGTTAGCCGCCGCCAGCCGCGCTTTCGATGGCTGCGATGCCGCCGCCAACACCGGTTTGCGCGGTTGCCGATGCAACGTACTCGCCCCAGATCACGTTGGCATATTTGCCGTTGAGGTTGCCCGAGCACATGACCTGTCCGTGACGGTAGCGCGGGGCGCCCTTGGCGTCCGTTGTGCCGTCGAGTGCGACGATCGGGTCTGGCACGATGAAGCCTTTCGCCTGACCCTTGCACATTTGAGCAAGCATGTTGTTCATGGTCGGGTTGCCGAAGCCACCTTCGTCGAGGAACGCACCAGCTTCTTTGTTGAAGCCTTCGCCACATGCCGTCAGAGCGAAGAGCCCGAAACCGACGACGATCGTTTTTGTCTTCATGTTCATGGGTCTCACTCCATCACGTAGCCATAGGAACCGCCGAAGTCCTGCTTGGCCACTTCGGCCGCAGCACCCGATGTCGGGGCGCCAGCAGGGCGGGCGACACGTCCAAAGAGGAACAGTTCGCTTTCGGTCGGCGGACGGATGCGATCCGTCGGCAGTGCCAGTGCATCCCCTTTCACCGGAGTGACGAGGTGCGGTGTGATGATCACAACGAGCTCCGACTGGTCACGCTGGTAACTGGAACTGCGGAAGAGCGCGCCAAGGATCGGGATATCGCCGAGCCATGGTGTCTGCGTTGCGGCGTCCGAGAACTCATCCTCGAGAAGACCGGCGATTGCAAAGCTCTGACCGTCCAACATTTCAACGGTTGTCTCAGCTTCACGGCGGCTGAATGCGCTGACCGAGATGCTGTCGCTGGTGACGGTGATCCCGTCGTCAATGGCCGAGACCGCTGCATTCAGTTCGAGGTTGATGCGATTGCCGTCAACCACGCGTGGAATGAAGGTCAGCTGGACACCGAAGGGGCGATATTCAATCGTGATGCCGTCTTCGTCGCTCACCGGGATTGGATACTCACCACCAGCAAGGAAGCTTGCTTCCTGACCCGACAAGGCCACCAGGTTCGGCTCAGCCAGGGTGCGGACCATGTTCTTGGATTCCAGCGCTTCCAGCAGAGCCTCAAACGCCACGCCACCGATGTCGAACGCGCCCGCGATCTGGCCGCCGCCAAATGTTGGCGTCACAGTCAGGAACGGAGTGATTGCGCCGCCACCTGCAGGCGTCACGAACTGTGCTTGGCCTAATGCGCCCACAACATCCGTGTCAGCTGCGGTGAGCCCGCCGCCGAGCGACTTGATGACCGAGCGGTTCACTTCAGCAAAACGCACTTTCAGCATCACCTGTTGGGTGCCGCCGACCGTCATCAGGTTCGCGACGCGATCCGGAGCGTAGCGGTTGGCAAGGTCAAGCGCCCGATCAAGTTTCTCGATCGAGGATACGACGCCAGACAATACGATGCCGTCGTTCGCGGTGCGCACTTCGATGCCTTCACCCGGCAAAATCTGCCGCAGGCGTTCCTTGAACTCAGCCACGTCCGGTGTCACCTGAACTTCCACATTGGTGATCAAGCGGCCGTCCGGGCCAAGAAGTGTCAGTGTCGTGCGACCCGGTGCTTTACCAAGCACATAGATCGTCCGATCCGACAGAGTTGAGATGTCAGCGATGCCGGGGTTCGCAATGCTGAGTTCCGCGAAGGGGTTTTCTGCTTCAACCACCACGGCGCGGTTCATAGGAACCTGAAGCGCGGTAGAGACTTCCCCCTGCATGATTGTAAGCGACTGTGCCCCGGCTTGGGGAACAGACGCAGCTGTGACGGCGAGCCCCACGAGCGCCGCCCTGATAACGCTATTCAATGTCATGTGACCTGCCTTTCCGATCACGCCTCAGTTTCCAGGTTTAATACCTTTATAACGCGGACGATGGTCTAATGTTGAAAAATTTTCAACAATCAGCAGTTTGAATGGCTTTTCTTATGTGGATGACGCGCAACACAATCGCAGCAATAGCGCATCAACGAAAACGCGCCACCGAATATGGTGGCGCGCCTTCATAACATTCTTTGTCGCGAATGTTCAGTTTGTGCAAGGAATTTGGATCGCGATAATCTCTTCGCCCTGGCGGCGACGCACGAAACACCGTTCTTCCTGCTCAACCGTTGTCTGCTGGATGCCAAGCAAATCACCCTGGTTGACGGAAACGTCTTCCGACACCAGTTGGTCGTCGGCACCGACCAGAGACAGTGACAAGCGGCCGGTTGTCTGAGCTTGCGCCAGTTTCGCAACCTCGGTCGGGTTGACTTCAACCGTTACGGTCCGCGCGATGACCGGCGCATTCGAGTCTTCATCCGCAGATTGGTTGATCGCGATGATGCTGACGTCGGCCTGGATCAACTGAGTGACGTTGCCACCGTTCAGGTTGCCCGTCCAATACACGTCGACGCGGTCGCCGGGGCGCAGGAAGCCTGACACGCCAGAGGTTGCGTCGGTTCTGATCGTGAATGCGCGTTTGCCAGCTGTTAGTCGGGAAGACACGCCAGCGTCTTCACCGGGCTCCGTCACCTTCATCGAAAGAATGGCTTCATCAGGCTCCATCGTGCGAAGGATGGAGCGTAACTCTTCGCCGTTGTTGGGGAAAAGCTCTTCGACGGAGGTAAACGCACCCTGCGGGACGGCTGCCGTTGGCCACCGGATGATTTTCACATCCTTGGTTGTCAGCTTTTGGCCGTAGCGCATCTGCTTGTTGACCACCATGACGTCACTTGTCGGCACGATGGCGGCTTTTGCCGCCTCGGCTTCCGCCAGTTGCAATTGCTGTTGAGCAAAAAAGTCGCGCGCCATGTAAACTGCCGCGCCTGCCAGCCCCACGCCGAGGAGCAGAACAAGTCCAAACACCAATCTCATCACATGTCCTCTCTGGTCTTGAAAGGGGCGCGATGGTTCGAGCCCCTATTCACCGTATCTCGACTCATTGTTTCCCAGCATTATGGCGAAACCGTGGACGAAATCCGAAAATGTGAGGAATCGTCCCGTGGTCGGATTTTTAGAAGACCGGCATTGTTGCGGCGGGTGGGGTGGCATCGTTCAACGATGCGCCCAAGCTGTCGGATACATCAGTCGCACCACCGGCAACTGTCGTGATCACAACCAAACCCAAACCGATAATTGCAGCTGTTAGCACGACCCAATCGACCGTGACTGCCCCATCCTCAGACTCAAGGAAATTCGTTAAAAAGACCATAGTCGCATCCCCTTCGAAGCATCCGGCTTCATTCTGGCACGCGAAGGCCGGTGCAGGTGTCTTTGTGGTGTGAGGGCCGCGAAGCCGCAGCCCTCACGAGAACTTATTAGCTGGAGCCGCCGGAGTTGCCCGAGCCGAAGGCCGAGTCCAGACCGTCAAGCGTACGAACGTTAGCGTTCGCCAAGTTGCTCGAGATCTTGTCAGCGAGGCTTGTGGTACCGTTGCCGACCGAAGTCAGAACAGCGATGCCGAGGCCAACGATAGCAGCGGTCAGAACGACCCAGTCAACAGTGACTGCGCCAGATTCGTCTTTAAGAAAAGCGTCGAACAGTTTCATATGTCCCTCCATTGAGCACGCTCAGTTTCGATAAACCACCGCGACGGCCGACCTCTCACTTTCGGCCAGGTGCCGCGTTTGGTATGAGCATATATGGCCCCCTAATTTGGGCGAGAGTTAGGCGTCGGTCGTACAATTTTCCAACGCTGATAAGAAAGTGCAAAATACATATTAAGCTATTGAATTTGAACAGTTAGTAGGAGTTTCTGCGTTGGCGTTCGATAGTCAATCCATCGCTATAATCGCAACTTTCCGCGATCTCTGAACAATGCGCCCAATTCCTGCTGGTCTCCCTCGATGACATCTGCAAAGATTTTGCCCAGAACGCTAAAAGAGAATTAAGAGGCAATGCAGGCTTATCGCCAGATCGCGGTTTTATTCGTCTTTTTCCTTGCCTTTGTGTCCAGCGCAGAGGCTCAAGCGCCCGCGACGGCGCAAGAGGGCGGTGATTTTACGTTCAAACGCGTCGCACCGCCGACATCGGGCACGCAGAAACGGATCAACGTGCAGATCGACCCGGATGTTGAGGTCTTTCGCATCACTCCGGGCGCTGATCCGCGGCGCCCGGGCGATCCAAGGCCGGATGCGGCGCTGGAGCCGCCCCCAGGACTGCTTCCCACGACCCCTACAGCCTATGACTGGTACTGGGTGGAGGTGTCCCCCGCCATCGGTCTGGATGCCGCCACGCGCTTCCAGAGCGCCATTAACGCCATTCGATCAAATCCACTCAAGATCGATACACCGCGGCTGCAAACCCTTCAAAGGATCGTGCAGGCCCACGGCTCGGACATTTTGGCGTCGACGGTCGGAACGCAGGTGTCACCCGCTCTGGTGCTGGCCGTGATCGCCATAGAAAGTGCCGGCCGCACCGATGCCGTGAGTTCCGCCGGTGCCGAAGGGCTGATGCAGCTCATCCCGGCCACAGCGGAACGGTTTGGTGTCGCCGATAGCATGGACCCAAGGGCCAATATTACCGGTGGCGTCACATATCTGGATTGGCTGCTAAAAGAGTTCAGCCGCGACCCGGTGCTGGCGCTGGCGGGTTACAATGCCGGTGAAGGCGCGGTGCGCGAGCATCAGGGTGTGCCACCTTACGCCGAAACCAGGGCTTATGTTCCGAAGGTTCTGGCCGCGTGGAACCTTGCACGCGGTCTGTGCCTGACGCCGCCGCAGCTTATCAGCGATGGGTGTGTCTTTGTCCGCCAGCAAGCCGAAAACTGAGGCCTCTGGCTCAGTTCAGCGCTAAAGAACGCGGCCTGCAACCTGAACCGCTTCGCACCGCCTCACCCTTCGGGGATACGCAAAAAGCGATACTCCATGTCTCAGGTTAAAGGCCGGACTTTCTAGATCTGCATCTTCTTGAAGACGCGTTCCGGGATGGCGCGGATGATGGTCATAATCGGCCACCAAATAACGGGTGTATATATAATGTCCCGTTTTCGGTCGGCAGCGCGCAGGATATCAGCGGCAATTTTGTCGGGCTGTGCGACGAATGGCAGTTTCTCCATGCCCCAGGTCATCGCGGTGTCCACTGTACCGGGTTTGACGGTGATGACGTGCACGCCCGAGCGCCCCAGGCGGTTGCGCAAGCCGGACAGATAGGCATGGAACCCGGCCTTCGAGGCACCGTAGACGTAGTTGCCCAGCCGACCGCGATCACCCGCGACGGAGCCAACACCGGCGATGGTGCCGGATTTGCGCGCCTCCATCAGAGGCGCAAGCGTGGTCAGAAGGCGGGCAGGGCCGGTGAAGCTGTCGGTGATTGTGCCATCAACGAGGTCAGGGTCCGCATCGATGTCAGCCTGGTCTGGCATCGAGCCGACGAAGACCGTAACGCTGAACGTGCCGCTGACAGCTTCGGCCCTGGCGACGATGGGCGCGAATGTTGCGGGGTCGCGCGCATCGAAGGCGATGGCTTCGGCGCTGGGAGCCCCGCGGAAACGGCAATCTGCCGCGATCCGATCAAGTTCGGCCATATCACGACCCGCAAGAACAAGGCTCTCGCGCCGGTTGGCCACCTGGCGGGCAAAGGCGCGTGCAATCGTCGACGTCGCCCCGACGATAATCCATGTCTGGCTCATGTGTTGTCCCCCCGCAGGTGCAGGCGTCGGGTCAGGTCGGTTTCAAACGCGCCGCTTGGATCGGCCTTTGTCACCGCTTTCAGCCATGTGCTGTATTCCGGGTACATGGATGCGATGCTTTTTGGGCGGGCGAGGGCGTCTTTCGCAAAGTAGAGCCGACCCGACGCGGCAACGGTCATGTCTTCAAGCTCAAGGATCAAACGCTCCGCTTCGCTGGAGTTTCTGAAATCGAGTGCAAGCGTGTAGCCTTCCATTGGGAAGGACATGTATCCCCCCCGGCCGGGGCCCATGCGCTTCAACACGGCCAGTGGTGAGGCCAAGCCGGATTTCGCAATCCGTTCCACCATGTCGCGCAGCGCATCTGCCGCAGCGACGGGCACGACGCATTGGAACTGATGAAAACCGGCCTTGCCGTAGAGCCGGTTCCAATCGTGGAGTTTGTCGAGCGGGAAGAAGAAGTCGTCGATCGGTTTGACGACGGTTCGGCCTTTGGATGGTACACGTCGCCAATAGGCCGCGTTGAAGGCCTTTACGATTGGGGGTGACAAGGCCACGCGAGGCGCGTTCAACGG
>JBCBBB010000094.1:0-12586 GCA_038532095.1 Pseudomonadota bacterium
TGCGGGCCCGGTGGAATGGGCCGCAAACATTCACTTGTCAGTGTGCATACCCAATCTGCTGATCGCTGAGACGATCGAGACGCCGTTTCATGCAACGCTCATCAAACAAAGTATCAGCGTTGAGGGTGGGTATGTCGCTGCACCGACCGCACCGGGCCTTGGTATCGATGTTGATGAAGACCTTGCGCGCGCGCATCCATACGATGGCACCGGCCTCCACCTTGAGATGCAGGACACCCCACCGCGCTATGACGCGCCGCATCTTTTTGCTGGAGGCGCACCGACAAAAAGCGACTGATCTTCATCTCTTCAAAAATACGCATGGCCGCACAGGTGCCACATGTCACGCCATCGCCGCCTGATGCGCTGCGATCGCCGCGTCAATATCGTCATACCACGTCGCGCGGCCCGCCTCGAGCAGCACGCCGGCCTCACAAACCCGGCGCACAAATCCCAGTGAGTGCGATACGATGACAGCCCCATGTCGTTCCAGACGCTCAGCAAGGGCCGCTTCGCAGGTTTGTCGAAAGGCGGCGTCACCCACGGCTGTGACCTCATCGATGAGATAGGTATCGAACCCGATACCCATGGACAGTGCGAACCCCAACCGGGCCCGCATGCCCTGGCTATAGGTCCGGAAAGGAACCGAAAAATGCTTCTCCAGCCCGGAAAAGTCACGCACGAACGTCTCCAGCCGATCACAGTCGACCCCGAAGATGCGCGCCACGAACCGTGTGTTCTGCAATCCGGTCAGGTCGGGATGAAACCCTTGCGCGAAGCCGACCGGCCAGGACACAGTGCCGGCGACCTCGATCTGCCCGCTGTCCGGTTGCACTGTGCCCGAAATCATTTGCAGCAAACTCGATTTTCCGGCCCCGTTCCGCCCCAAAACCGCGACCGCCTTGCCCGTGGGGAAGGTCACCGAGATCTGGTCGGCCACCACAGTGTCCACACCATGTGTATGAAAGCTCTTGGATACGTTTTGAAGCTGGATCACCGCCTGTCCCGCACGCTGTAGTAGACAAGGATGGCAATCGCCCAGGTGCTGACAAGAAAGAAGGCGACGAGCCCAAGAAGCACTTCCTTTCTTGGGAATTCCGACGCCTCGGCCAGCGTCGGCTTGATGTACGCGGCCAGATAACGGCTTTTCCGTCGCGCTTCCGCCAGCGCCTGATCGTAAGTGGCAAGCGCCGCCGTATAGGCCTGTTCGGCAAATTCCCGATCCACCGACAGACGTTCATACTCCGCAAGCTTCGATGCGTAATCATCGCCGCTGCCATCGTGACCCAGCTTGCTGCGCTCATCGGCAATGCGCGCCTCAATCACCTCAATCCGAAGTTCGGCCTGCGTGATGCGCGGGTCTTCAAGGCGCGTGCTTTCCCGCAGCAAATCCGCCTGGATCAAAGCTTCAGCGAGTTGCTGCTCAAGCGTGGACAAAAGGCCCATCTGACCCTGAAGGTCCGCTGTCGGGTCAACGATCTGAGTGCGGGAACGGAAGGCTGTCACCGCCTCACGGGCCGCTTTCAGTCGCTCCACCGCGCGATCAAGTTCAGCAGACGCAAAGGCAATCGCATCGTCTTGCGCAATCGTGGAAAGTTCTTCGATCAGTCGCGCACTTTCCTCGTAAACCCCCGTCGCGATGGCGCGCGCATCATCGGGCGCAAACGCCAAAGCCCGGACTTCGATCAGTTCCGTCGTGCTGTCATAGGTGACACGAACCATGGAACGCCAGTAATCGAGCAGGTCCTCGATCGTGCCTGTCGGATCATAAGCAAAGACCGGATCACGCGCTGGTTTCGAGTAAAGTTCTGACAGACCAAGTCGCCGTTCAAGGGCTTTGACCATTTCCTGACTGCCGATGAATTCGTGCAGAATGTCACTGTCCGAACTGCCGCTTGTTGCGACATCCGCGATCCCACCAAACAGTTCGACCGGAGAAACGACTTCCTCTTTCCGAACCGAGAAACCGACCGTCGATGCGAATTGATCTTCGGCCTGAAAATAAAGGTACCAGCCGGATAACATCACGGGCGCGGCAACCCAGAAAACGAAAGACAGCATCATCCATGAATGGCGTCGGCGCCGTTTGTTGGGTGCCGGTGGGGAAAGCAGGGTGATCCGGGTCTGTTGATCCGCAGTGTCAGGCAATGCCATGGCGCACCTGTTCATGGCTTGGAAAGAACTTGTCGCTATCCCGAACGCAGACGTTCAGGGGGCCCGACCCATCGCTGACATGACCGCAAATCTGATACTTCGACCGCGACGCGCGCGTACATGGCGCAGTGTTGCCGCGCTGATATTGCGGGAAATGTCGACCACGTATGGCCGATCGCCGGGGGGGTACCTTTGGGCTGTGGTGGAGCCTTTGGCTGTGATTGCCCTTCTGTCCTTCGCCTTTTCTCTGGCGTTCAAGGCCCCCTCGATCGGAACCAGCTTCCCGTTGTTCTACGCCACCGGGTACTTGCCCTATATGTTGTTTCACGATGTCTCCTCGAAAACAGCGCTGGCGATCCGGTTCTCAAGGCCATTGCTGCACTTTAGCGCGGTCACTTGGTTCGACGTGTTGCTTGCGCGGTTCTTGCTCAATCTCTTCACGCATCTGGCTGTCGGCGCCTTGGTGCTGACCGCCATGATCGCCGTGGAGGCGCAAGCCACCCCTGATATGGCTCTCGTGTTGCGCGCAGTTGCGATGGCCGGCCTTTTGGCCCTGGCAATCGGCATGATGAATGCGTTTTTGTTCCTGGCCTTCCCAGCCTGGGAACGCGTCTGGCTTATCGTGACCCGCCCGCTTTTTATCATCTCCGGTGTGCTGTTTCTTTTTGAAGATGTGCCAAGCGATTTTCGGGACATGCTTTGGTTCAATCCTTTGTTCCATGTCACGGGTGAAATGCGCCGTGCGTTCTATGCCACTTATGACGCAAGCTACGTTTCGCCGAGCTACGCCTTTGGGGTCAGCGTTGCGCTTCTTGCGATAAGCTTGCTGCTTCTCTCCCGTCATGCGACCGGGATGCTTCACAAATGACTTGGAACCTTAAGGAATTCGTTAACCAGCACGCAGAGGTTCGATCTGCGTGCGATTCATTTCACGGCACCCATGTTGCGATCCTGCTGGCGCATTATAACGGCGGTGACATGCTGGCTGAGCAATTGCAAAGCCTGAGTGCTCAAACGCATCAGGATTGGTCACTCATCATTTCGGACGACGGCAGCTCAGACGGTTGGCTGGACACAGCCACAGCATTCGCAAAGGCCAACCCGAAGCGTCGCGTTTGGCTTCGGCATGGCCCTCGTCGCGGCTACGTCCAGAACTTCTTGTCTTTGGTCGCCACTGCCGGGCCAACCGTCCCATATGCTGCATTTTGCGACCAGGACGACGTGTGGTGCCCGGAAAAGCTTGAGGCCGCACTGACTGTTCTGAGGCGCCTCCCGCCAGAGAAGCCCGCTGTTTATTGCGGGCGCACCACTGTTGTGGATTGCGACCTTGTTCCCCTTCATCTTTCGCCTCTCTTCACCAGGTCGCCCAGCTTTCGCAACGCGTTGGTCCAAAGCATCGCGGGGGGCAACACAATGGTATTGAACCGTGCCGCGATCGATCTTCTTCAGGATACAATGCGTCATGCCGATGGCGTCATTTCGCATGATTGGTGGGTTTATCAGATTGTGTGCGGTGCAGGCGGAACCCTAATCTATGACACTGAACCACATGTGCTTTACAGGCAGCACCAGAACAATCTGATCGGGTCCAACAGTGGCTGGACAGCGCGTATCGCACGTCTCAAAGCCCTTTTGCGCGGTAGATTTCGGGACTGGACAACAGCAAATTGCGCCGCCTTGAACCGCTCACGGCACTGGCTCACGCCAGACGCACGAGAAACACTTTTTGAGTTCGATGCTGCACGCAGTGGTCCGCTTTTGAAGCGCCTGTTCGCGCTTAAAAGGTCGGGCGTGTTTCGCCAATCACAGCGGTCGCAATTGGCACTTTGGCTGGCAACCGTACTCAAGAAGCTCTGAGACAAAGGAAACCAAACAGGGGCTGTTTCATTCAAGTTCATTCAAACGAAAGCAAGCCTGGCTGCATTACAAAGGGCGGGGCTGCCGCCGCAAGCTTGGCGATATGGAAACGGGAGAGCCGACGCTCTGTCTCAAGCGGCTCGGGCGAGATCAACCGATTGTGCCACTGATCGTTGTACGTCCCGACCAGGGACCGCAACGCTCTGTGCCCCGCGGTCCCAAGACAGCAATCGAAGCGCTGTCCGCCACAATATTAGTAGGTCGAGACTAACAGATCGCCGCTGTGCATAAAGCATGTCAATTCTGAGTTTAAGGGGCAGGCAGTGTGCCAGATAGACAACCTCCGTCTCGAACTCAGATTGGCACTTTGACAGCAACCGTTCCTCCCGCCGGTGGACGAGCACTGTGGAGAGGCCCGTTATGCCAGGGCGCATGGCACGCAAAACCTCACCATAGGCGGACGGGCACGCATCCACGTGGCGACGCAAGGGCGGCCGTGGGCCAATGAAGCCGATATCACCCTTCAGCACGTTAAATATCTGAGGCAACTCGTCGAGACGCGTGCGCCGCAGCACACGGCCGAACCCCGTCACCCGCCCCTGTTGATGGCCGCCGAGAACCATTTCGGCAGCGCCTTCAACCGGGGTCATGGTGCGTATCTTGTAAAACCGAAACGTCGTGTCGGCATCGCGCATGCGTTCCGACGTGTAAAGGAACGGGCGCCCTTGCAACACCAACGCAAGGACCAGCAAAAGCGCAAGAACACATAGAATGATGGGCAGCATCAGCGCCGCAAGGATTTGGCTTCTAGATACTCTGAATACGCACATCCCGCGGATCCTTCGGTTCGGCAGATACCGAAGCAATACGACACGACATGTGAGCAAATCCTTACGAACCGGAAAAATTTCAAACGGTTCAGTAAACCTGACATTAACGACCCTGTCCGTAACTGAACCCATGGACCTCGTTCAGATGACGGCTCTGCCACGGCGGGCACGGAATGTTCTCAGAAGTTTGGTTCTGCTGCACCTCGACGCAGTCGACCAAGACAGCTTACGGCACCCGAGAGCATGGTGGCACGCCGTCACCACCTTGTGGGCCGCGCGTTTGGATATGGTCGCCTTTCTCCGAAATGGCGATCTTGGGTTGGCACATGATCTTCGGCGTCGCTTTGGCCTTGCTGTGCCTTTGGATGCTGCTCAACCCATTCCAGACGATCTTTTCGAATGGCGGCAGACGGAGATGCCACTGGGCCCAGCCACGATTGTGATCCCGATTTACAACGCCGTCGAGGAGGTCGCGTCCTTACTGAAACGATTGCCCAGTACGCTCCCAAACGATCAATCCGTCATACTGGTAAATGATGGATCGACGGACCCGCGTATCAGGGATGAAATTGCGAGTTTCGCGCAGACCTGGCCGCACACGCACGTCATCCACCTTGAACAGAACAAGGGCTTCGTTCACGCGGTGAACACGGCGGTGTCACATCTTCCCCCCGGTCACCACGCCATCCTTCTGAACTCGGATACGGTGCCGCCAAAAGACTGGGTGCCACGACTGCTCGCACCATTTGCCTTTGATGACGACATTGCGACTGTCACACCCCTTTCAAACGCCGCAGAGGTCCTGTCGGTTCCCACGGCTGACATCGCTGATCCGCCGACAGTTGACTTGATTGAAACGATGGACGCTGTGGCCAAACGTCTGCGCCCACGTCAAATCGAACTACCAACAGGGATTGGGTTTTGCATGGCGCTGAACCGCAGGTTCCTCGATCTGGTTGGTCCCTTCGATTCAACCTTCGGCAAGGGCTACGGGGAAGAGGTCGATTGGTGTCAGAAGGCAAGCGCGCTTGGTGGGCGCCACGCTGTCGCCAGCAACCTCGTCGTCGGTCACCACGGTGCCGCCAGCTTCGGAGGCGCAAACCGCACCGCGCAGGTCGCGAAGGCCAATCGGATCATCGAGCGACGCTACCCGAACTACAACGCGTCAGTCTCAGCTTGGGCGGCCTCCGCGCCGATTGCGCCCGAACGCCTCGCCATATCCATGGGCTGGGTAGCACACAACGCAACGTCCACTGTCCCCGTGTTCATCGGGCACGCCTTAGGCGGCGGCGCGGAAACGGCCTTGAAGGAAGAGATTGCCCGCGCGCATCGGGACGGTTCGGAGAATGCCGTCGTTCTTCGCGTGGGCGGGCCTTCTGCCTGGCGCCTGGAGCTTCACAACTCAAGATTTCAACTGATGGGGGACATCGACGATATCGCAGTTCTGCATCAGATGTTGGCCCCGCTTGAGCGCCGTCACATTGTTTACTCCTGTGCTGTTCATGCTTCCAACCCGGCAACGGTCCCGGATGTTTTATTGGCGCTTGCCAAAGGACACAGATTGTCCGTCCGGTTCCATGATTTCTTTCCGATCAGCCCGTCCTGGAACCTTTTGGGATCGGACGGAAAGCACAGTGGCGTCCCGCCGCTCGCAACAGAAGACCCTGCGCATGCGGTGCCGCCCATCAAAGATCGCCCGGGGCTGAGCCACGCGGAATGGCGCACACGCTGGGGAAACGTGATGGCCGCCGCCGATGAAGTTACGGTTTTCTCGCGTTCCAGCGGCGCCTTGGTGAGGGAGGCCTACCCTCAGGTAGGCGACACGCTAAGGGTGCGTCCCCATGCTGTTGTCACAGTGCCCCCGCGGCTCAGCAACGGCGGCCAGACCCTGGGTGTGTTGGGCGGCATCAACCACGCGAAGGGAGGCGCTGTGTTGCAGAGCCTGACGCGGGTTTGGAACCGGCGCATTGCCATCATCGGAGAGCTGGACGGATGTTTCACGCTGCCCCACCCTCACGTGGTTCATGGTCGATATGCGCAAACCGATATCGCGCGCCTTGCCGGCAAATACGACGTCGGCGCGTGGTTCATACCTTCGATTTGCCCCGAGACGTTTTCCTTTGCCACGCATGAGGCTTTGGCGACTGGACTGCCCGTGGCATGTTTCAACCTTGGCGCACAGGCGGAAACTCTATCGGCGGCGCCGTCAGGCCATGTGATCGATCTTGAGCCAGATGACACCCGTGCCATCGCGGCACGACTTGACCAGCTATTTGCAACGCCGTGACGCTTAGCCCCGCGCGACGGCCGCATCGATCAAGGCGCGCTGCGCTGCCATGCAGGAGGTCAGATCATAGCGGTCTATGACTGTCTGGCGGGCTGCATGTCTTAACTCGTCCACTTGATCGCGCTGAGCCAAAGCGTCAGCGATGCGGTCCGACATCGCAGCGGTATCGAAGAAGTCGACAAGCCAACCGTTCTTGCCGTCTTCAATCACTTCTTCCACTGGCGGTGTCCGCGAGCCAAGGACGAAGGCGCCGGAAGCCATCGCCTCCAGCATCGACCATGACAAGACGAACGGGTAGGTCAGATAAAGATGAACGGAGGACACGCTCAGCAGGGCGAGGTACTCAGCATAAGGGATACGCCCGGTGAAGCTTACCCGGTCCGGCAAGGGTCCAATCTCGTCCAGCATTTTCTCACGCCATGTGCCGCCCTCTTTCGGTCGACCACCGTAGCTGACCTCATCGCCGCCAACGATGACCACCCGCGCATCAGGCCGTTTCCGCAGCACGTCCGGCAAAGCGCGCATGAACATGTGAAATCCGCGATAAGGTTCGAGATTGCGGGAGACATATGTCAGCACCTCATCCTTTCGCGACAGCACTGTGCCGTCAGGACAGGTGAATGTGGCAGCGTCCTTCGGCTTGATGACATTCGTATCGATCCCGTCATGGATCACATCGATCTTGTTTTGGTATGCTTTGGGAAACTGCGCACGCTGCCAAGCAGTCGGGCTATAGGCGTAGTCCGCCGCTTCAATCGCGAGCAAATGCTGCGATGACCTTGCACGGGCGCGCAGGATGGCATCGGGCCCGGTGTCGAATTCCGGATCGAAGCCAACGTCAGAACCGACCCCGTTATAGTAAAACTCGCAGAGAGAGACGAGGGGCGTGCCGGGCCAAACATCCTTGAGAAAAAGCGTTTCTCCCCAGCCCGGATTGCCAATCATCACATCCGGCTTGTACCCCTGCGCCTTCAGCTTGAACCCAAGCCGCGCCACGGCCTGCCCGTTCAGAATGGCTGCCTCAGTTCCCATCAGATAGGGATGAATTTTGGGCGTGACCTTGCGATGCGGCTCATACTCAAGCCGTTTCACCCCTTTCGGGGTTGGCTTGTCTTTCTGTCCTATAAACAGAACGTCATGCCCCTCCGCTGCCAGAGCTGGCGCAAGGTGCTTGAACTGGCCCGGGCAATTCTGGTGAACAAAAAGGGCTTTCACGTCTGACACTCCATTGGTCGCGGCAGTATCGCTGTATTCAAGAAGCACTGCCAGAGGCTTACTCTGTTTCCCTCTTTCACCCGGGCGCATCCACCGCTAGTGTTAGTGAACACTCGTTCTCGGACCTGCAATGACGCTGGCACAGCCTTCTCGGACCAATACCAAAGACGATCTGCGCACGCATGCCAGACACCTCTTTGCGCAACACGGGTATGAGGGCGTCTCCATGCGCGACATCGCAGGATCGGTTGGCATCCGCCAAAGCGCGATCTACAACCATTTCCCTTCAAAGCAGCATCTGCTTGTCGATTTGATGGAAAACCACATGCGGCGCCTGCTTGAGGCGATGCGTGTGTCCGTCGGACCGACAGGCACCCCGAAAGAACGCCTGACGGCCTTTGCGCGGTTCCACGTAACCTATCACATCGATCAGCCCGAAGACGTGTTTCTGGCCTACATGGAATTGCGCAGCCTGGAACCAGACGGGCGGCGTGCCATCCTGCCCCTGCGCGATGCGTATGAACAAACACTGCGGGACATTCTTGAGACCGGCGCCAAGGATGGCACGTTCAGGCTGACGGACTGCGCGGTGGTGTCACGGGCGCTGCTGGCGATGCTGACAGGTGTGACTGTCTGGTTTCGCGAGCCGGGGCGTTTGGATCGGGACACAGTTGCCGAGACCTATGTGAACACAGTCTTGCAGGCCGTTGGCTGCACGCCTTCGCAGTAGCGCATTACTTTCCGCGCAGCCGCGCCAGCCAGCCTTTCTTTTCTTCACTCACCTCGACCTCTTCCTCGCCGTCGCCACCTTCCACGACAGACTGGAACCGCTCGAAGAACTGATCCGCCATCTTCTTGGCGAAACTGTCGATCAAACGGCTTCCGAGTTGCGCCAGTTTACCGCCGACACTTGCATCTACCTCGTAAGCGATCCGTGTCCCGTCGCCTTCGGACGTGAGGACCACAGTTGAGCTGCCCTTCGCAAATCCGGCCGCCCCTCCCTTGCCTTCACCCGTCAGGGTCAGACTGTTCGGTTCATCCATGTTCGACAGGGTGACCGCCCCTTTGAAGGTCGCCTTCACCGGTCCGACCTTCTGAACGACAGTGGCGGCGAACCCCTCTTCCGGCGACCCGGTCATCTCCTGACATCCCGGCACACAAGCCTTGAGGACTTCCGCATCGAGCAAAGCCGCCCAGACAACATTTGGCGCAGCCTCGATCAGGCGTTCATCACTCATCTTCATGGCATGTCCCCTCAGAGCTTCGAAAGTGCGAGGGGACGTGACCATTCACATTGGCACAGGTCAAGCGGATTCAACATGCCGCCTGCCTGTTGCAGCCAAAGCATCGGCAGTTTGGCCTTCGCTTGTCCGAGCTAGAGGGGCATGTGATGAGCTTGGGCAAGCGCTCGGACAATGGCGATCCCGCGAGGACTCGAACCCCGAACCTGCTGATTAGAAGTCAGCTGCTCTATCCAGTTGAGCTACGGGACCGCTCAATTTGTCTTATGATCCGAGCGCACGTGACTTGGCAAGCGCCATCCGGATCGCTAACCTATGAACATCGTTCAGGCTTGGAAGGTAGCATCTTGGCACGCGATACGGAAAAACGGCGCGCCGAGTTGAGGGAGCGGCTGATCGACATAGCCGAAGCCCAGATCCGCGCCGAAGGAAGCGCCTCTTTGCGCGCACGTGCCCTGGCCGAGGAAGCGGGCTGCGCCGTTGGTGCAATCTACAACGTCTTCACCGACATGCCCGGTTTGCAACTGGCCGTTAACGGTCGCACTTTTGCCCGCCTTGGCGCGCGGGTCACCGAGGCCGTTGCCCAGGAAGCCGGCGCTTCGCCGGTGGAACGCCTGATCATCATGGCCAAGGCGTATCTTGCGTTCGCGGCCGACGACCCAAGGCTCTGGCGTGCCCTGTTCGAAGTTGAAATGACGGCCGACAGCCAAGTGCCCGAGTGGTATCTCGAAGACCTTGCGGGTCTGTTCGCGATCATCGCCGGCCCACTATCGGAGCTTCATCCATCGGCCACTGCCGAGGAAATTGATACACGCACGCGCGCCTTGTTTTCGTCTGTGCACGGGATCATCTTGCTTGGATTGGAACGACGTATCTCCGGTGTACCAATCGCCAAAATGGAAGCCATGATCGAATACCTGCTTCGCAGCCTCTCTTCGAGCGACGCCTGATCCACAAAACGAAAAGGGAGCCCCGAGGCTCCCTTCTGAAAGTCCAAGCGTTGGTCGCTCAGGCTGTCTGGTCGTCCACTTTGGCATCCGGTGCGTTCTTGGCCACCGACGCAATACCATTGTCACGCGACTTGGCGGATTCATAGGTTTCCGAGGTCCCAATCACTTGCCCGTTGCGGGCGCGCAGGTTGAACATCCACTTGCCGGACTTGGTATCCTTGCGCTCGAAGCGGTCGTCCGACTGCGCGTTCTTGCGCACGGACTCGATGCCGTTCATGCAGCTTGCTTTACGCTTGTACCCCTCGCTTGCCAGGATGATCTGACCATTGCCCGACTTCAGGCGAAAGCGCGTTTCGCCCCTCTTGTCTTTGTAAACTTCAAACTTGCCAGCCATTTTTCCCTCTCTGCTAGATAGGCTACGACCGGCATACTAAAGCGCGACCGCCATAACGCCAAGAAATTGCAAGGCGCGCAGGCTCGAGAATCAGGGGTTACGGTTTTGCAACACTGACGTGTCGCCTGCGTTCTATTCCAGTTCGGTGACCAAAGGTGCAAATGCGCGACGGAGCGTATCGAGCATCGAAGGGGACCGCGCGGACAGCAAGGCGCCGCCTGAGGTGACTGACGCGCGATAGTCACGTCCGTCGAGCAAACCCACCGCGCCGCCCGCTTCTTCGACGACAAGCGCGCCTGCCGCGTGATCCCAGGGCTTCAACGCACTGCTCAAACAAAAGTCCGCGCCGCCAAGTGCAAGCGTGCGATACTCGTGACAGGAACATCTCACCGACCAGATGCGGCGAAGGCCCGGAAGGGAACCGGCAAGCCTTAGTCGCGTGGGCTCAGGAAAATTGAACAGGGGAACGAACCCGGTCAACCCGCCCTCTGTGTCGCCCTCGATGGTCAACCGCCTTTTTGCACCCTGTGCGTTTTCGTACCAGGCTCCGCCTCCACGCCGCGCCCAAATCCAGTCGTCCATCACTGGGTCATAGAGCAGACCGAACACGGCCTGCCCACGCGCCGCGACGGCAAGGATGACACCAAATGTGGTCAGGCCTTTGGCAAAATTCCAAGTCCCGTCGACTGGATCGATGATGATCGAAAGCGGCGCCTCGGCCAATTGCGTCAACAAAGCCGGGTTGGTTTCGGCAGCCTCTTCGCCGACGATAAGTGCGTCCGGCAGCACAGCAAGAGCCGCCTCTGTAATCGCTGCCTCCGCCTTCACATCTGCCTCTGTGACCAAGTCCTCCGGCCCGGTTTTCGTGGATACATCCGCTTCGGCCAACGTTCGAAAGCGCGGCAGGATTTCCGCTTTGGCCACCCGGCGTACGATCTGGATCAAATGCGTCTCGGTGCTGGCGTCGATCATATGGACCGCACCTCAGAGTTCGCGTGTCATAAAGACAGAATTCGGGTCCAGCGCGTAGCCTTCAAAGGGCGGGCACGTGTTGAACCCGTTTCTTCCGTAGAAGGCACGGGCCGGGCCAAACGCACTCTGGCTTCCGGTTTCAAGACTGACCCGCGTCAGACCTCCCCGTCGCGCGGCCTTTAGCAGATGGGCAAGCATGGCGTCGGCAAGCCCATGGCCTCGCCGATCTTTTCTGACATGCATCGACTTGAGCTCGCCGTGGGTTTCGTTGATGCGCTTGAGCGCGCCCATGGCGATGGCATGTCCATGTTCGATAACAGCGAAGAACTGAGCGCCCGCTTCCTCTAAAGCAGCGGCGTCCATTGCGTGTATGCTGCAACTCGGTGACGATGCGTACATAAGTTCAAGATGGCGCGTAATCAGATCAGCCATCACCGGATCGGTGGGCTTGACCTCAGAAATTTCCGTCAATGGGTCCAGGCGCCGCGCCGATCCGTGGCGAAGTTCTCACCGTATCCGCGGGCGCGAACGTTTGGCTTTCGCACCTTTGGCTCCGTCACAACGGCATCAATGCCGTTTTCCTTGGCGTAGTCCAAAGCGGCCTCCTTTGTCGGAAACCTGAGCCTCACTTGTGCCTGGGTATCGTTTGAGGAAGTCCACCCCATCAGCGGATCGATTTCGCGGCC
>JBCBBB010000095.1:0-12341 GCA_038532095.1 Pseudomonadota bacterium
GGCGCTGCCCCCCCAGACCCCCCGGGATATTTTCGGGTCAATGGAGAACAGGGGAGTTTTGCAAATGAGCACTGTGATCAAGAACGGAACCGTGGTGACGGCGGACCTCTCCTATGAGGCGGATGTGCTGGTCGAGGGCGGGCGCATTGCCGAGATCGGCAAGGGGCTGTCGGGCGACGAGGTGCTGGACGCGACCGGGTGTTATGTGATGCCGGGCGGGATTGATCCGCATACGCATCTGGAGATGCCGTTCATGGGGACTTATTCCTCGGATGATTTTGAAAGCGGCACGCGTGCGGCTTTGTCGGGTGGCACGACGATGGTCGTGGATTTCGCGCTGCCGGCGCCCGAGCAGGGCCTGCATGACGCGCTTCAGATGTGGCATAACAAGTCGACGCGCGCGGCGTGTGACTACTCCTATCACATGGCGGTCACCTGGTGGGGCGAG
The DNA here is from genome assembly GCA_038532095.1 of Pseudomonadota bacterium. Lineage (GTDB taxonomy): Bacteria > Pseudomonadota > Alphaproteobacteria > Rhodobacterales > Rhodobacteraceae > JAJDOD01. The sequence goes on from JBCBBB010000095.1 coordinate 449, forward strand.
CAGGTCTTCAACGAGATGGCGACCGTGATCGAGAAAGAGGGCATCACCACCTTCAAGCATTTCATGGCCTACAAGGGCGCGCTGATGGTGAATGACGACGAGATGTATGCGTCGTTCCAACGGCTTGCCGAGCTGGGCGGGATTGCGATGGTGCATGCCGAGAACGGTGATGTGGTGGCGGAGCTTCAGGCCAAGCTGATGGCCGAGGGCAATACCGGGCCTGAGGCGCATGCCTATTCGCGCCCCTCTCAGGTGGAGGGTGAGGCGACGAACCGGGCGATCATGATCGCGGATATGGCGGGCGTCCCTTTGTATGTCGTGCATACCTCTTGCGAGGAAGCGCATGAAGCGATCCGGCGGGCGCGGCAGCAGGGCAAGCGGGTTTGGGGCGAGCCTTTGATCCAGCACCTGACGTTGGATGAGAGCGAGTATGCGCATCCCGATTGGGACCATGCCGCGCGGCGCGTGATGTCGCCGCCCTTCCGCGATGCCAAGCATCAGGAGAGCCTGTGGCACGGGTTGATGTCGGGGTCGCTCAGTGTGGTGGCGACCGACCATTGTGCGTTTACCACCGAGCAAAAGCGCTATGGCGTGGGCGATTTCACCAAGATTCCGAATGGCACTGGCGGGCTTGAGGACCGGATGCCGATGCTCTGGACCCAAGGTGTCGGGACCGGGCGGTTGACGCCAAATGAGTTTGTCGCGGTGACGTCGACCAATATCGCGAAGATCCTGAACTGCTATCCGAAGAAGGGCGCGATCCTTGTCGGCGCGGATGCCGATATCGTGGTGTGGGATCCTGAGAAGTCGAAGACCATTACCGCCTCGGCCCAGCAATCGGCCATTGATTACAACGTGTTCGAGGGCAAGGAGGTGACCGGCCTGCCGCGCTTTACGCTGACCCGGGGCTATGTGGCTGTGCATGATGGCGAGGTGCGCACGAAGGAAGGCCATGGCGAGTTTGTGCGGCGGAAGCCCAACACGCCGGTCAACAAGGCGCTGTCGTCCTGGAAGGAACTCACCGCTCCACGTCCGGTGGAGCGCACGGGGATCCCGGCGACGGGGGTTTGATTGTCTCAACTTCTGCCGTGCAGATGCTGCGGTTCTTTTACGATAAGCGCTTATGATGCATTTGAGATTTGCCCGGTTTGTGGTTGGGAAGACGATGATGTTCAAGCCGAAGACCCGACCTTTAGCGGAGGAGCGAACGTGCCAAGCCTAAATGAAGCGCGGGCGAGCTATGCTGCGTTTGGTGCGTGTGAGGCGCGTCTCATGAAGACTGTGAGACCGCCGAGAGAAGACGAGTTGCCAAATGAATAAGGGCGAACAAGGTGCCGTGATTTCTGCATCTGGATTGTCCCTAACTTTCCAGACCGGTGACGGTCCTGTCCATGCGCTCTCTGACGTGAACCTGACCATCGACAAGGGCGATTTCGTCTCTTTCATTGGCCCATCGGGCTGTGGGAAGACCACGTTCCTCCGCTGTGTCGCCGCCTTGGAAACGCCGACGGGCGGGACGTTGACCGTCAACGGCATGACCCCGGATGCGGCACGGAAGGCGCGGGCCTATGGCTATGTGTTCCAGGCGGCGGGGCTTTATCCGTGGCGGACGATTGCGGGGAACATCAAGCTTCCTTTGGAGATCATGGGTTACGAGAAGGCCGATATGGAGGAACGGGTGGAGCGGGTGTTGGACCTCGTTGATCTGCACGGGTTCGGCAACAAGTTCCCGTGGCAACTGTCGGGGGGCATGCAGCAGCGGGCCTCCATCGCGCGGGCGCTGGCCTTTGATGCCGATATCCTGCTCATGGATGAGCCGTTTGGCGCCCTCGATGAGATCGTGCGGGACCGGTTGAATGAGGAACTTCTGTCGCTCTGGGATCGGACCGGCAAGACCATCGGGTTCGTCACACACTCGATCCCGGAAGCGGTGTATCTGTCGACCAAGATCGTTGTCATGTCGCCGCGTCCCGGACGCATTACGGATGTGATTGAAAGCCCGCTGCCGCGCGTGCGCCCTTTGGAGATCCGCGACAGTCGGGAATTTATCGAAATTGCCCATCGTGTGCGTGAGGGGTTGCGCGCGGGCCATGGGGAAGAGGTGTGAGTGCGGCCACGCCCATACGTCGTGCCAACGTGGCGGATGCGGCGGCTTGCGCACGGGTCGTGCATGGCTGGGTGTCGGCGACGCCGTGGATGCCGGACCGTTTTTCGGAAGCAGAACTGACCGGCATGCTCGCCGAAGCGATCCCGGTGCGGGAGGTCTATGTGGGCGGCGATCCGGTGGTTGGCTACCTGTCGTTTCATCCCGAAACGTCGCTCATTGCCGGACTTTATGTAGAAGCGCGGAACGGCGGCCTCGGCAAGGCGCTGATCGATCATGTTAAACAGGGGCGCGATTACCTTCAGCTTTGGACCCACGCTCCCAACATGCGCGCGCATGCATTTTATGTGCGGGAAGGTTTTGTAAAGACAGGGGAAACGCGCGACGGCGATGATGGGCAGGTGGAGTTCCGGATGGAGTGGCGCCGGTGACCCCTCGTCAAGATTCATTTAGGTTAACGCGCCGAACCATCCCTCTCCCTACCGCCCTATATCCTTGGGGGATTCGGTTAAGCCGAGGTGAAGATGTGCGGATGGTTCCAACGTTGCGGATGGTTCGAACGTTGCGGATGGTCCGAACGACGCGGATGGTTTGCACGTTGCGGATGGTCCGAACGACTCGGATTGCCCGAACGACCGGAGCGGTCCGAACGACTCGGATTATCCGAACGACGCGTGCGGTTCGAACGACGCGAGTGGTCGTTTCGAACGATGCCAGCGGTCGTACCGAGAAAGGCCGGAAGCCGGAACACGGTTTGCGCGTCCCACGCGGGTGCCTAGAGCGCGATTGCCGGGGCAGAAACTTGAGTGTGTGTCGTGCGCGGCGAGGGGGGACTGTTGCGTCAGGGGCCTTGTCCAAGATTGGCGATGCGACCTCAGTGCGCGTCTCCAACACGGTGGCAAGTCTGAGCGCGGTCGCACCGAGAAAGACCTGGGTTCGGAATACGGTTCATTCATCCCACACGGGTGTCCCACGCGTGGTTGCGGGTCCGGCACGTGCGCGAGTTTCATTCGCGGCGGGGCCAACGGCGCTGTGGCCCATGTCCACAATTGGGGGGTATCACAACAAAACATGTTTCAATCCCGGCGGCGGTTCCGGGCGCGGTCATACAGACTGGAACGCCGGTCTCGGCAAGTGGCGACCATGTCGGAGGCCTTGCCCGCAATGCGCGCGACAACAGTCCGCTCCTGCCAAGGCCAGGGGGCTGACCATGATGGAGCGTCCGGCTGTGGGAATTTTGTTCAGGTTGAGGGAACGCACCACGACGCATGGAAGTCATGGCTTGGGCTCTGAGGAGGACGGAGGGCTCTGCCATCACGCGTGTTGCGACTTTGATCTTGGGCGATCCGAGCGCGTGCTGCGCGCGAGAGGGGGGCTACGTGCACACCTGGCGCGGCGATCACGCGGCTTGGCACTCCGAGCGCCGTTGGGGTCCTGTCGCGCAGTGTCGTCGGCCGCAGTGCCTGCGCCGAAAAAGGCGGGGCGCGCGCGCTTGGCAGGTGGCGGCCCGAGCGAACATTTCAAGCAAGAGGTGGGCGACCTGCACGATTGGGGGCGAAGCGCGGTGGCGGGTGCGCCTACCACAGCTCTTCCACGCACGATTGGGTGTCCGGCCCGTGCGGATTTTCCGAAAGACCGCCCACATCAAACGTGTTGTCTTCCAAGTGCGAAAGGGGGGCGCATGACATGAAAAGCTGGATTGTTCCGGGAGCGCTGGTTTTGGCGGTCGTGACATTTGTGATGCTCTGGATGGCACGGGCGAACTTTCGAGAGCTAGGCTGTGTCGAGACACCGGACACGGCGCAATGCGCGGACGCGCTGTCGTCGGTCTATACCTACGGTGCGATCGGAGTTGTCTTCTCCGCCATCGCGCTGGTGATGATGGGGCGCAAAGGGTGAGGCTGTGACGCGATTTCTCCCGGTTCTGACGGTTCTTCTGGCCATCGTTGCGCTTTGGTACGCCGCCGTCGCACCGATGAACATTCGCCAGTCGCTGGACCTCGCGGAGCGGGGGGGCGTGGTTGTGGTGCCGGAAGGCGCGCGGGTGCGGAGCGAAACCTCGGTCTGGGTGCTGATGGCGCAGAACCCCGGCGAGATCGGGCGCGGCTATGCGCTTGATCGGCCGCGCCTGCCGACGCCGGTGCAGGTGGGCCAGGAGCTTTGGAAGACCACCGGAGACATGGTGCTGCGGGGGCGGGCGTTTTCAAAACGGAGCCTGATTTACCATGGGTGGATCACGCTGCAATCGACGCTCTTCGGGTTTGCGCTGGGCACGTTGGTGGGCATTTTGGGAGCCGTGGGCATTGTGTATTCACGGACGATGGAGATGAGCGTGATGCCCTGGGCCATCATCAGCCAGACCGTGCCCATCGTAGCACTCGCGCCGATGATCATTGTGCTCTCGTCGCAAATCGGGGTCGAGGGGCGGGCGCTGCCGAAGGCGATCATCTCGGCTTACTTGTGCTTCTTCCCGGTGCTGGTGGGGATGGTGAAGGGGTTGCGGTCCCCGTCGCGAGAGCAGTTGGATTTGCTGCGGACCTATAACGCGAGCGGCTTTGCGTCGTTCTTGAAGCTGAGGCTGCCCGCCTCGGTGCCATACCTCTTCACATCGCTCAAGATTGGGATTGCGGCGGCGCTGGTGGGCACCATCGTCGGGGAATTGCCGACCGGTGCGATCAGCGGGCTGGGTGCGCGGATTTTGATTGGCGACCAATTCGGCACACCGCTGGCGATATGGTCAGCGCTCTTTGCCGCAGCCATTTTGGCCGGGGCGTTGGTGACTTTGATTGGCTGGCTGCAAGGCGTGGCGATGCGGCGTATGGGGGTGCGCGTATGATTGGCGTTCTCCCCTGTAGCTGGCCCTCCCGCGGCGAGGCCCCGGATCAAGTCCGGGGCGAGACAAGCTGCGGTGCCCGCGCCGGGATGGTGACGGACGCGGTGTCGCGTCCCGGGCTTGACCCGGGACCTCTGGTGGCGAGGCCCCGGATCAAGCCCGGGGCAGGTTGGCACGGGGGGCAGCTGTCATGACGATGACCACCGCCATCGTATTCTGGCTGCTGGCCTGGTTCGTCAATACACAACTGGCGCGGTCGGGCTGGCACGACAACCGTTTGGTGCGGATATTTGTTCCGTTGCTGTTCGGCGCCAGCATCCTGGTCCTTTGGGAGGCCGCGGTGGCGTCCTTCAATGTCTCGCCGGTGATCCTGCCCGCGCCGTCGGCGATTGCATCGCGGTTCATGGCCGAGACGGCGACGCTTTGGGAAGACTTCGTGCAGACGGTGCTGAAGGGCGCTCTGTCCGGATATCTGATCGGGGCGAGCGCGGCGTTTCTGACCGCGATTGCGATTGACCGCTCACGGTTCCTGACGGCGGGCCTGCTGCCCATCGGCAATTTCGTGGCGGCCCTGCCCATCGTCGGCATCGCGCCCATTCTGGTGAGCTGGTTCGGCTTTGACTGGCAGTCGAAGGCGGCGGTCGTCGTGGTGATGGTGTTCTTCCCCATCCTCGTGAACACTGTGCAGGGCCTGGCGGAGGCGAGCGCCATGCAGAAGGACCTGATGCGCACCTATGCGGCGGGGTACCTCCAGACCCTGCTGAAACTGCGCTTGCCTGCCGCCATGCCGTTCATTTTCAACGGGCTTAAGATTGCGACAACTCTGGCGCTGATCGGTGCTATAGTTGCTGAATATTTCGGCTCTCCCACAAGGGGCATGGGGTTCCGAATTTCCACAGGGGTCGGCAGCTTGTCGATCGACCTGGTTTGGGCTGAAATCGCCGTGGCTGCTTTGACGGGTTCTGCAGCTTACGGTCTCGTGGCGTTCTTTGAGAAGCGCGTCACATTCTGGCACCCGTCACAACGAGAGAAGTAAACTCGGGGAGTTGAACGACATGGGAAAGTATTTGGTATCTGCTGCCGTCTTGGCGCTGGGAACTGGGGCCGCGCAGGCGGCTGACGATCTGACATTGCAACTGAAATGGGTCACACAGGCCCAGTTCGCGGGCTACTACGTGGCGCTGGAAAACGGGTTCTATGAAGAAGAAGACCTGAACGTCACGATCAAGCCGGGCGGGCCGGACATCGCACCGCCGCAGGTGGTCGCCGGCGGCGGCGCCGACGTGCTGGTGGAATGGATGCCAGCCGCGTTGGCCGCGCGCGAGAAGGGCTTGCCGCTGGTGAACATCGCGCAGCCATTCAAATCGTCTGGCATGCAGTTGACCTGCTGGAAGGACAGCGGGATTGAGAGCCCGGAGGACTTTGCGGGCAAGACGCTGGGAGTCTGGTTCTTTGGCAACGAGTTCCCGTTCATGAGCTGGATGAGCCAGCTTGGGATCGAGACCGATGGCGCGGATGACAATGGCGTGGCGGTGCTGAAGCAGGGCTTCAACGTCGATCCGCTGTTGCAGCGCCAGGCTGATTGCATCTCGACGATGACCTACAATGAATATTGGCAGGTGATCGATGCGGGTGTCAGCCCTGATGATCTGATCACGTTCAAGTACGAGGATCAGGGCGTCGCGACGCTGGAGGACGGGCTTTATGTTCTGGAAGACCGGCTGTCCGAAGAGGGCTTTGCCGACAAGATGGAACGCTTCGTGCGGGCCTCCATGAAAGGCTGGAAGTGGGCCGAGGAGAACCCGGAAGACGCGGCGATGATCGTGCTCGACTATGACGAGACGGGCGCGCAGACAGAACAGCATCAGGTGCGGATGATGGGCGAGATTGCCAAGCTGACGGCGGGCTCGGAAGGCGCGCTCGATCCGGCGGATTTCGAGCGGACGGTGGCCTCGCTGCTGTCGGGCGGCTCGGACCCGGTGATCACGAAAGAGCCGGAAGGCGCCTGGACGCATGCGATCACGGATGCCGCGCTGAACTAGGGCGGTGCGTGAGGCCCCGGATCAAGTCCGGGGCGCGACAACGAGGAAGGGCGCGCGGATTTGCGCGCCCTTTACCATTTGTTCCCGCACTTTGCGTTTGCCTCATACGGGCATCGCGTTCCGCGTTCGAGCCGAAGGCGAGAGGCAGCGGGTTGCGTTTCAAATCAAATGCAAAGTGCATTTTAGGCAATTTTCCACCGATTTCTGTGACTTAGAGACCGCAAAGCTAAAATGCACGGCATTCAGCGCTTTGGAGAAACGTAAATCCCGCTTAAGTGTCGCTTATCGAGCATGGGAGAAACCCGCGCCATTGGCAGGATAGAGCAATGACAAAATTCGTCAGATTGGCCCTGAGGGGCGGAAAGGACCGGCAGCGCGCTTGGACGCTCTGGCGGAATTGGTGGCGCCGCGCCGTGTGAACGGCGGCGGACCAACCACAAGGCATGCCCCAGTCGGCCCGTAGCGGGCCGTCTGTGACATACGCGATCATTTATGGGCGCCCCTGCCCGAGGGCAGCGCGGTTTTTTATAGAATGCTGTGTCCGGCGACGTTCAAGCGATGGCGTGTCTAAAGCTTCCGGCCCAAAACCTGAATCGCTTTTCACTGCCTCTCCCTTCGGCGATACGCAAAAAGCGATACTCGATGCCTCAGGTTGAAGGCCGGACGCTCTAGTGGCTTTGGAATTGACGGGCCCGCCAAAACGGTCCCTCCGATAGTATCGCACCCGGGAACCAAGCCCCGGGAACGGCAATGCATTTTTGACCCCTGTTTCCAGGGGACGGAGAGGTGTCGTCATGCACACATACGCGTTGTGTTTCGCGCATGGCGCACGGAAGCTTCGGGGACGGTTCTGACAAACATGCGTTTAAAACACATAACCGGACCGTTCGCTTCTGAGTGCGTTTGACACTGCGACAAAATGGCCTAATTTCCGGTGGGGTGCGACATTCTGGCGCGGAGCATGACCATGGCCGATAACACGATGGAAGACAGTAGTCCGACGCGTAAAGACGCCCTTCAGGCTTTGGGCGTGATGACGGCCGCGCTTTTCGTCGGAACGATGGTTTGGCAGGAAGGCCCGCGCGCGCTGCTTTGGATTTTCTCGTTCTGCCTGTTCCTGATGACGCTGGTGTCGACCACGCTTTTCCTGATCGAAGGCCGTCTCTATCGCGACCAGCCCGACCCGACGATCAAGTTTTGCCGCCCCGCGCTGTTCGTTCTCGGGTTCAGCACCGGACTGTTCTTTGCGGCAGGGTTTGTCATCTCTGCCATGCTGGTCCTGGGGCTGGCGATGTTCCTGGCTGCCTATCGTCGGCGCGCTTTGGCCGGGGATTTCAACCTGATCCCGGCAGCAGCGTTGGACCTGGGCCTGATCGGCGGGCTTGGCGTGGCCATGGCAGGACTGTTCTTGCTGGGGGTCAACAGCCTGACGGGCTGATCCGGCAGGTCAGACGCCCACGTATTTCTCCAGCAGGCTGCGATCGTTTTGGAGCATGCCAACTTCGACCGTCTCGCGCGCATGGCCGTTCTCAACGAAAGTCACACGGTCGGCGAGGGAGAGGACGGCATCAATACGCTGCTCCACCAGGATGATCGCCTTACCCTCGGCGCGGAGGGTTTCCACGGTTTCCCGGATGAGTTGGATCATCGAGGGTTGCAGGCCCTCGGTTGGTTCATCGAGCAAGAGGACCGAGGGCTCCAGGCAGAGCGCACGCGCGGTGGTGAGCATCTGTTGTTCACCGCCGGAGAGGGTTTCGGCGCGCTGGTCGAGCCGTTCGCGGAGGCGGGGAAACATGGTGAGGACGCGCTCGCGGGTCTCAGCGCCTTTCTTGCGGGTCATGAGACCCACTTCGATGTTCTCGGCGACGGTCATCTCGGTGAAAAGGCGGCGGCCTTGCGGGACGTAGCCGATGCCATGTTTCGGGACCTCATGCGGGAGCAGGTCGGAGAGGGTCTCGTCGTTTAAGGTGATCCGGCCTGTTGAGAGGGGAAGCAGGCCCATGATCGCGCGGAGCGTTGTGGTTTTGCCCGCGCCGTTGCGCCCGAGGAGGCAGAGCACTTCGCCGGGCCGCGCCTCCAGCGACAGGTCGTAGAGAACCTGCACGGGGCCGTAGCCGGTGGAGATGTTCTCAAGCCTCAGCATGACCGAGATACGCCTCCTGCACGTCCGGGTTGGACTTGATCTCGGCGGGTGTGCCTTGGGCCAGAACCTCGCCGGTTTCCAGCACTGTGATGGTTTGGGCGAGTTCCATGACGACGTTCATATTGTGCTCGATCAGCAGGATGGTGGTGTCGCCGGCGAGCGATTTGATGAGCGTGTTGAACTCGGCGATCTCGCTTTCGGCGAGGCCTTGAGTAGGTTCATCGAGGATCAGGAGTTTCGGGGATTGGGCGACGCCCATGGCGATTTCCAGCAAGCGCTGGTGGCCATAGGCGAGGTCACCGGCGAGTTGGTCGGCGCGGTTGGAAAGGCCGACGCGGTCGAGCGCTTGCAAGGCTTTGGCGCGCGAGCGGTCGCGGAGGGCGAGTTCAAGATTGGCGGCCAGCGTGAGGCGCCCGTAGATCGCTGTGATCTGGAAGGTGTAGGCCATGCCCTTGCGGATGCGGGCGTGGGCGGGGAGGCCGGTGACGTTTTCCCCTTCGAACCAGACCTCGCCTTTGCTCGGCGCGGTGCGGCCCGCAATCATGCCGACGAGGGTACTTTTGCCCGCGCCGTTCGGGCCGATGAGCGCGTGGATTTCGCCGGTGTCGACGATGAGGCTCACGTCACTCACCGCGGTCAGGCCCGCATATTGCTTGGTCAGCCCTTTGGTTTCCAGAACATGCGTCATGGCAGCCACGGTGCGATGCGTTTGCGGACCTCGCCCATGATCCCGGCCCGCGCGAATAGGGTCAGGAGGACTAGGACAATGCCGACGATCATCAGGTAGGCGTTGGTGACCCCGCTGGAGATGTCGATCAGGTAGAACATGAAGAGCGTGCCGATGAAGGGGCCGATGGTGGTGCCCGCGCCGCCGAGGAGGACCCAGAGGAGCGGGAAGATCGAATATTGGACGGAGGTGAACGTCGCGCCGACATAGCCGAAGAGGAGGGCGTAGGCCGCGCCTGCCGCGCCCGAGAGCGTGCCGGAGATGACGAGGGCGGCGAACTTGTGCGCTTGGGTGTTGTAGCCGAGCATACGCGTGCGCTCCTCGTTTTCGCGGATGGCGACGAGGATGTGGCCGAAGCGGACCTGCATCATGCGCGCGGTGATGACGAGGGCGACGGTGAAGAGCGCGAGCGCGGCGTAATAGCGGATGAGCGGGTTGGTCAGGTCGAGGCCCGCGATTTGTCGTGTGGCTTGCTGGAGGACGAAGCCTTCGTCGCCCCGGGTCCACTCGCCGAAGTAGAGCACGGTCAGGAAGACGGATTGCGCGAACATGAGTGTGACGATCATGAAGGCGACGCCGATGGTGCGGAGTGCGAGGAGGGCGACGACGGTGGAGAGTGCAGCGGCGGCGAGGAGGCCGAGCGCGAAGGCGGGCAGCGCCGGGACGCCCCCATGCTGCATGGCAAGACCGAGGCCGTACATGCCCGCGCCGAAGAACATCGCGTGGCCGAGCGAGAGGAGGCCGGTATAGCCGAAGAGCACGTTGTAGCCGATGGCATAGGTGGCGAGCACAAGGATGCGCGCGAGGTTGCCCTGGTGATAGGCGGGCAGGATCAGCCCGGCGACGATCAGCGCGGCGATCAGGGCGCTGTGGAGGAGAAGGCTTTTGCTCATCGCCTTGCCCGCGAGGTGTTGCGCCTGCTTTGCGGTCGCGGGGGGGGCGCGCCTGCGGCGCGGCGGAAAATTCTGGGAGAATTTTGCGGGTGGCTTCGCCACCCGGTTTGCGTATTTGGGAAGAGATGAAGCCTCATGCCGGTTTCTTCCCGTAAAGACCTTGCGGACGGAAGACGAGGACCAGTGCGACGAGGAGCGTGGCGAGGATTTTCGCCAGTGTCGGCGAGAAGAAGACGGATATGATGCCGTCCGACATGCCGATGAGGAGGGCGGCGACGAGGGTACCCCGGATCGAGCCGAGCCCGCCGATGATGACCACGATGAAGCTGAGGAGCAACGGGTCTCCGCCCATCAGGTAGTGGGCTTGCGTGATCGGCACGATCAGCACGGCGGCCAGCGCGGCGAGGCCCGCGCCAAGGCCGAAGACCAATGCATAGACGCGTTCCACGGGGATGCCGAAGGTGCTCGCCGTGTCGCTGTCAAGCTGGGTGGCGCGCATGACGAGGCCGATTTTGGTTTTGGTCAGTAGCGCCCACAGCGCCAGGAGGATCACAAGCGCGGCGGCAATGACAAAAAGCTTGTAGCTCGTCGTTGAGAGACCCCAGGGGTAATACATCTCAAACCCGGTCTCGCCCCATTCAAACCAGGGGATCGCCAGCCGATGGTTGAAGGGCGGCTCGACGGCGCGGGCTTCCGGCCCGTACCACATCAATGCGCCTTGCTGCATGATGTAGAGCAGGCCGATGGTGGCGACGATTGTGGCTTCGGGGTCGTAATCGACGCGTTTCAGCACGGTGATGTCGGCCAGTGCGGCCAAGGCGGCGGCGACAAGTGGGGCGATAAGTAGGGCGGCGACGAAGCCGAGGGCGGGGTGCCCGCCAACGGCAGTCGCCACGAACCACGCGAGGACGGCGCCGAGCATATAGAACTCGCCATGAGCCACGTTGACGACACGCATCACACCGAAGACGAGACTCAGGCCGACCGCCGTCAGCGCAAGGACGGCTGCGCCGACGGCGCCTTCCAGCATCGCAAGCAGGAGATGGGGACCGAACTCCACGTCTGTCTTTCTTTCTGGCTCAAATATCCTGGGGGAGCGCGAGGGGGTGAAACCCCCTCGCACGGGTCGACGGGCGCAGCCCGGCGAAACC